>JANYDE010000036.1 GCA_025359915.1 Chamaesiphon sp. 336R_metabinner_41 | reverse complement strand
ACTGCCCAAAAGTTAAAGATCTTGCAAAACACGATCGCCCAATTGACCGAAAATGGTTATGTATTTATTGGGATGGATCACTTTGCCAAGCCTAATGATGAACTCGCAATCGCTCAACGTAATGGTCAACTTCATCGCAATTTTCAGGGTTATACTACCCAGCCTGAATCAGATTTATTGGGCTTTGGGATGACTTCTATTAGTATGTTGCAGGATGTCTATTGTCAAAATCAGAAGGGCTTGAAAGATTTTTATCGATCGATCGATGCAGGTGAATTACCGATCGAAAGAGGCGTGCGATTGAGTCAGGATGACTTAATTCGCCGCACGGTGATTATGGAATTGATGTGTCAATTCCAGGTATTAATGTCAGATTTGGAAGCAAAATATCACCTGGGTTTCGATCGAGATTTTAATGATTACTTTGCCAAAGAATTACCCGCTCTTGATGCGCTAGAAGCCGATGGATTAATCGACAGGTGGGGTGATGGAATTGAAGTAACACCGAGCGGACGATTGTTGATTCGCAATATTGCCGCCGTGTTCGATACTTATCTCGGCAATCGCCCAGTTGAAACATTTTCCAAAGCAATTTGAGTATTTTTTAATGCAAACAACGCAAACTCGCTACCCGCTGGATTGGACGGCAGTATTCTTTTTTACGACAATTCATGTCATCGCCCTTTCTGCTCCCTGGTTCTTTTCTTGGGCTGCCGTGGGTGTGACTCTTGTTTTACACTGGTTATTCGGCAGTATTGGCATTTGTTTGGGCTATCATCGGCTGTTGAGTCATCGCAGTTTTCAGGTACCCAAATGGCTGGAATATACGATCGCGATCCTGGGCACACTCGCGTTACAAGGTGGGCCGATTTTTTGGGTGGCGGGTCATCGATTACACCACGCTCATACGGAGGATGTCGATCGAGATCCCTACTCTGCGCGGCGGGGGTTTTGGTGGAGCCATATGCTGTGGATCTTCTATCCTCACTCAGAATTCTTCGACGTTGAGCAGTACAAAAGGTTTGCCCCCGATCTGGCACGCGATCGATTTTATTGCTGGCTGAATAAATATTTTTTGCTGCTCCAAATCCCGCTAGGGCTGTTGCTGTATGCCTGCGGGGGCTGGTCATTTGTGATTTGGGGAATGTTTGTCCGATCGGTTTTGCTCTGGCATAGCACCTGGTTTATCAATTCGGTTACTCACATGTGGGGGTACCGGACTTTTGAGACGGCGGATAACTCCCCTAATCTTTGGTGGGCAGCAATTCTCACCTATGGCGAAGGTTGGCACAACAACCACCACGCTCATCCGAATGTTGCCAAAGCAGGTTGGCGATGGTGGGAGTACGATCCGACTTGGTGGGCAATTTGGTTGTTACAGAAATTTGGGCTGGCGCGGAAGGTGGTGATGCCACCGAGTTAAAGCGGGGAGTTGGGAATCCATGAAAGCCAGCGATTGAGACCATCCTAGCGTATCCGCTCCGCGAGTACGGCTCATGATGCAACGTCCGCCTACGCGGACTAATTTCAGTCCGTGTGTGGGCAATACGGGTTGGTTAACTGGCAAGCCTCATATTAGTCCGCGAAGGCGGACTTTGCATCACTAGCGGCGACTTGAGTCGCTGACTAACAAAAACCGTATTGCGAGGTAATTGAATGATGTGATTAATTCATCAGACACAAAGATAGAGATGCACCTGAGTACATCTCTATCTTTAATTTAGGTAATTAACCTATTTGATGATTTTGGATACAACACCCGCTCCGATGGTGCGTCCACCTTCACGGATTGCGAAACGCATTCCTTGTTCGATTGCAACTGGGTTGATCAGTTCTACGATCATTTTGATCCGATCTCCAGGCATCACCATCTCAGCAGCACTACCGTCATCAGCAGTGAAGGCTTTGATGTTCCCAGTTACGTCAGTTGTACGGACGTAGAACTGAGGACGGTAGCCAGGGAAGAATGGAGTCTTACGACCACCTTCTTTGTCGGTTAGGACGTATACTTCACCTTCAAATTCGGTATGTGGTTTCACACTACCAGGTTTAGCAATTACCATCCCGCGTTCGATGTCGGCTTTCTGGATACCACGCATCAATACACCTACGTTGTCTCCAGCAAAACCTTCATCAAGGGATTTTTGGAACATTTCAACACCAGTGATGGTGGTGCTACGTGTGTCGCGGATACCAATGATTTCCACGTTTTCGCCAACTTTGACTTTGCCACGTTCGATCCGTCCGGTTGCAACTGTACCACGACCAGTGATCGAGAATACGTCCTCAACAGCCATCAAGAATGGTTTGTCAACTTCCCGCTCAGGAGTAGGAATATAGTCATCTACTGCTGCCATCAGATCGTAGATTTTGTCTACCCAAGGGTTTTCGCCTTGAATAGTTTTAGGGTTAGCAATCATTTGCTCTACGGCTTTGACTGCGGAACCAGAGACGACGGGAATATTGTCACCATCGAAGTCATAGAAGGAAAGCAATTCGCGGATTTCCATTTCTACGAGTTCGAGCAACTCATCGTCATCAACCAAGTCAGTTTTGTTCATGAACACAACTAGACGAGGTACACCAACTTGTTTAGCCAAGAGGATATGCTCGCGAGTCTGTGGCATGGGGCCATCAGCAGCAGATACGACGAGAATACCGCCGTCCATTTGTGCTGCACCAGTGATCATGTTTTTTACATAATCAGCGTGTCCAGGACAATCTACGTGTGCGTAGTGACGGGTTACGGTTTCGTACTCTACGTGGGCAGTGTTGATGGTGATACCACGCGCTTTTTCTTCTGGAGCTGCGTCGATTTCATCATATTTACGCGCTTTAGCTGCACCGATTGCCGCCAGGGACATGGTGATTGCTGCGGTTAGGGTAGTTTTACCGTGGTCAACGTGACCAACTGTACCGATGTTAACGTGGGGCTTATTTCTTTCAAACTTCTGGCGTGCCATGAATAATTTCCTATATTCCTCTTTTAGATTTTAACTGGATATTCTGCGATCGATGTTAGTTATTTGTTGTTTTTCAATAACTCCTAACTAACAACGATTTCGAGACTATCTATTTCCCTTTGTTCTTGGTAACGATCGCTTCCGCTACGTTACGGGGCACTTCATCATAATGGCTAAATTCCATTGAGAAGATGCCCCGACCTTGGGTGTTGGATCGGATGTTGGTTGCGTAACCAAACATTTCGCCTAAAGGCACTTTAGCAGCAACTTTAGAGATGTTCGCAGCCGCTTCTTGACCTTCGATCTGTCCGCGACGGGAGTTGAGATCGCCGATGACGTTTCCAAGGAAGTTATCGGGAACTTCAACTTCAACCTTCATTACTGGCTCTAACAGGGTTGGTTGAGCTTTCATGACGGCTTCCTTCATGGCGATCGATGCCGCAATTTTGAATGCCATTTCATTCGAGTCAACGTCATGGTAGGAACCATCAACGAGGGTGACTTTGAGGTCGATTACTGGATACCCAGCCAAAATTCCAGACTCACAGGTTTCTTTAACACCTTGCTCGATCGGGTTGATGTACTGTTTTGGTATCGAACCACCGACAACTTTGGAGACGAACTCCAAACCGCTACCTGGATCGCTTGGCGAGATCTCGATCACGACGTGACCGTAGTTACCGTTACCACCACTTTGTTTGATGTACTTACCTTCTTGCTTGACACTCTTACGAATGGTTTCGCGGTAAGCTACTTGTGGCGCACCGATATTCGCTTCTACGCCAAATTCACGCATCATCCGATCGACCAGAATCTCTAGGTGAAGTTCACCCATGCCCGCAATTACGGTCTGGTTGGTCTCAGGGTCAGTGTGGACGCGGAAGGTCGGATCTTCCTGGGAGAGGGAAATCAGAGCCTTGGAGAGCTTCTCCATGTCCTGTTTGGTCTTTGGTTCCACCGCCAGTGAAATCACTGGTTCGGGGATGAAGAGTGATTCCAGAATTACTTGGTTATCTTCATCACACAAAGTATCACCTGTAAAGGTATCTTTGAGTCCGAGTACCGCACCCAAGTCACCAGCCCGTAGTTCATCTACTTCTTGGCGATCGTCTGCTTTGAGGATAATCAAGCGGGAGATCCGTTCGCGTTTGCCCTTGGTCGGGTTCATCACGTAGGTACCAGTTTTGACTACTCCAGAGTAGACACGGATAAAGGTCAAACGACCATATTTATCCGCCATAATCTTGAACGCCAATGCTGCAAATGGCTCATCATCATTTGCGGTGCGTTCGATTTCTACAGTCTCATCATCAACTGATTTACCTTTAATCGCAGGTACTTCAGTTGGACAAGGCAGATAGTCGATTACGGCATCTAGTAACGATTGCACACCTTTATTCTTAAAGGCAGAACCGCAGAACATCGGAACCATGGTTCCAGCGATCGTCCCTTTCCGAATTGCGGCTTTGATCTCAGCTTCACTGATTTCTTGACCTTCGAGATATTTCTCGGTCAGTTCGTCAGATGTATCTGCAACAGATTCCAATAATTTCAAGCGGAATTCATCTGCTTGAGCTTGGAGATCTGCGGGAATGTCGCGTTCTTCGACATCTTTACCCATGTCATCGAGGGCGTAAAACGCCCGCATGGTTACGAGGTCGATTACTCCAGCAAAGTCGCCTTCAGCACCGATCGGAATCTGGATAGGAACCGCGTTGACACGCATCCGATCGAGAATCTGTTCGTAAACTTTGAAGAAATTTGCACCTGTCCGATCCATCTTATTCACAAAGACGATCCGCGGTACTTTATAACGATCGGCTTGTCGCCATACCGTCTCCGATTGAGGCTGAACACCACCAACGGAGCAAAATACAGCGATTACACCATCTAGTACCCGCATGGAACGTTCGACTTCGATCGTGAAGTCTACGTGTCCAGGTGTATCGATAATGTTGATCTTATGATCTTTCCAAGTCGTGCTGATTGCGGCGGCGGTGATGGTGATTCCACGCTCTTGTTCTTGCACCATCCAGTCGGTGGTAGCAGTTCCTTCGTGAACTTCACCGATTTTGTGGACAACCCCAGAATAATATAAAATTCTCTCGGTAGTGGTTGTTTTACCCGCATCAATGTGGGCTGCAATCCCGATGTTGCGTACTTTCTCAAACGGGACGGTACGTGGCACAATAACCTCCTTACTTGTCTGTTGCCTTAAATAAAACTAGTTAATCTTTATTAAGATTGTATACTTTTTTGGGCACATTCGGATGAAGTGCCCGCAGATAGACTGAAAACGAGAGTAAAACTCTAGTAACGGTAGTGAGCAAATGCTTTGTTTGCTTCTGCCATCCGGTGAGTCTCTTCGCGTTTACGAATCGCACTACCTGTCTCGTTCGCTGCATCCATCAGCTCGTTAGCCAATTTACCTGACATCGATTTGCCAGCACGAGAGCGAGAATAATTGATCAACCAGCGCATAGCTAGTGCTGTACCTCGATCGGCTTTAACTTCCATCGGTACTTGGTATGTCGCACCACCAACCCGTCTACCTTTGACTTCCACGAGGGGAGTAGCATTTTTGACTGCTTTTTCAAAAGTTTCGAGCGGATCGGTACCGGTGCGTTCTTCGATAGTTTTCATCGCATCATAAATGATCCGATAAGCGATCGATTTTTTACCACTCCGCATAATGCGGCGTACCATCATATTGACCAGACGGCTATTATAAACAGCATCTGGTGGAACTGGTCTTTTTGGAACTGTCGTTCTACGTGACATAACTCGAAGTTTGAATTGGTGATAATGTCAGGTGTTAGGCTTTAGACTTTAGGCTTTAGGTTCTGGTTACTTGTCGGCAACCATCAACTATCAACTATCAACTATCAACTATCAACTGATTTTACTTGCTTTAATTAAGGATTAATATAGAAATCTTCAGTGACGGTATATAGATTACCGATCGCAACGAGACTAGAGACTACCAATTTACCTCGACTTTAGCAATTGTCTAAGATTGGGCAAAATACCTGGCGATATCTAAACACAACTATAGGCAGACACCCTCAGCATGGGAGTGTTTGCGGCGCGACTGAGTATGGTTTTATGTAAGCTTACAAATATATTTGACGCACTGTTAGCGGATCGAAATATAAGACTTACTTAGCTGCTTTCTTAGGACGCTTGGTTCCATATTTGGAACGACCTTGTTCGCGACCTTTGACACCAGCAGTATCTAGCGTACCGCGAATGATGTGATACCGGACTCCAGGTAAATCTTTTACCCGACCGCCACGAATCATTACCACAGAGTGTTCTTGGAGGTTGTGACCGATTCCAGGAATGTACGCTGTGACTTCAAATCCAGAAGTTAACCGTACCCGCGCTACTTTACGTAGAGCTGAGTTAGGTTTTTTTGGTGTAGTTGTGTAGACACGAGTACACACACCGCGACGCTGAGGACATTCCTTCAGTGCGGGTGACTTGGTTTTGACTTTATAGTCTTCGCGAGCTTTGCGAATTAGCTGTTGGATAGTTGGCATGTGTTAGAAATTTTTGCAGTCACCTAGCGGTTCCAACTGTTGACAAATTACCATTCTACGATGATTTGTCTGTGTGTGTCAATCAAAAAAATCAGAAATCAATTCGGCTTAATATTTTCATCGATCGTTATTCCGCAGTGTCTGTCGCCGTTCCTTCCGAGCATAAGTTAGAATAGTTAGTCCATCGGTTGCCAATACTCATGACTGCACTCACTGTCAATTTAATTGAAATCTTTTCAGCGATTCAAGGTGAGGGGATAAATGTCGGTACCCGCCAGATTTTCGTCCGGTTTGGGGGGTGCGATTTGCGGTGTCACTATTGCGATAGTGAACATACCTGGACGAAACAACCAACATGCTCGATCGAGCAAACGCCTGGAGCACGTGATTTTACGACTCATGATAACCCGATCGAGTCGTCTCAACTTTTAACCTGGATTAAGCAGCAAAACCAGCCACATCTCCACGACAGTATCAGCATTACTGGTGGCGAACCACTTTTACACGCTCCATTCCTTGCCCAATTTTTGCCCCAAGTTAAGGAATTAACTAACCTACCAATCTATCTAGAAACGGGTGGACATCGCCCTAAACAGTTGGTTCAAGTTTTGCCATACCTGGATTTGGTGGGGATGGATATTAAATTACCTAGTGTTAGCGGTGAGACTCACTGGGAGGAACATCTAGAATTTTTGCAACTGTGTCAGGCTGCGGGTGTCGAGGTGTTCGTGAAAATTATTATTTCCCAGACTACCGATCTGGCTGAACTTCGACAAGCAGCTCAGTTAGTCGCGGCGGTGAGCGATTCTCATTCTGAGCAACTGAGCCGACGAATCATCGTCTTTTTGCAACCGATGACAGCTTTAGCCCAACCCCATACAAATCCCGATTTAACAGCACCAACACCAGAACAGGTATTGACTTGGCAAGCTGTGATGAAAGAATATCTACCGCAGATTCGGGTAATTCCTCAGACGCACAAAATGATCGGACAATTATAATTTGCTATTTATTAGCTAGCCAAATCAAAATTGGTAAAAGATTTGTGTACAATGTGTTCGGCGATTCTCCACGGAGAGGCTACCAACGAATCAATGTTCAACATTATCCAACTCCAGCTAGATTGTTATGAATCCATTAATTGGTATGCTTGCGAGTCAACTGGGCGGCCCAGTAATTCAACAAATCAGTCAACAAATCGGCTCGAATGAAGGGACTACCCAATCAGCGGTAGGTATGGCTTTACCGATGTTGTTGTCAGCCTTTGGCAACCAAGCTGAGGCGACTGGGCAAGTTGCTCAAGGCGATGATGGTTCGATTCTAGATGATGTGATGGGTTTTGTCGGCAATGCTGGTGCGGCTAATATGGGCAGTGCTTTACTAGGTCAAGTTTTGGGTGGTGGTACTCATAACGCGATGGCTGATACCATCAGTCAAAATACTGGTATGGATAGCGGCGCAGCTAATCAACTACTGGGAATGCTAGCACCGTTGGTAATGGGTGCCTTGGGCAAATCCAGTCAGGAACAGGGTGGTTTAGACGTAAATGGGATTGTCCAAATGCTCGGCGGTATGAGTGGCGGCAAGGACTTTCTAGGCATGGCTACGAAGATGATCGATGCCGACGGCGATGGTAATATCGTTGAGGATCTGGGGAATATTATGGGTAAGTTGTTTTAAGCTTTAGGGGTAAAGGGTAAAGGGTTCTCTTTCCCTACACTCCCCCATCATCCCAACCCTCTTGGGGCTGTAGCTCAGAAGGATAGAGCGATCGCCTCCTAAGCGATAGGCCGTGGGTTCGATTCCCGCCAGTCCCGTTGTCTGCATTGATAAACTATGATAACTTGAGCCTATCCTAGACTAGGAATAGTTGAAGGTTGCTCAATTTATCCCTTCCAAGCTTACCGAGGCATGGCAAATTATACTCTCCCCCGATCGTCGCATTCAGCTCCAGTCCGCAAGCACCCTCGCCGCCGCCATCGTTGGCAATTGTGGAAGTTGCTCGTGCTAATTTCACCACCACTATTACCAATCGGTTGGATTGGTTATCGAGAGGTAGAAAATACCTGGATTAAACCTCAAGCAATTTTTGTTTTAGGTGGTGAAGAAGAGCGTGAAATATTTGCAGCCAAATTTGCCCATACACATCCGAATCTACCTGTATGGATTTCTGGTGGCGCACCGCCGGAATATGCCAAGAGAGTTTTTAAGAAGGCTGGTGTATCGGCAAATAATTTACATTTGGATTATCAGGCGATCGATACTGTTACTAATTTTACGACGTTGGTCGATCGATTTCAATCGAAAGGGATTACTAGTGTTTATCTAGTGACTTCTGATGATCATATGCAACGGGCACGGGTCATTGGTGAGGTGGTTTTTGGCAGTCGAGGCATCAAAGTCAAACCGATAACTTTTAGTAGCAGTAGACCATCGGAACCAATTCAAAAAACTGTTAGGGATGGATTTAGATCTTTGTTTTGGTTGACTACTGGTTATGCGGGTGGGAAAAGATAATTGTTGGTAAACATATCGATCAAAGTCACTCCACTTAAGCTGGTTCGATCTGACTGAGTATTAGTGTTGGTAAAGATTAATTGAATATTTTCTGTTGATGACAATTATTAGTGAAGCCTCTCCTCTGGAGAATCGATCGATGTCAGCACTTGTTAGAATTGAAGATTCATCTTTTTTCTACCTCCGAATACTTATCTCTATAAAAAATAACGAGATTGATCATTGCCATAGTTTAAATCTATGAGTGCTAAAAATATTGTCGATCGAATTGAATTTCATAGCACTCACGAGCAAGTTATCATCAAGGTGAGAGTTGTAAATCTAGATTCGATCGCTAAACATCAATACCTGAGATGATTTATGCTGGTAATTAGTCAATACAGGTTAATTAGCTAAGACAATCGAAACTAAACCATAGTCTTTCTGGCAACTCAGATTGGTTATTCACTTGCCTCGCATATAGTATGCCCACTTTCCACCTAAAACATACCAACACTATTGAATGACTACTAATTCCTTAACCTGGCAAGAATTAACAGATCTGACAACAGCTCAATTCACACCATCAGATCCTGTCAATGGAGCTACCAATGCACAAGCTAAATTGAGACTATTCGGACAAACTGAATCGGCGGTACGGGTGACTCTATACCGCGACAATCATGCGTGGTGTCCATACTGTCAAAAAATCTGGCTGTGGTTAGAGGAAAAACAAATCCCCTACCGGATTGAAAAAGTCACCATGTTTTGCTATGGGGAAAAAGAGAGTTGGTACAAGCGCAAAGTACCATCGGGAATGCTCCCAGCTCTAGAATTAGATGGACGCATCATTACCGAAAGTGATGATATCTTAATTGCGCTAGAACAAGCTTTCGGTACCTTGGGTTTCGGGATGAAAGATCCTCACGTTTTCCGGCTGCGACAATTGGAGCGGCTACTATTTCGCGCCTGGTGTAATTGGCTCTGTCGTCCAGCAAATTCAGCCAAAGAGGAACAACGCAATCGCGAGCAATTTAGCGACGCTGTGGCAATAATTGAAACAGAACTCGGCAAAACTCCTGGAGCCTACTTCCTGGAGCAATTTGGCACCGCTGACGTGATTTTTACGCCCTACGTCGAGCGGATGAATGCTAGTCTTTACTACTACAAAGGCTATTCCCTCCGCGAGGAAAATCCCCGCTTTTCAGCTTGGTTTGACGCGATGGAAAACCGCGCGACTTATCGCGGTACTCAAAGCGACTTCCACACCCACGTTCACGATTTGCCACCCCAGATGGGCGGTTGTTGGGAAAATGGGGAACCCCAGATGCTAGTTAATAAGTCTAAGGTAGATAATGGTCCCTGGGATGGTTTGCCAGATGCAACTTTTACCGAACCAGAAACCGCTCGCGCGGAAGCTCTCTACCGTACTATTAAGCACCACGCGAATATCATTCGCGTCAATCCAACGGATGACAAGCTGATGGATGAAGCTTTGCGGTGTGCGCTGACAACAATGATGACAGATGTTGATTGTATCCCACCCCAGGGATCTGATGCAGCTTTGCGCTATTTACGCGATCGAATCAGCGTACCGCGCGATATGTCTATTTATGCCGCCAAACGACTGCGAACTGCTCTAGAAAAAACCGCTGCACTAGTTGGCGATGCTCAAGGTGTACCGATTCCATTCAATCATCGGCGAGATCAAAACCCCGCTAATTTTACTCTGAACTAGTCGATATTGGTACAATCCATAAATACTTGTTATCATCGAAATTATTTACATATATATATACTCAATGCAAACTGAGATTAGAAATGAGGTCAAGAAATCAGACTTCGTGCTAAATCCTTACATGAAAAGTAACGATTTATGGGCGACTTACCAAATTATCAATACGGTTGTACCTTACATCTGTTTATGGTTTTTAGCCGTTAAAGCGGCGGCAATTTCACTATGGTTACTGCCGCCAATTATGGTGATGATGATACTATTTTCATTGCGTTGTTTTTCGTTAATGCATGATTGTGGACATTACTCACTATTTAGCTCCAAAAAAGTCAATCGAATTGTCGGTTTTGGGCTGGGTGTTATTAATGCTATCCCCCAATATCCATGGTCGAGAGGTCATGCTTATCACCACAAAACTAATGGTGACTGGGATCGATATCGTGGTGTCGCATCATTTCTCTCTACTGAGGAATTTTCCAAGCTCAATGCATTTGATCAAAGTGTTTATGAAGTTGTCAGACACCCATTAATGGCTTTACCAGGAGGATTTTTCTACCTTGCGATTAAGCCAAGATTAGCTCTGGTTCTAGGTGGGTATGGTTTTGCAAAGCATTTAGTTACTTGCTTGAAAAAAGATACTCGGATGAGATTTTCAGAAATTTTTACTTCTTACGAATCTAGGAATTGGTATACAACAGCAGAATTCTGGGACTTACTCCTCAATAACATTTGCGTAATTGGTAGCTGGATTATTTTCAGCAATTTACTGGGAGCAGGATTATTTTTAGGTATTTATTTTACGATATTGACTTTCTCCGCCGCTATTTTTCTATATGTCTTCTTCATGCAGCATAATTTTGAAGGTAGTTATGCCCACAAAACAGAGGGATGGGATTATCTAACTGCGGCAATTGAAGGAAGTAGCTATTTAGAATTACCAACGATTTTTAAGTGGTTTTCCGCAGATATCGGCTATCATAATATTCATCATCTATCCGAACGAATTCCCAATTATCATCTCGAAGCTTGTCACCATCAAAACATTCACTTACTATCAAAATCAAAAACATTACGAATGGGTGATATATTTGACTGTTTTAAATTTATATTATGGGATGCCGAATCGGACAGCTTAGTCTCTATTGAATCATTTCGTCAAAACATCCAATTCAAACCACAGATAAATATTGAATCTCGATCGATCTAATTCCCAATTTATAGAAATAAAAGTAGATTTTTCGAGCAATTATGGAACTAGTTATCCCACTAAATTTTACGATTGAAACAGCTAGATGTCGGCTCCGGTGTCCGTCCATAGACGATCTTCCTTATGTAATTTCAGCGACCACTTATGCTGGATTTAATGATGGGATGCAGTGGGAACCACCGACAAATGTTGATGAATTCTCCGAACCTTTGGCAGAGAATTTACGTGGATGGGAGATGGGAGAATTGTTTACCTTTACGATCGCCGATCCAGTTTCCGATCGATTGATTGGTAGAATTGGGTTCCGTCGGACTAATCGTGTGGGTGTTTGGAATTTGGGATTTTGGACGCATCCAGAGGATCAAGGTAAAGGCTATATGACCGAAGCCGCGACTGCAATGATTACGTTTGGATTTGAGCGATTAGGCGCAACTATCATTGAAGCGAGTTACGCGCTGTGGAATAAAGCAAGTCGGCGCACGCTCGAAAAAGTTGGGATGAGATTAGTTAGATATATCCCCCACGCATTTCAAAAAAGAGGGCGATGGATTGAGGCAAATAAAATGGAGATTACCAAGCGAGAATGGGAAATACGAAGTAATAGGTAATAGGTTTGTTTTTTACATAGGGATTAAACAATTCTCATTTCCAAACCATAGGTTTAAATCTAAGTTAAAAATAGACTATCGACTATCGTTGGCGGTAGGGTCGCGTTTGCCTTTGCAATAGCCGCTCCATTCCTACGGAACGCTACGCGAACGGAGAATCAAACCCATCAGAAAAATATCGGGTAAACATAAGATTTTTCTCTATGTTCACTCTATCTTTTTCTGAAGTTTTCGTTTATTCTTATACATAGAGCTATAACTAAGTTAAATTATTAATCTATAGAATAAAATCTATGTACAACTTCGTGATTCAAACCGTATGGTTGATCCCCTGCTATCCCCTAATTGGGGTACTCTTAGCCAGCCCTTGGTCACTGGGCTGGTCGGGAGAACTGGGAACTAGACCAGCGGGTTATGTTAATATCCTGATGGCAGGATTCGCCTTTATTCACGCTCTTTTAGCCTTAATAATTGGCTGGAATTTACCTACTCAAGAAATTAGCTATGATTGGCTGCATACTAATACTTTAGATATCAATTTCCCGATCGAGATTTCCACTATTACCCTAACTGCGACAGCAGTAGTTACAGGGATAAATCTGATTTCCCAAATCTATGCAGTGGGTTATTTAGAAATGGATTGGGGCTGGGCGCGATTCTTCTCGCTGATGAATTGTTTCGGCGCAGGAATCTGCGGCTTAGTGTTATCCAATTCCCTGTTTTTTAGTTACGTTTTCCTCGAATTACTCACCCTGGCGACTTATTTATTAGTTGGCTTTTGGTATGCTCAACCACTAGTAATTACTGGTGCGCGGGATGCTTTTTGGACGAAGCGGGTGGGCGATATTATCCTGTTGATGGGAGTAATTGCGATTTATCCAATTACCGGAACTTGGAATTTTACCGAGTTAGCAACGTGGGCGCAAACGGCTCAAATCGACCCGACAGTGGCGTTGTTATTAGGTTTATCGCTCAGTGCTGGCCCGTTGGGTAAATGCGCTCAGATTCCGTTCCAGCTATGGCTGGATGAAGCGATGGAAGCACCACTTCCAGCGACAGTATTGCGAAATGCGGTAGTTGTGGGGGCGGGGGCGTTTGTATTGATTAAACTCGCTCCGGTTGTTTCCCTATCTCCGGTGTTATTAAATACGTTGGTAATTTTAGGCGTAACGACAGCGATTAGTTGCTCGTTAATCTCGATCGCGCAGATTGATATAAAGCGGGTACTTTCCTACTCTTTGAGTGCTTATATCGGTTTAGTATTTATTGCCGTTGGGACGCAAAATCTAGATTCGGCTCGATTTATTCTATTCAATGAATCCTTTGGAATGGCATTGTTATATATGAGTATAGGCTCGATTATTTGGACGAATATCAGTCAAGATATAACTCAGTTAGGCGGTTTGTTTTCTCGCCGTCCATTTACAGCATTTTCACTATTAATTGCGATCGGATCTTTTATTGCATTACCTCCATTAGGTGGGTTCTGGGGCTTTCTGCAACTAGTTGGAAGTTTATGGGTTGAGCAACCTTGGTTAGTTGGCGTAATTTTAATTGTTAACACTCTAACTGCTTTTAGTTTAACCAGGTTATTTTGTCGGATCTTTTTAGGTAAAGTCCAACCGATGACCGAGCGGACATACGAACCTTTTTGGTTGATTACTTTACCAGTAGTTGCTACAGCTATTTTTGTTTGTCATTTACCAATTATCTTACGAGATTTGGGAATGGTACCAGGCTGGGGTGAAGTAAATGGCATGTTTGCGACTTTATTAATTTGGTCGAGCATTTCTGGTATCGCTAGTAGCGGATTGATTTATGCCGTCGATGCCATTCCTAAGCCTGTTAAATTACCAGTACCAGCCGTCCAAAAATTCTTTGCTAATGATTTATATGTACAGCAATTTTATCAATTGACGATCGTCTTATTGGTGGCGACTAGTGCGCGGATAATTAATTGGTTCGATCGATATATTGTCGATGGTTTTGTGAATTTAATTGGATTTGGCACACTATTTAGCGGACAAGCTCTTAAATACAGTACATCTGGTCAATCTCAGCTTTATATCTTACTAGGATTTTCAGGAATTGTATTGCTCGGTTTATTACTAGGTTTGTTTATTTAATTTAAAGATTTAAAATCATGAAAGGGAAGGTCATTAGCTACATCTCTCGTCGCAACTTATTTAAGTTCGGTGCTACCGCCGTTGGGACAGGTTTAGTTACGAGTAAATTGGGCGTAGACTTATTAGATGCTCCATCTGCGGAGGCTAAACAAAATCTTACACCTGACAATGCGATCGAGCAATTAATGCAAGGAAATAAACGCTTTGCTAATCAGAAAACTAAATCACCTAATCGCGGTTCTTTCCGATTAAGAGAAGTTGCTAAAGGTCAAAATCCTTTCGCTGCAATTCTAGGTTGTGCCGATTCTCGCGTTCCTGCTGAGATCGTTTTCGACCAAGGATTAGGTGATTTATTCGTAGTCAGAGTCGCAGGTAATGTGGCTACTCCTGAAGAGATTGGTAGCTTAGAATTTGGCACCCTAGTACTTGGTTCTAAAGCGATTTTGGTGCTAGGACATAGTGCCTGTGGTGCGGTAAAAGCCACGATTGATAATAAACCAGTTCCTGGTAAAATCGGCAGTATTATAGAGCAGATCAAACCAGCATTAGCAGTAAGTAAAGGTCAATCAGGAGATACGCTTAAAAATGTGACGATAGCTAACATTAAGTCTCAGATTGCCGTACTCAAAACCTCAACTGTGATTGCAGATTTAATCACGGCTGGCAAACTCAAAATCATCGGTGGTTTCTACGATCTAGACACTGGAATTGTAACTCCAGTTGCTTAATTGTTAGTACTGTTATATCCCCGACTTTTTGGAAAAGTCGGGGATATGTCCCCACCCCACGAATTTTGAATATCGATCGAGGTAAATTTAAAATCATGTTAAGTGCGATAATTTGGCTGCCCGTATTGGGGGCAATATTAATTGGAATCATCCCTGGATTTAGTCGCACGATCGCGTTAGCCATTTCTGGGTTAACATTGGTAATATTGATCGCGATCGCATCCACATTCAATTATCAAGATCCAGGCTTACAATTCGTCGAGAAGTTTACTTGGATTGAGCCATTAGGATTAGACTATCAACTAGGTGTTGATGGATTATCATTACCCCTAGTAATCCTCAACGCGCTGCTAATTTTACTAGCAGTGATTGCGACCAATACCGAAGTAATGCGTGGGCGATTATTTTACGCGCTGATGCTATTAGTCAGCACGGCAATTACCGGAGCCTTTCTCGCTCAAAATCTACTATTATTCTTTCTATTCTATGAATTAGAATTAATCCCGCTCTATTTATTAATCGCGATTTGGGGTGGCGAAAAACGCGGTTATGCAGCCACTAAATTCCTGATTTATCAAGCTCTATCGGGGATAATTTTACTGGCTGGATTCTTGAGTTGGGCATGGTTTACCAAGACTGGTAACTTCAATTATGAATCCCTCGCAGCCACCCATCTACCTGCGAATCTCCAGCTTTTATTCTTGTGCGTGATTCTGCTCGGTTTCGGGATTAAAATGCCCTTAGTTCCCTTCCATACCTGGCTCCCCGATGCTTATATTGAAGCATCTACACCTGTCTCAATGTTGCTCGGTGGAATTGTCTCCAAATTGGGTGCGTATGGCTTAATTCGCTTCGGTTTAGGTTTATTCCCCGATGCGTGGGTAATCGTCGCGCCGTGGTTGACAATTATCGCCGTCGTTACAGCAGTATATGGTAGTTTGATTGCGATCGCACAGACTGATATCAAGAAAACGATCGCCTATAGTTCCGTCGCTCATTTAAGTTACATCCTCCTCGCCACCGCTGCGGGAACTCCCTTGAGTATTTTAGGCGCAGTTTGTCAGATGGTAGCGCATGGTTTAATCCTCGCCCTATTATTCAATTTGGTAGGAATTATCGAAGCTAAAACTGGTACGCGGGAATTGAAGCAGCTCCACGGTTTACTCAATCCTCAACGCGGTTTACCATTCGTCGGCGTGATGCTGATTTTAGCAACGATGGCGAGTGCGGGAATTCCAGGAATGGTGGGATTTATCGGTGAATTTCTCTCTTTCCAAGGTAGTTATACAGCCTTTCCAGTGGCGACATTAATTTGTCTAGCGAGTACGGGTTTAACTTCGGTTTATTTCATCATCATTATCAATCGGGTTTTGTTTGGGAAATTGGAACAGAATCACACCTATTTACCAAAGGTTGCTAGTTATGAACGTGTTCCCGCAATTGTTTTGGCGGTGTTAATTATTTGGTTAGGTATTCAACCGAATATTTTGATTTCTCATAGTCAGATTACTACCGATAATATCGTGGCGATGATGCCCCATTCTACTACCCAAATAGCCAAAGTGGAAAATCCCCTCTTGGGAGGGGTACCCGAAGGGGGGGGTGGGTAGATCTCCGTTAAGTAGGCAGGTGTAATTGTGCCTGAAACATACTGACACATTCTGATGAGCAAATTGCGCGGGTTGGGGATTAGATTGGTGGCGGAGATCTACCCACCCCGCCTGCGGCACCCCTCCGAGGAGGGGATTTACCACGCCAGTATTTACAAAATTAATATCAAACAAACTTATTTAAAATTATGACAACAACAACCAGCACAAAACTTCCACCATCCACCCATCAATTCGCTGACATAATTCATTGCCTCGAAGCGGGTGGCGCGATGCTTCCAGACACCCCCGAAAACTTGATGCAAATCATCGGTTTATATAAAGCCTACGCCGTACCGATGGACTTTTATTGGCGCAACTTGTTATATATCGCCGAGCGAGTTTTCATCAACCCGCTGCCGATTTTTAAATACTTTTTGCCCCAATCCTATCTAGACTTACCCAACCACTATGCAGGTGACACCGCCGATTTACGCATCCAGCAAAAAGGTGTAGCTTCAGCGCATCCCGAATTGCTCGAATTTCTGGAAAAAGGGCGCAGTACAAAGATGCCCAGAATCTTCCATCATTTGCTACATGATCGAATTAACATGGAGTTTGCAGAAGCCTGTATGCAAGCCATGTATTGGCACTGTGGCATGGGCGGGAAGTTCGATCCTTACCTAGATACTCCCGAATATAAGGATAACGCCGATCGAGCCATCAAAGCCTATTTTAAGGGCAATCCGGTGATGCTAGGTTTGTACAAACTCTTCCCCGATATGTTTGTCGAGCAGGTACGACAAATGTCTTATTATTCCAACTTAGGATTATTTTGGGAAGTAATGGCTCCAGTCTTCTTTGAAATGAGCGATCTTTACGATGATGGTAAAATTACCTCTGTACCTGAGGCGATGAATTTTCTAGTGAATGGGATTTTTGCTATCGCCGGAAGACCAATTTATCACCATGTTTATATTAAGGGAGAAATGTTTGAAATCATCCCTAAATCTGCTGGATTCACTTGGTTATATGAAGCAGCTTTACCTTATGTAGAAGCAGTATTTTATCGCACCGCTCCATTTCGGGGGACTAAATCATATAACGCTCAAGCAGAGCAAGTACCCTCCGAACAAAAAGACTTCCACTATGGAATTTTATATGCAGATGTAAATCCAGTCGGGAGTGCCGGAATTCCGCCGACGTTGTTAATGGATGATATGTACCATTTCTTGCCGCAATATTTAGTTGATTATTATCAACAACATTGTCGAGGTAAAGATGATATATTAATTCAATCTGGGGTAAGCTTTCAGCGATCGATGTACTGTGTGACTTCCGCAGTAATTCAAGCTTTACGCACTGCATTATTATATCCCCTCGATGATGAGAATCCCAAACATCTAGAGGCAAATCGTCAATTCTTTGAATCTCAGATCGACAGATTTAAACGTCCTGAGGCACGGTTAAGCGATATTCAAAATCAGGAATACCGTTAAATTAATTGATAATTAATATGGTGGAATGGATTAATAGTTTAATGAGCGGATTAGGATATTGGGGCATCGGCTTACTAATGTTTTCCGAAAATCTGTTTCCACCAATTCCGTCCGAGCTGATTATGCCATTAGCTGGATTTACCGTAGCGCAAGGTAAAATGAACTTTGGACTGGCTGTTTTCGCTGGTACCGTTGGTACAATGGCGGGAACTTATGCTTGGTACTACCTCGGACGATTAGTTAATTATCAAAGATTAGCTGGTTGGACAGATCGCTATGGTAAATGGATTGGTGTATCTACAAAAGATATCGACCGAGTTAATGATTGGTTCGATAAAAATGGTAAAAATGCGGTCTTTTTTGGTCGGATGGTGCCAGGCATTAGAACACTCATTTCTCTACCTGCGGGGATGAATAATATGTCTTTCACCACTTTTACCATTTACTCATCTGTAGGTACCTTGATTTGGACATTAGCCTTAACTACGGCGGGATTTTTATTAGGGGAAAACTATGGATCGATCGAGCAATACTTAGCCCCAGTTTCCAAAATAGTTGTATTTGGTTTAATCGGTTTGTGTGGCTACTGGGCATTCAAAAAAATACGTTCAAAAAATTAAATTTAGGATAAATAATATGGCAGACATCGTAGATATTGCTGTGGGTAATGGTAACTTCACCACCCTAGTTGCTGCTGTTCAAGCAGCGGGATTAGTAGATGCTTTAAAATCACCTGGGCCATTTACAGTGTTCGCTCCAGTCGATGCAGCCTTTGCAACTCTTCCCCCTGGAACAGTGCAAACCTTAGTCCAGAACCCACCCCAATTAGCCCGGATTCTCAAATTTCATGTGGTATCTGGAAAGTTTACTCAAGCCGATCTCGCTAAACTTGGTACTGTAGAATCACTCGAAGGTTCGCCAATTTCGATCGATTGTAGCGAGGGTTTTGAGGTGAAGAATTCGACTGTCATTATCCCAGATATTGAGGCTGACAATGGGATAATTCATGTGATCGATCGAGTGATCTTAATGGGATAAGTACCGCAAGATCCCCGACTTCTTTAGAGAAGCGTTTCGCGCCCGCCTTTGTTTCCCGACAGTTTAGCGAAATAAGACAGTCGGGGATCTGTCCTAACTAGTTATTCAAAGTATGAGTTCAGAACGATCTATAATTATAAAGACAACCTACGATCAACAATCTAAAAACTCTTTACAAAATACTTTAAATGCGTCAATCTACTCTACATCAACTTAAAGTATTTGAAACTGTCGCAAGGCTAACTAGTATTACTCGTGCAGCAGAAGAGTTATCGTTGACGCAGCCAACAGTATCGATGCAGATCAAGCAGCTTACCCAAAATATTGGAGTACCTTTGTTTGAACAAATTGGTAAAAAATTGTATCTAACCCCATCAGGACAAGAATTATTTCTCACTTGTCAAGATATCTTCGATCGATTGTCTCGATTTGAGATGAAAATTGCTGATTTTCAAGGGCTGAAGCAAGGGAAATTAAAGCTTTCGACAATTACCACTACTAAGTACTTTATTCCTCGTGCCCTTGCCCCTTTTTGTCAATTATATCCAGGGATAGAAGTTGCACTAGAAATTACTAACCACGAACGAGTATTCGAGAGACTGAGCGCAAATCTTGACGATCTCTATATTATTAGCAAAATACCCGAACGAATGGATGTTGCCTTACATCCATTTCTTGAAAATCCCCTAGTTGTAGTTGCCCCTAAAAATCATCCTCTTGCTGGTGAAAAAAATATCCCTATTTCTAAATTACAAGATGAACCTTTCATTATGCGCGAGCGCGGTTCAGGTACTCGCGATGCCGTAGAACAGCTACTTAACAAACATAATATCTCTGTCAAGGTGCGATTAGAATTGGGTGGGAATGAGGCGATTAAACAAGCAATTGGGGTAGGTTTTGGGATATCGGTACTCTCACAACATACGGTTACGCCAGATGCAATGTCAGAATTGACAATCTTAGATGTCGAACATTTTCCGATCGAGCGTCATTGGTATATTGTCTATCCAGCGGATAAGCAATTATCTATTCTGGCAAGTACATTCTTTGATTTTCTCCAACAGGAATCACATGAGATCGCTAGTAAAATGCGTGGAAAAATTAGCTAATCTGATGGCTAATTAACTATTAACCATTAACAGTTAATAGTGACAACAATTAATCGTTAGAGCGCAACCGATCGAGTCCATCGAGAATCAATTCTAGCCCAAAATTGAAGTCAGCAATGCCATCATAATGTCCATCGATGAGGTGATGCGTCAACCGATTCATATAAGGATATTTGTCAGCAGGGATATTCGGCATATATTCCTGAGCTGTCTTAGCATATTCGGTAGTCTCAATCGGAAAATTTAGCTCCTGAAGCGTGAAGCCATAGATGTGACTATCGATCGCATTCCAAGCCCTGTCTACCATCTCGAACGAAAAGCCCGCTTCGCGGAGACAGCCCAGAGTCGCATCTATATAGCGTAGCATCGCTGGCCCCACATTAATCCGTGAGACAATCGGCATCGTCGCCCAGGGGTGACGCAATAGCACCTCATGGGCAGAATTCGCCCGCCGCCGCATCGCCGTCTGCCAATCAACACCCAGATCGGGTACCTCAATCTCGCCGATGACAATGTCCACAATCCCATCGAGCAAATCGTCTTTGTTCGTCACATGGTTGTATAGCGACATCGCCTGAACGCCTAGCTCCTGGGCAATCTTCCGCATCGAAAGCGACTCAAACCCGCCCTGATCTGCCAGGGATATCGCCGCGAGTAAGGGTCGTTTGCGGTGCAGATCGCCAAGGCATTGGGGGCGGAGGTGACGGCGGTATGCAGTACGAATAAAATGGAGATGATGAGATTGATCGGCGCAGACCACATCATCGACTACACTCGAACAAATATCACCAAAAATGGGCAGCAGTATGACCTAATTCTGGATGCAGCCGCCTATCGATCGGTTTTCGATTATCGATCGATATTAAAGGCTGAGGGCACCTATGTCCTGATTGGTGGCTCGATCTCGCGATTGTTTCAGGTGATGTTGTTCGGCTCGGTGATTTCGAGAATTATGCGCCGGAAATTGAAATGTTTGATGGCTAAACCCAATCGATCGGATTTGATTATTTTGAAGGATATGATTGAAGCTGGAAAAATTGTACCTTTTATAGATCGAACTTACAATCTGAGCGAAATTCCGACTGCAATTCGCCAACTCGAACAGCGACAAGTACGGGGAAAAGTTGCGATTAGTGTTTGAATTTATGGGTTCAGCGGTTGACTTCTTTTGTAAACTAGTGCTGATAGCTACGATGTATATTGAATAGGTGAGAATTTTGCTACTGATTTCCGTTGAGCATACTTTTTCCAATCTTCCGAATAGTAAACTTATTTACATTGCCATACACTCTTAACCACTAATGAATGTTTTTCCAGTTAAATCTATTGGATTATATAGTCTTGCCATCGGTGGTGCGATTGGATTTTTTCACTTTATTACTAGTTATGGAGAAGCTAATCTTAAAGCACCAATTTCGGTTGCTGGTAACTATATAATTAACGCTCAACGATTGCCTACTTGTCTTCAGAATAAACAATTGCTATTAAAACTCCAACAATCGGGAATTTATCTCAATGCTAGTTTAGTTAATAAGCGACAGGAAATAACAAGTATTAAAAACAGTCAGCCGACATTCTCTGGTCGATTAAACGTTCGACAATTTCATTTGACCGGATTATTACCAACCACAATTTGTGCTCAATTATCGCCGATCCGAATTGCTGGATCGTTGGTAAACAATCTCCCTGGAAAAAATATTAAGCCCAAGACGAGTGGAGACGCAACGATCTCAGACAATCATTCACAACAATTGCAAGGACAAATCTCGATTGCTGATGGCAGCAAAGCGTCATCTTTTAATTTTACTGGTGCTATCCAACCATCAAATCAATCTAACTAATTATTTACCAATTGTTCTTTGTGGCGCATTGACAGTGGGAATGAGTAAAACAATTTGACGACGATCTGGTGCAACTTTGTAGCTATTTTCTTGCATCACATTTTTTGCCGCGTGAGGATCAAAGGAACGACTGAAGTTGCTATTAATTTTCTCGGTGCGGATCTTCGCATCTTGCAATTCAGTTTTGAGATGTTGCAATTTACCCTGTTGCGAATAGCTATAACCGATCGAGTTTACCAATGTGACCATGCCAAACACCGATAACGCCGAATAAGTAACTAATTTGGTGGCTGCTTCCAATCCCTGACGACGATGAGCATACACCGCCGTGGATTTAATTCGAGATCGCTTACGCCGAAAAGACCCCTTTTTCGTAGTTCTGACAGGATCTCGCTCTAATTTCCGCGACTGGCGCAATGTCAAAGATGTTCGTTGTTGTGGAGAGTGTTCTTGTGGATCGAAAGAAGGTTGTGCGTTCATAAAACCTAGTACACCCAAATGGAAATTTTACTTATTATACAACTTGCGACAAAAAATCGATGAGATTGGAGATTGACATACAAAATCTGGGGAATAGTTTCAACTACACCCCAGTATTTGGCCGGAAGTTAGACAAAACTAGCTACCAGCGATATCAACATGGGCTAGTATACACACAAGAGTTACCCTTGTGCTATCAACTAGCATACATTACATCCTATTTATACAATTCGGTTGACAGGCGTAATGCCAACAAACCAGGAATCAGCGCAACTGCTAAAGCTACAAACACTTGAGTATCAGACATGAGAGATTTCTCCAAACACAGGGATTTTACCTGTACACAGTTTGCAATAATTTTGGGCAGGACTGGCGATACTGTAACAAAATGTAGAAAGAGATTGGGAAGGGGGATGACCTGGTATGTGATTAACTGTTAGGTATCTAGATTTTGGTGGAGATCGGCTGATTGAATCAAAAATATTGGCAGCAGCTTGTCGTGGGGATATCGGTAGCGAGTATTGTTGCTCCGAGTTGGGCATTGCCAACGGCTAATTCTGTTGGTAGTGCTGGGATTGATGCTTTGAGATTGCAGCAGGCTCCCTATCATCTTACAGGTAAAAACATTGCGATCGGACAAGTAGAAATCGGTCGTCCGGCTCAATTTGGTTGGGACAAGGTAGCTACCAATCCCAACTTCCAGCTCGAACGGGTTTTTTATCAAAATGGTGCGGCTAAAGCTGATACAAATGTTGAAGCGCATTCGACGGTAGTTGCCGCCGTGATGATTGGCAAAGATCGGCGATTTCCCGGCGTTGCTCCCGCTGCGAGATTATATGCCACTGCAATGGGAACAGGAGATCGCCTTGGACAGCCGGAAGAATGCCTCTCAACCCAGCATATCGCTCTGCAGGCTAGGGGAGATGTTCGCGCCATCAATTTGAGCTTTGGAGAGCCATTAGAACGAGATCCACGTCCGCATCCGCAGTTAGATGGCAATGCGCTCTTGACTCAATGTTTGGATTGGTCGGCGCGGGTGCATAATGTGACATATTTGGTAGCAGGTAATCAGGGTCAGGGCGGTGTGCCGATTCCCACTGACAACTACAATGGGATTACGGTAGCCTATTCAACTCTCCATCAGGGAATTTATCGGAAATTAGATTTTTCCAATCTAAGTGAAATGCCGACGGGTAAGGCGAAAAGGATGAAGAGTCGGGAAGTTAATGTTGGCAATCGCAGATCGATCGGGCTGGTGGCACCAGGGGGTAATATTCAATTAGATAATTTAATATTTCGTTCTGCCACTGGAGCGGCTCACGGTACCAGCGTCGCTCATGGTACTAGTTTTGCTACGCCTCATGTAACGGGAACGGTGGCTTTACTGCAAGAGTTTGGTGACAGACAGCTACGAATAAAAGGTCAGATGCCGCTCGATCTTCGCGCTCATTGGAGTCCCGATACCCGCCGTCATGAGGTGATGAAGGCGGTGTTATTAAATTCTGCTGATAAAATCTTGGATAAGGGCGATGGGTTGCGATTGGGGATGACGCGAACGGTACTTGCCAAAAATAATCGAGATTGGACAGAATCAGAAGCCAGTCGAGATCCACGGATTCCTCTCGATGCTCAGTTAGGTGCAGGACAATTAAATGCTTTCCGCGCTTATCGACAGTTTAGCCCTGGACAGTATTATCCCATACAGCCAGTAGCCGCGATCGGATGGGATTATCGAACTGTCCCTGCGGGAGCATACCGAGATTATATCCTCGATCGACCTCTCGCCGAAGGTAGTTGGGTCTCGATTACGCTTGCTTGGGATCGATTGGTAGAATTACAAGATCGCAATGGCAATAAGAAGTACGATGTCGGAGAAGAGTTTCGCAATCGGGGTCTCAATCAGCTCGATCTGTATTTAATGCCGATTGAAGAAAATCAGCTCGATCGCAGTTTATGGTCGTCAACTAGCTCTGTAGACAGCGTACAGCATATTTTTCATCAAATTCGCGATCCAGGTAAATACAAAATCCGCGTCCACTTTCGTCATGCTGTCAACTTTCCCCGTCAAGCCTATGCTCTTGCTTGGTGGACTGTTCCAAGTTTGGGGACTGTGCGAGAGAGGATATAAACAACCTCCAGACTAATTCTAATGACTTTTTTCACCTAGAACAGCAGGATGCCCCCACCAGAACGGTACTCCGTTTGGTGGCGGGAGGAATGCGCGCGAATCGACGATTCCGGCTCCAACCAAAACCGACAAGCGTAGCTCTCGGCAGGGAGGAGCCGGATGAGGAGATAAGCAAATTCCTTGTCCTAGCCCTTGCATTCCTTATCTTCAGCAGATACAATATATCCAGAGTTTGTTGAAAAAATGACCCAAGTAATCACCGCTAAACTAAAGCTGAATTTAGATACTAAGCAACAAGCTTTGGTATCTCGCACTGCTTTGGCTTATCGAGATGCCTTGAACCATGCTTCAGTCGTTGCTTTTGATAATGGCAATATTAGCAATGGGGCTAAGTTGCAGAAGGTTGTCTACGGCGATCTGCGCGGCTTATTTGGGCTTGGAGCACAAATGGCTTGCAGCGTAACCAGACAAGTGACTGCAACGTACAAAAGTCTTTGGACTAAGGTAAAACAGAATGCAGTAGCGATTAAAGCTGGGCATACCAAGAAGCGATATAAAGGGCTAGACAAAGCCCCTAAATACGCTTCTCGAACTGTTACCCTAAATTACCCTCGTGACTATTCATTTAAGCCAGAGCGAACAGTTAGCATTAACACCTTAGATGGTCGAATCAAAGTCTCTTATGATGGCTATGATAAACACCTGGAACTAATTGCCAACTGTAAGAAAATAGGAGAGGCTGAGATTGTATATCAACGATCTTCAAAGACCTATTACTTGATGGTTAGTATGGAGTTAGAAACCCCTGACATCAATCCATTGACAATAACCAGAGTCTCTGGCGTTGATGTGGGAATGCGTTATTTAGCAGTGGAGACAGATCTAAACAATAGATCTGCTTTCTATTCTGGAAAACAAGCTCGACACAAGGCTAATCGTTATTTCAAAGCACGTAAAATTCTTCAGCGTAAAGGCACTCGCTCGGCAAAGCGTAGATTAATAGCTCTGTCAGGTCGAGAAAGACGGTTTATCGCTGACGTAAATCATCAAATCAGCAAGGAAATTGCTAAACCTAACAGCCTCATTGGATTGGAAAACTTGACCGGAATACGGGATAGAACTAAAACCAGATCTGGTAAAAAGGCAAGCAAAAAACAGCGTAGAGCTAATCGAAATAAGGCTAGGTGGTCATTCGCCGAATTGCATGGCTACATCGACTACAAAGCTAATCTAAATGGCTCTCTAGCTACTAAGGTTCCGGCGCATTATACTTCGCAAAGCTGTCCAAAATGTGGACATACCACGAAGGCTAATCGACCGAATAAGGGGCTGCTGTTCCGCTGCGAATGCTGCAACCACGAGTTGCATTCTGATTTGGTTGGTGCGCGAAATATTGCAATGAGAACGCTGCTTGTTCGGCAAGACTGGACGAGTACGGGTACTTTGTCAATGTGCCCTGATGTATCGGGTGATGAAGCCAAAGCTGAAGTCCTGCAAAGGTTTTCAGAGTTGCGGTGGAGCCTAGATACAAGCCCCCACTGTAGCGGTACTCCGCTCAGTGGTGGGTAATTGACTTGTAGGAACAAACAAAAGTCTGAAATACTTAAGAAAGTTAACGTTATACCATCACCCCTCTTCCCTCAGCTATTCAGCGTAGCCGAACTACCCCCTCCCCAAAGAAATTTCAACCGAATAGTGCTAAACAGCAAAAAATTGGGGATTTTAGATCTATAGAGAAAAACTACCCATATTGTGAAGACGATAAACCCATGACATTATTTCGAGATCCTTCCCAGGAACAAACACACCATCGAGATAGCGACGCACTGGCTAAATTGGAAACATTTTTATACCTGACACCCGTCATTGGACTACTACCGTCAATGTGGGCGATTTATCGCCGCCAAAAAGATAAACGACAACTAGCCGTATGTCGCTTATCAATCTTCCTGGCATTTACCTGGCTGAGTATCTATCTAACTTTAAATGTTGGTGCAGACTTATCAGGGGCATCAACAGTCGGATTCAGGTTATTATTTTTAAACAGTTTAGCTACCTCTGGCTACTTTATCGCTAGCGTATGGTTAATGATGCTACTCTGGCAAAAGAAATCTTTAAGATTGCCTGGATTTAGTGTCCTAGCAGAACGCACCATTCAGTAGTTGTCAGCCGTGCGATCTCGCGTGTCTATTGATCTGCGAGCAAGATTCGGACATCAACTACCAATCGCAATTATTCCAAACCCCCATCCCTATTTAAACCGTGAGTAAAGTGGACGCGAGAAAAGTCAACCAAAACCGCCGTAAATCTAGTAAACCCAATCCCCCAATGGTGCGTCGTCAGTCAGCTAAAAAGCAACGCAAAATACCGTTTTTGTTTTGGCTGGGACTAGGTGGCATTGGCGCACTTTCTGCGGCTGCGGGGGCTTTTTTAGCCGTTTCGCTGACTTCGGCACCACTCCAGCAACGCACTCTGTCCGCCGTAGATGCTGCATTTTTCAATCAAAATGGGAAGGAAGCATTCTCTCGGAGTTTATTACAAGTACCAGAAGTTTCTAAGCCAGTTAATATTTTGTTGCTGGGGATTAAAACAAATCTTTCTGATGTCAAAAGTAGCGACGGAAAAGATCGAAAAAAAACTGGTTATGATGCCGAAGTTGACTCCTTAGATGGTTTGTCAGATACGATCATGCTGCTCCGATTCGATCCCCAGACTAAACGGACGATTGTCTTAGGAATTCCCCGCGATACGAAGATCGAGCGTGGCGAACATGGGGTTGAAAAAATCAACGCTGTAGACCATGAGAGTGGCCCTGCGGCTGCCGCAAAAGAAGTCAGCAAGGTTTTAGGTGGCGTGGCGATCGATCGATACATTCGGGTCAATAATATGGGAGTTGCTAAACTCGTAGATGAACTGGGGGGAGTCACTGTGACAGTACCCAAAGATATCAAATATCAAGATGACTCCCAACATTTTTATATCAATCTTAAAGCAGGGAAACAACATCTTGACGGACTAAAATTACTGGGCTTATTACGCTATCGTCACGATGCTAATGGTGATATCGGTCGGATGCAACGCCAACAGATGGTATTTAAAGCATTGTTAGAACAATCGCTCAATCCGATGACAATGGCGCGACTACCTCAATTATTTGGAGTGCTCCAATCGCATATCGACACCAATCTCACCGTTGAAGAATTTCTCGCGCTGGGCGGATTTTCCATGCAAAATGGTAAATCAAAAATGCAGATGCTAATGATGCCAGGTGACTATAATGGCGACGGTAAACATGGCACCAGTTACTGGCTCCCTGACGAATCAGGCATCCAAAATATGATGGCACGTTATTTTGATCGCGGTACAGTTACACTGGAGGAATCTAAAGCAGAAAATCTACGAATTAATATTCAAGATACCAGTCATTTCCCAGATGCTACCGCCAGATTAATCAAACGGTTGAATAAAGCTGGTTATCAAAAAGTACATCTCGATCCTGCGCCTAAAATCAAAGAAGATCTAACTACCAGTCAATTTATCGCTCAAAAAGGCAATCCCGTAGTTGCCGAAGGTTTATCGCAACTATTGGGATTTGGCGAAGTTAAAATAGAAAATTCTGGAAATCTTTATTCTGATGTAACTATTAAACTCGGTCGCGATTGGCTCCAAAAAGAGCAGTCTTACAAATCTCTAAATCAGAAAAGTAAGTAATTTAGTTGACAATTGATAGTTGATAGTTGATAATTGATAACTATCGATTAATTCTAATGAATCCGCATATCTGGTATCCATATACTCAGGCAAAAACGGCACCAGATCCGATCGAAGTTAAGTCAGCAAAAGGGTTATGGTTAGAATTAGCTGATGGGCAAAAAATTGCTGACTGTATTTCGAGTTGGTGGGTAAATCTCCACGGACATGCGCATCCTAAAATTGTAGCGGCGATCGCACATCAAGCCGCACAATTAGAACATGTAATCTTTGCCGGATTTACCCACGCGCCAGCCCAAGAATTAGCCAGTCAACTAGTCGCCAGATTGCCCGAAAATCTCACCCGCGTCTTCTACTCAGATAATGGCTCTACCGCCGTAGAAATCGCGCTGAAGATGGCGTATCAGTACTGGGCTAATATTGGGAAACATCGAGGGCGGTTTATGTCCTTTGAAGGGGCATATCATGGGGATATGTTTGGGACGATGGCGGTGGGGACTCGATCGATCTTTTCGGATGTATTTAAAGACTTATTATTCGAGGTCGATTTCTGTCCTTATCCTGATACTTATGATGGTGACTTAGATATACTTGAAAAAGAAGCTAACTGTCTAAATATAATCAGACAAAATTTATCAGATCGTCCCAACTCTTACGCCGGAATAATTATCGAACCACTAGTTCAAGGTGTCGCCGGAATGCGGATCTGTAGATCCCAATTTCTGCAACAATTGCGGGAACTGGCTACAGAATTTGATACATTTTTAATCTTCGATGAAGTGATGACTGGATTCGGACGTACTGGTGCAGATTTTGCCTGTAATAGGGCACATGTAAAACCGGATTTAATCTGTCTATCAAAAGGAATCACTGGTGGCTTTTTACCCCTAGCCGTCACAGTCGCCACCGAACGTATTTACGGCAGCTTCTATAGTGACGATCCCACCAAAACCCTCTATCACGGGCATAGTTATACCGCCAATCCCCTCGGCTGCGTCGCCGCATTAGCATCCTTAAAATTACTCACCCAAAATCAGCCAATCTATACCCAGATGGAAGTCTGGCATCGTCAGTATTTAATAGAACTAGCAAATAAATATCCCCAATTATCTAAATTCAGAGTAATGGGAACTATTTCTGCCTTCGATGTTAATAACAGTGAAAAAAGTGGGTACCTTAATAATGTGGGAAGAGAAATCAGACACCATGCGATCGCGCATGGTGTCTTACTTCGTCCGCTTGGCAACGTCCTATATTTGATGCCGCCTTACTGTATTACCGAATCTGAATTAGCTTGGGTATATCAACAGATTGATCGAGTTTTAGATAAAGTTCTCGGTGATTCATCTGCCGAATAAAAGCCGAATTGTCTCCAAATAAAGATACTAAACTACCCCTGTTTGCTATAAATTCTCGATTATTGTTGTGTGATTGGCAGGTACTAGTTTAAAAATCAAAATGTGCCCCTATGATACACTTTGACGGAGCCTAGACAAAAGAATAGATGCAGAGAGTGGGTGAGAATAGCCCATAACAAACCATCTGGATCTAAAATGATGGAAACGATCTAAATTCTCGATCGGGTACATTACAGACAACCGCATAAATCAGTTGATTTTAGGTACACCTAGCCGATCGATCTAATCAATTAAAATCGACCCAGCTAATTAGGGCTTGCTGACAAAAGCCAAAACCCAGACACAGAGAGAGATATAAACAATAAAAAGTTAGTCAAGTTCAATGAAATCGGCTAAAATCAACTAAAATTAGTGAAGAAATCGATATATCCGTACAAGTAATGTAT
>JANYDE010000035.1 GCA_025359915.1 Chamaesiphon sp. 336R_metabinner_41 | reverse complement strand
AATCGCCCAAACAATCCGAACCAGAGGCAAAATCGTGGCAGTTGCAGTAGATAGTCTCATTACTCCTGAAATCCTCAAACCCGCGCGTTACCTCGGTAACGAACTCGGTGCGGTGCATAAACCGTGGGAGAGTGCGACAGTTCGCTGGGCACTGACATATCCAGAAATCTACGAAGTTGGGGCGAGCAATCTGGGGCATATTATCCTCTACAGTATTATCAATGCCCAGCCGCGCCAATTGTGCGATCGAGCCTACCTTCCCGCAGCGGATTTGGCGCAGAAGTTACGGGACACTCAGACTCCATTATTCGGGGTGGAGTCGCAGAAGTCCCTCGCTGAATTTGATATTCTTGGTTTTAGTCTCAGCTATGAGTTGGGTGCGACGAATATTCTCGAAATGTTAACCCTCGCCGGAATTCCGCTAACGTGGCGCGAGCGGGAGGCGGGTAATTATCCGCTGATTTTTGCAGGGGGACAGACGGCGACATCTAATCCCGAACCCTATGCGGATTTCTTTGATTTTATCGCCCTGGGAGATGGGGAAGAATTATTACCAGAAATTGGGTTGGTGGTTGAAGATGGCAAGAATGCGGGGCTGAGTCGCCGCGATCTATTATTGGATTTAGCACAGGTTCCTGGTGTCTATGTGCCGCAATTCTACGATGTGGAGTTCGACTCCGCTCACCCCACACAGGGGAGCGTTAAGCCGAATCATCCTGAAGTACCAGAGCGGATTCTGCGACGGGTAGCTACCCCGATTCCAGCATACTCGATCGGGTTGGTGCCTTATGTCGAAACCGTCCACGACAGGCTTACTATCGAAATTCGGCGTGGTTGTACCCGTGGGTGTCGCTTTTGTCAGCCTGGGATGTTGACTCGCCCTGCACGGGATGTGGAGCCAGAAGCGGTAATCAATGCGATCGAGACGGGAATGCGATCGACGGGTTATGATGAATTCTCGCTCCTCTCGCTCAGTTGCTCGGATTATCTCGCCCTTCCCGCTGTGGGCTTGGAAATCAAGAATCGGCTCAAGGATGAGAATATCTCGCTCTCGCTTCCCAGTCAGCGGGTGGATAGATTTGACGAAGATATCGCCAATATCATCGGTGGTACGCGCAAAGGTGGTTTAACTTTTGCGCCGGAAGCGGGTACCCAACGGTTGCGGGATATTATTAATAAGGGTTTGACGAATGAAGAATTGCTGCGCGGCGTGAAGACGGGTTTCGAGCAGGGTTGGGATAAGATTAAGCTCTACTTTATGATCGGTTTACCAGGTGAAACTGATGTCGATGTCGTCGGAATTGCCGAAACCGTGCGCTGGCTCAAACGGGAATGTTGGGCGAAGGGTAGACGCACGTTGCACTTTAATATTACCATCTCCAACTTTACGCCCAAACCTCATACCCCCTTCCAATGGCACTCGGTTTCAACTACTGAATTCGATCGTAAACAACGGTTACTTCGCAATGAGTTCTACAATCTGCGCGACGTTAAAGTCAATTATACCGACGTGCGGATCTCGGCAATGGAAGATTTTGTCGGACGGGGCGATCGATCTCTCGCTCCCGTCATCAAACGCGCCTGGGAACTCGGCGCAGGTATGGATGCGTGGTGGGAAAGTCTAGACAAAGCATACGGTGCCTGGGAACGTGCGATCGCCGAAGCTGGTTTAGACTGGAAATATCGCCGCGTCGAAAATGGTGAATGGAATATCTTCGAGAATGGCATACCCCCCCAACCCCCCTTAGAAAGCGGATGCACGCTCGTCGGGTTCCCCGACGGTTTAGCGCACCAAGCAGGGGGGGCTTCAGATCTTGCTCCCTCCCCTTTCCAAGGGGAGGGCTGGGGTGGGGTAAAAATCTCCGCAACAACTCCAGTCAATAATCGGGCACCAAAACTCAAGCCACGCACTGCCGAAAGCGAAGCTACACCAACAATAACAGAATCCCTAGAATTGCCCCCAGTCTCCCAGTCCCCCAGTCTCCCCATAACCCTCCCCCACAACCTCAACGCCCCCCTCCCCTGGGATCACCTCGACACAGGCATCGATAAAAAGTGGCTTCAAGACGACCTCGAACGCGCCCTCGCCGCTGGTATCGTCCCCGATTGCTCATTCGATGGTTGCTCCCATTGCGGCGTGTGTGGCACTGATTTCGGGCACAATGTTATCGTTCCGCCCATGCCAATTCCCGAATTCACGGGACAATTCACCCCCAATACCGACAAAGTACAGCGGGTGCGGGTATGGTTTGGCAAAAGTGGCAAAATGTCTCTAGTCGGACATTTAGATTTAGCCAAATTATTCGATCGAGCCATCCGCCGTGCCAGCATTCCCGTAACCTATAGTGGTGGCTTCCATCCCGCCCCCCGCATCATGATTGCCAATGCTTTACCATTAGGCTCAACCAGCACGGGTGAAATTGCCGATTTTGAACTCACTACCATCATGGATGAGGCAGAATTTCAATCCAAATTAGCAGCGCAATTACCCGCAGATATTCCGATCTATCGAGTAGAATCCGTCGATCTCAAACAACCTGCGGCTTCAGCTTTAATTACTAAGGCGGAATATCTGATTACTGTTTCATCAGCTAGCGAAACACCTCCTCAATGGGAAAATTGGATCGCGGCGGTGTTAGCTAGTCAGGAAATTATTCAGAACAAAAAGTCTAAATCTGGTAAGAATACGCAAATAAATTTATGCGATCGATTATATGAATTGGAGTTACTGAAAGTTGCTGGTGAGACAGATGTGGAGTTGCGATATGTGGGTAGTTGTGCAAATGATGGAACGTTGTTGCGTCCTGAACAGATGGTGTTTATGTTAGAACAGGTTTCTGGTGTGGAATTACAGTTAATTAAGGTGGTTCGATCGAGATTAATTTTAGGGGAGTAACTCGATTGTAAATTTCTGGTTAATCTATTGTTTAGATAAAAATAGGAGGAGTAATCATGCCAAATGGAGGAGCTAATTGCTGTGGAGAATGCTATTTTAATAAGGCTGTTTGGGAGATGATCGATCTTTCACATGAACAGTTAAACGAACAGTTCGATAATTTTTGCGATTTATCATTTTGTACGCTTCGTCAAGTCAATATTACCCATCCATTTTGTTCTTGGCTTCTGCACTAATCTTCACTACGTTGAATGGTGGAAGATTCAGCACCCTGACTCTACTATCGATACTAGCTATTTTGCCACTCCTGAAGAGTATTATGATATGAATGCTGAATAAAAATATTTAACTTATTAACAGCTACTTATCCACCAAATTTAGAGCTAATAGCTGCTGAAATTGAATACTCGATCTAAATGTGGTTGGGTTTGATCGATCAACAGATATCGATTGTCAGAACTTTAATAATTGTTAGAAGTGTTAAGCTAATAAAAAATGCCTGGGAGAATCATATATGTCACCTATTGCTGAAGAGATTTATACATCAGTCATTCAGACTTTATCACCAACAGATCGATTACAATTGGCAACATTGATTCTAGATGGATTTAAAGCAGAACGTCTCAGTTATTGATATTAGTGATCAATGGACGGAACAAGATCGATCGGATGTAGTTTTATGATGTGCGATTCATGATATCATAATCTCTGGATAGGTATATGCTGCCATATATGTGTGTGAATTGATTTAACTATGTCTACTCCATTGCGTACCTTTCAAGTTGATGCTTTACAGGTTGAGGTTTATCGTCACGAGGCGGATTTAGTTAGTCATTTAGTCCCACAAACCCAGTCTTATCTGAACGAAGTAATCGATCGACAGGGTAGTGCTGCGGCAATTTTGGCTTCTGGGGCTTCGCAAATTAAGTTGCTCAATGATTTAACGACTTTTGGGGAGATTGACTGGGCACGGATCACCTTGTTCCATTTGGATGAGTATTTGGGGATTGGGGGTACACATCCGGCCAGTTTTCAGACATATATGCGAGAGTTGGTAGCAGAAAAAGTTGCTGTCCGTAAATTCAATTATCTAGCTGGCGATACAGTGGAACCGATTGCCGAGTGCGATCGATATTATCAGTTGTTGTCAGCACAATCGATCGATCTCTGCTTTTTAGGAATTGGGGAAACCGGACATATTGCCTTTAACGATCCGGAAGTGGCGGATTTTGAAGATAGATATCCAGTTAAGTTGGTAAAATTGGCAGAAAAATCCCGACAACAGCAGGTAAATACCGGATTCTTCGATCGAATTGAAGCCGTTCCTCAGTATGCAATGACACTGACTTTGCCAACGATTTGTCAAGCTAAACAGATTTCCTGTTTGGCACTGGGTGCGAGAAAAGCCGATATTATCAACACAATGTTGAATGGTGAAATTAGTCCCACCTGTCCCGCATCGATCTTGCGGAAGTATGCTGGTGCGACATTATATCTTGATGAAGCTGCCGCTAGTAAAATTAGAAATCTAGAGTGAATAGTGGTTTAGTGGTTTAGTGAATAGACGATCTGTATCACACACTGCGATTGTCTAGTTGCTGGATGGAAAGGGAGTCTCTAAAAAACATCCTCACAACTTCCTCATATTTATTTGATTCAATAGTAGTAGATCAAAATAGATTGCACCCCAACCTATTTTGCCGCGTCCGTGTTTGACATTGACCCGCTGCATTTTTCATCTAAAAATAATCAGGGCAGAATCTATGAAACCCAGTACATGTAATCAATTTGCCTGTAGTAACTGTCAGTTCTTTCAACCTGACGGTCATTATCATGGCAGTTGCGATCGCATGAATGTCACTGTCAAAAGTGATTGGCAAGCATGTCATCTAGCGGTACAGGCATTTGATGAGTTCTCTCATGTCATTTCTAGCCAAAAAATAGCAGCACCAATCTGTTTGTAAGATCGATATTTGTGAACATGTGTATCAATGCCCGTGCTGCCATACCCAACGGCGGTAGACTAGTTACAGCCAGAAAATTTCAATCTATCCTCGGATAAACTTGGCAGATCACGTCTTTTTATGAGTCCAGAACTATTTGCACAACTAGGCGATCTCTGTCGAGATCCAGCGGCATTCGATCGACTCAAGCAGATCCTTGCTGACGAGATTCACCCGTTAGAGTGGCAAATAATTCAAGCAAATTTCCAGTTGGAGCGTCAGAAAGCATTATTTGGTGTGATTTCTCGCTTGCGAAATCCACTGGATCTGGAAACAATTTTTCAAGCTACTGCTACCGAAATCCGCCAACTAATGGGCGCAGATCGAGTCGGGATGTTTCGCTTCTATCCCGATGCTCATTGGAATGATGGTGAATTTGTGTCAGAGGATGTCGATGCTGCATTTGATTCAGCGATAGCCACAAAAATCCACGATCATTGCTTTGGCGATCAATTTGCCGTTCACTATCAAAAAGGGCGAGTTCAGGCGGTTGCCGATATTCACAATGCCGGATTGAGTGATTGTCATATCAAGGTTCTCTCCCAGTTCCAAGTTCGCGCAAATTTGGCAGTACCACTGTTGCAGGGTGAACACCTGTGGGGACTGCTGTGCATTCATCAATGTCGCACCACGCGCCAATGGCAAGACACAGAGATCGAATTTGTGAATCAGATTGCCAGTCATTTAGGCGTTGCGCTCCAACATGCAGAATTATTGGCAAAACTCCAGACTGAAATAATCGATCGACAGCAAGCCGAACAACGCGCTCAGGAACTCAATCAAGGTTTACAACAAGCCGTAATCGAACTCCGAGCGGTGAATAAGGAACTGGAAACTTTCAGCTATTCTGTCTCTCACGATCTCCGCGCGCCGTTACGTAGTATCGATGGTTTCAGTCAGGCATTGATCGAAGATTGTGTGGAGCAATTGGATGAAACTGGAAACGATTATTTGCGCCGGATTCGGATGGCGACTCAAAAAATGGGACAGCTAATCGACGATCTGTTGACGCTATCACGGGTGATTCGGAGTGATATGCAACGAGAACCTGTGGATCTGAGCCGATTAGCCAGTCAGACTTGTAAGGATTTGCAACAAGCAGATCCAGCCCGCCAAGTAGAGTTGATTATCGCATCTGGAATAGTCGATCGAGGTGATAGTCGATTACTCCAAGTGGTGTTAGAAAATTTATTAAATAATGCCTGGAAATTTACCGCCAAAAAGCCTCAAGCAAAAATTGAGTTTGGGATGATGCCATCCGAGCCAAATATGCCGCCAACTTATTTTGTCCGCGATGATGGTGTCGGCTTTGATATGGCGTACACGAGCAAACTATTTTCTCCATTCCAGCGATTGCATAGTGTCAGTGAATTTCCAGGCAATGGGATTGGACTGGCTACTGTACAGCGGATTGTCCATCGACATGGGGGGCAAGTGTGGACGGAAGGATCGATCGATCGAGGTGCAACATTTTATTTCACATTGACGACGGAGGAGTTGATTAAGTAATCGGTAATATTCCCTTCCCACCCAGAAAATAGACTAATCACCATCACCGTTGCACACGATCCACTATTCACTATCCATTCTAGATATCTAATTTCAAAGCAAAACAGTTTATGACGGAACGTGCAAATCACAAGGTTATTTTGTTAGTGGAGGACAATCCAGACGATGAAGCGTTGGCAATTCGTGCCCTCAAACGGCATCATATTGGTAATGAGATTGTAGTCGCTCATGATGGAGTTGAAGCCCTAGATTATCTATTTTGCACGGGGATGTATGTCGATCGAGATATCGTCAACAAACCATCGGTAGTTTTGCTAGACTTAAAATTACCCCGCATCGATGGACTAGAAGTTCTGCGTCGCGTGAGGGAAGATCCTCGCACGAAGTTTTTACCCGTAGTAGTTTTGACAACATCCAGCGAGGAAGGTGATCTCCTCAATAGTTATAGTCTAGGTTGCAATAGTTATATCTGCAAACCTGTAGATTTTGTTCAGTTTTCTGAAGCAATTAGGCAATTGGGCATGTATTGGTTGTTGATGAATGAGCCACCTCCGGTTTAGGGGAAAGGGGAAAGGGGAAAGGGAACAGTGAACAGTGAACAGTGAACAGTGAATTTTCTCTCCCAGTCCCCAAGTCCCCCAAGTCCCCCAGTCCTCCAGTCCCCCAGTCCTCCAGTCCTAAAAATGACCCAATTACGAGTTCTGATTGTCGAGGATTCAGAAGACGATCTCCTGTTGCTGCTGCGTGAATTACGGCGTGGTGACTATACACTTGACTATGTGCGGGTAGAGACGGCGGTGGAAATGCAGGCTGCGCTCGATCGACAAGCGTGGGACATAGTAATTGCTGATTATACATTGCCTCGGTTCAGTGCGCCGGAAGCCTTGGAACTGCTCCAGCATCAGCAACAGGATTTACCATTCATCATTGTCTCTGGCACAATCGGCGAAGATGTGGCTGTAGCGGCGATGAGAGCTGGTGCCCATGATTATCTGCTCAAGGATAATTTAGTGCGGTTATTACCTGCGGTGGCACGAGACTTACGGGAAGCTCAAGAGCGACAAAAACGGCTGGATGCCGAACAAGCCTTACGGGAAAGTGAAGAACGCTTTCGACAATTGGCGGAGAACATTACCGAAAGTATTTTCTGGATGTCTGAACCGACAGCGATGAAAACGCTTTATATCAGTCCGGCTTACGAACGGATTTGGGGACGTTCTTGCGATAGTTTGTATGCCAATTTTATGAGCTGGATCGAGGCAATTCATCCAGACGATCGCCAGCGAATACAGACTAGTTATTTTGGTCGATCTTTGTTAGGTAAATATGATGAGGAGTACCGAATTATTCGCCCCGATCGATCGATTCGCTGGATTCGAGATCGCGGTTTTCCGATTAAGAATCACACCGGAATCGCTTACCGAGTCGTGGGTATTGCCGAAGATATCACCAATCGGAAATTAACCGAAGCAGTCCTGCGCCGCACCGAACGCCTAGAAAGTTTGGGGACATTAACCAGCGGCATCGCTCACGATCTCAACAATGTTTTGACTCCGATTATGGGCATCGTCCAATTGTTGCCCAAGAAAATTGGCAACATGGATGATTCCACCAAACGGTTGCTGCAAATTCTCAATCACAGCACCCATCGCGGGGCAGATCTCGTCAAGCAAATTCTCTCTTTTGCCCGTGGTGTTGAGAGCAAACCAACAGATATTCAGATCGGCGATTTACTATTAGAAATCCAACGAATTGTCCAACAGGCGTTTCCCAAAAATATCAAACTGTCCTTAGATTTACCGCCCGATCTTTGGTCAATTTCTGCCGATGCCTCGATGTTGCATCAGGTATTAATCAACCTCTGTGTCAATGCCCGTGATGCAATGCCCGATGGCGGTATTCTGTCGATAACCGCCGAAAATCTAGAAATCGACGAAAACTATGCGCGGATGAATTTGGATGCCTGCGTGGGCAATTATGTGGTGGTAACGGTTACTGATACAGGGACGGGAATAGAAGCCCAAATACTCGATCGCATTTTCGATCCTTTTTTCACTACCAAGGATATTGGAAAAGGGACGGGATTGGGACTATCCACAGTCGTTGGTATCGTCAAAAGTCATCGCGGCTTGATCGATGTCGATAGTGAAGTGGGTAAAGGCACTCGATTCAAAGTCTATTTGCCCGCAACGGTTACGAGTGAAATCCCACCAGTTATCGTCACCATTCCACCCGAATCAGGACAGGGTGAATTAATTTTGGTCGTCGATGATGAAGTGCCGATTCAGATAATCACCACGGCAACACTAGAAATGCATGGTTATCGCGTAATAACCGCCAGCGATGGGATTGAAGCGATTGCGCTCTATGCCCAACACAAGCACGAAATCGGGGTGGTCTTAATGGATATGATGATGCCAGCCTTGGACTCTATCACGATCGTTCGCGCTCTGCATAAATTCAATCCTCAGGTGCAGATTATTGCGATGAGTGGCTTGGCAACCAGTGAGGTTGTCGCCCAAGCGATGGATGAGGGTGTGAAAGAATTTTTACCCAAACCTTTTACTGCAACAGAATTATTGAACTTGTTAGCTAGTTTATGTGTTAGCGATCGACAAACATGAGTAGATCGATTATAATCGATCGAGGGAAGTTGTCATCAATTTAGACTAAAACATGCTGAAAGCTGGAATCGTTGGACTGCCAAATGTGGGCAAATCGACCTTATTTAATGCCCTAGTTGCCAATGCCAAAGCTGAAGCTGCTAACTATCCATTTTGCACGATCGAGCCGAATGTCGGGAGTGTATCGGTACCTGACGAGCGGCTCCAAATCCTTGCCAATATGGTTAATTCCGAAAGTGTCGTTCCGACGCGGGTAGAATTTGTAGATATTGCCGGATTAGTCAAAGGAGCCAGTAAGGGCGAAGGTTTGGGGAGTAAATTTCTCTCTCACATTCGGGAAGTAGATACCCTGGTGCAAGTCGTCCGCTGTTTTGAGGACGATGATATCATTCATGTATCTGGGATGGTCAATCCCAAGGACGATATTGAAGTGATCAATCTCGAATTAATTCTCGCAGATATCGACCAAATCGAGAAACGGATCGATCGAGCCAGGAAGACAGCCAGAACTAGTAAGGAAGCACAAATCGAAGTAGTCGCCTTAGAGAAGCTATTAATCGATCTCAATGCGGGGAAACCAGCCCGAAAAGTCGAACTGACTGAGGAAGAAAGCGAAAGTATCAAAGGCTTGGGATTGCTCACCCGCAAACCGATGATTTATGCTGCAAATGTATCCGAAGACGATTTAGCCACGGGGAATGATTTTGTCGAACAAGTAAAAGCAGTTGCTGCGGCTGAAGATGCTCAAGTGACGATCGTTTCGGCGCAAGTAGAAGCCGAACTCCTAGAACTTCCCGCCGAAGAGAAAGCCGAATTTCTCGAATCATTAGGCGTGACAGAAGGTGGTTTAAAGTCCCTAATTCGCGCTACTTATCATTTACTCGGACTGCGCACCTACTTTACCACAGGGCCGAAGGAAACCCGCGCCTGGACGATTAAAGCTGGGATGTTTGCACCCCAAGCAGCCGGCGTAATTCACTCCGACTTCGAGAAGGGCTTCATTCGGGCGAAAACGATTTCCTATGCGGATATGGTAGCCACTGGCTCGATGCAAGCAGCTAAAGATAAAGGCGTGCTGCGGAGTGAAGGCAAGGAATATTTAGTGCAAGAAGGGGATATTATGGAATTTCTACATTCTTGAGGGCTTTTGCCCCTCCCCTTTATAGAACCCATTTGAGATCTTTTTAGCAATCTAGAAACTCTGGTGGGGGAGGGCGGGTTTTGTTCGATATCGAACGTTACAATCGATATTTGCTTGCATAAACCCGCCCCTACAGATCCGTACGGACAGATAAATACATCTGTATCGCAAAGACCTCAAATGGGTTCTATAAGGCTACTGTGTATGCACAAATCTGTTAGAGATGCCGCGTAGTCCTCTACCCCACCCCAGCCCTCCCCTTAGAAAGGGGAGGGAGCAAAAGCCCCCCGCTTGGTGCGCTACACTGTCGGGGAACCCGAACAGTACGCGCATCCGCTTTATAAGGCAGGGCTGATCTATTGAAGAAAGGAAAATAATTTTGTAGGTTGGGCGGAGCCTCTCTGCGTTGGCGATAGCCTGCCGTAGGTACAGGCAGACACTTCGTGAACGGAACGAGAAAACCCAACACACTCAAAAATTGATTGTGCAGATGTTGGGTTTCACATTCGTTCAACCCAACCTACAGGTAGATTTCAGATTTTTCTCTAACCAATAGATCAGCCCTGCCTTTATAAGGGGGGTTGGGGGGTAAGCCCACTGTAAACGAAGTCCAGCCGACTTGTGTATACACGGTAGCCCCTTTATAAGGGGAGGAATGGAGTGGGGTATCACCAATTACGATTGTACAAATTAAGTATGAATTTACGCCATCAAAAGCTAATCTATTTGCCACGTTGAAAGGACTGGGTCTTAAACCCCTACCCTAATTCTGTAACGCCTAAAATCGCACCCAATCCAACCAAGGTGGTTTCTGTCGCTTTCGATAAACCACTAATTCGATTAATATTCATCCCCTGATATGATTTCGATAGCGTCAGGATATTTATACATCTAAATGTGTCTAAATCCCAGAGTTCAATCGTCTCGTCTTGACTGCAACTAAATAGGATGCGGAGTTCGGGACTATAACAAATCGACCAAATACTTTGAGAATGAGCGTTTAATACTTTTACGCAGTCTCCAGTTTCAGTATCCCATACTCTGATCGTCAGGTCATCGCTAGCACTAACCAATAGTTCGGGGGTGGTAGCAGATGCGGGGATAAATGTGAGGGCGCGAATTTCTTTGGTATGTCCGACGAGTGTTCGCAAACATTGATGTCGATCGATATTCCAGATTTTAATCGTCAGATCGTCGCTACTACTGGCTAGTTTATCACCTGCGGGGTTGAAGACGATCGATCGAATCCGATGAGCGTGTCCATTAAACAGGATTTGAATTGTGTTGGTATTCAGGCTCCACAGCTCAATCTGGGGGTTGCTTCCAGCGATCGCGATCAGGGGTAAATGGGGGTGGGCTGCGATCGCCCAAATCCATTCTGCTTGGGCATCTTGGATTAATTGGGACTCATTAGTTTGGGTATCCCAGACTAATATGGTTCGATCGTCTGATGCACTAATTATAGTCCTATCGTCCCGTCCAAATTGCACATCCCACACCCAATCTGTATGTCCGCGCCAAGTTTTGATCTGCTTTCCGGTGCTGACATCCCACAATTTGATGGTTCGATCGTGACTACCACTTGCTAATATTTTACCACTCGGACTGAAGGCTAAGGATCTAATTCTGCCCGTATGTCCGGTTAATGTTTTGAGCAGTTTACCTGTGGCGGGATTCCAGATTCTAATCTGAGCATCGTCGCTACCACTAGCTAAATATACGTCGCCAGACTCTAATTTTGGACTAACTGCGATCGTCCAAATTCGATTAGCAACTCCTGAAAAAGTTTTGATCGATCGACCTGTTTTAGTATCCCAAATTCGGACTAATTGCTCATCACTACCTACCGCTAACATTGTTTGATCGTGACTATAAGCGATCGATCTAATTCGATATTGCGGTTCAGAAAGAGTCGTCAAAGCTTCCCAACTTGCTGCATTCCAAATTTGAATCTTATCTGCACCCGCACTAATCAGTTTTTGTCCATCTGGACTAAAGATCATTGACCAGATCGAACTATTCGCCGCGACCACAAAACTATTCAAACAGGCACCGCTAGCCACATCCCAGATCTTAATCGAGTTATCGTCACTACCGACCAAAGTTTTACCATCAGGACTAAAAGCTAATGCTCTGATTCGCTCGGAATCATCTACGATGATTCTAACACATTTATTCGTCCAAATGTTCCACAGCTTCACAGAATTAACACTACTTGATGCCAGCGTATACCCATTACTACTAAAAGCCACCGCCCACATCTGTTCGTCCGGTTCTTGGACAGTAAATACACACTTACCAATATTTAGATTCCAAATCTTGCCAGTGCGATCGCTACTGACACTAATTAAAAATAGTAACCCCTTCCACACCACAAATCGCGCCGACCAAACCCAATCACTGTGTCCGCGTAAAACATGCAGACAATTCATCTGTTCCCAATCCCAAACCCTGATAGTGCAATCATTACTTGAACTAGCCAACATCTTGCCATCAGGACTAAAGGTCACATTTCTAATCCAATCGCCATGAGCTTGCCATGCTAATATTTGTTCCCCATCTGCGATGCGCCAAATCCGAATTTGTCCATCCATTCCCCCCGTAGCCAAGAGTTTTTGGTCGGGGCTAAATGTGACGCTAAATATACTTCCTAATGCCTGCGAGAAAACCGTCTGATTGAAATGACAATAGGAGAAATCAACCGCATGTAAGTTAGTATTCTGAAGGTAAGCTTGACAGATTGGCAGGTAGGAAAAATTGTATCCAGTTAGATTTATCCGCAAGCCTAAGAGAAGATTGATAATATTACCGATCGCATATCCCGTGCGTGGATTATATTTAACGATCGATTCTGCTAACTGGTGCGGATGAAGTTGTTCTTCGCGAAAGAAACTAATCATCGATCGAAACTTATGCTCGATAATTGCCAGACTTCGATCTTTAGTCAGTCGCTCGATAATTGGGGCTAATAATAACCGCTGTTGAGTTTCGCGCACATAGTCCTTCGCCGTCGCTTGAATAATTGCATGAGTCCTAAATAGATCGAACTGAGAATTATCCAACTCCGACCAAATCTGTTCGACAAATCGATCTCTCACATATTCCATTACCACATTTTGCAGCGTGAAACCCTCCGAACTAGACTGAATCAAAGATCGATCTAATAAAGAATCGATCGCCGTAATGATCTGAGCAATAGAGCCATCTAAAAGATCGCCTAATAACCAGGGTAAGCGCATCTCAGAAAGTATCGTAGGACACAGATTTCTGAGAAGGAAGACAGGAGAGAATAGCTGAATATATTCAGGTGTGCGCCAATGTCTAAAGATCTTGCTTCTAGTCAGTCTACTATTGATTCCTCAGAT
>JANYDE010000032.1 GCA_025359915.1 Chamaesiphon sp. 336R_metabinner_41 | reverse complement strand
ATACATTACTTGTACGGATATATCGATTTCTTCACTAATTTTAGTTGATTTTAGCCGATTTCATTGAACTTGACTAACTTTTTATTGTTTATATCTCTCTCTGTGTCTGGGTTTTGGCTTTTGTCAGCAAGCCCTAATTAGGGATGCGCAGCAAGAAGTACAACAGATTCTTTCCGAAGCAAATCAACGCGCTTTTCAAGTTACTAATGAATTGGGAATCATCTATCGATCAGAACAAGAAGCACAAAGAATTTGTAAAATAGCAATCTCTGAATGCGAGCAGATCAGACAAAAAACTGCACTCGAAATGGATCGGGTACGTCACCATAATATTCAAGAAATAGAAAGAATGCACCATCAAGTAATGCTTGAATGTGAAGAAGTGCAAGACGGTGCGGATGCTTATGCCGATCGCATCTTACACGATTTGGAACACCAACTTACCGACGCGCTCCAAGCTATTCAACGCGGCAGAACACAACTCGATACCACAGCCAGGTTACACTATTCACTCTAGATGTCTGATTTGACACGAGGAGGGGAGCAGCTACACCCGATTTTCGCGACTTTGCCAAAACTGTTCGGCAAAGGCTACCGTCGGATGCATCGGAGCTTTGGGCTTGGTTTTGAGTACCATTGCCGTCTCGTTGAGATACTTATCCCCCTTCTTGTGGTTGCAGGTTTCACAAGCAATCGTGACATTATCCCAGGTGTGGGTACCGCCTTTGGAACGCGGTATGACATGATCGATCGTTAATTGCTTGGAACTTCCACAGTACTGACAACGATGTCCGTCTCGCCTAAGCAATTCGCGCCGACTGACACTGGGTAATTTCCACAGGCGTTCGGCTGTGGAAATTTTGAGGCGGATGTGGTGGGGAACTTCGATCTCGGTTGAAGGCGATCTCAATACCCACACGAGTTTGGTATCCTGTAAGTCTAGCGGCTCGGCTCTACCGCTAATCAGTAAGCTAACAGCGCGGCGGATATTAATCCGCGCCATTGGTAAATAATTTGTCGAAAATACAACGACAGAATTGTTTAATACCGATGGAATGGCATGTCTAAGATCGAATGATTTGCTATCTGAGATCCCGATGGTGGCATGTTTCATAATATTTAGCCTCTTAACAAACAACCCCCGTTGTCTAAGGTAGACAAGCGGGGGTTACAAGAAGATGTATATTGTTTTCTTGTTATTTTTTCAACTGAATAACGTCGATAATCGTGTTATGGCAGTTGTTTTCCCGCAATGGTGGAATGGCAAGAGATGCACTGACTTGGTATCCGCAGTCTCAATATCAGATCTCCCCTGGCAATTGTCTAGATTGACATCCTCTAGCTGCCACAAATCTCTCTCACTGCGCTGTTGGGCAGTAAAATAGTGTGGGTTGACTGAGTTGGTAGAGAGATTAAACACGAATGGCAACGGAATAGATGTGATGGTGATAAGTAGATAGTGATGGGTTGGTGCTAACTTTTGCCGTAGTAACAGCTCACTTTTTTAGCAGTAGCTACCAGGAAAAGAGCGGAACTAACTATCCAATATCAAGAAGAAGTAGCAATTTACTTTGCTGTGATAAAGATGCTAATCCTTCCCTAATAATACAATAAAATTTGGCGAGATGTCTAGTCGATCGATCTAAAAATTAATCTGGAAAAATCCGTAGTCGTCGATTGGGTTCGTCGCCGAAACTGGCGGATTTGAGCCGATAGTGTTCGATTAGCTCGTGTTGAACCTTGCGAACGGCACTCGATCGAGGTAATAATTCTACAGGCTGATGATTGGGAATCACAATCTGTTCGACGGCTAATCGGGCTTCTTCTAAGGCTTCGATTTCGTCATCACTGCCTTTTTGGGCGAATAACCGCAAGTCTGCTTCTTCGGGAGTACCAGGATCTTCCATGTTCAGCATTCGGCGCAGCGTGCGAGTGATTTGGGCAATTGTCCCCGATTTGACACTGTAGATGGGTACTTGGCGTACCTTGCTAATCTGGCGTAATTTGGAATGATTTTTGATATGTGTCCGTAGTGCTAATACAGCATCAGCATTAGCCATATCTTTAGTCAATACCACGGGTAGATTCAAGACTTCGATTACCTGTTCCAATTCATCCCGCCCAATCCCATAGGGGTAGACATGTAATGGTGAATCTTCACCATTGTTGCCAGTGACAGCTTCCGAATATGTCGCCTCATCGCTATCCCAGTTTTGTTCGAGCAGTTGAGCGAATCCGAGATCCGCTTCGAGAGTAGCTTGAGAGGCGTTTGTAGCTAGAGTAGCAGGCATTGGAGTCATTCTACCAGTCGATCGCCAGCCACGGGGCGATCTAGGTGTCTCTGGCGGCGGCATCAAACCATTTTTACTAGGTTCGGGGAGTTGGCGGACGATAGTAACTTTACCTGCGTCGTCAACTGTGCGTAATTGCGATGTCGGTTGACGATTGCGAAGCAAGGTATCGACCATTTCGGCTACATTATCATGGACAACCCATTGATGACGTTCTTGCATCTCGACGGCGATTTCAAAGGTGGGCGGTGATTTGCGCTCTAAGACGGTTTTTTGGGATGCGCGTCTACGGGCTTCTTCATCGCCGAGAGTCACCGCTTGAATTCCACCGATTAAATCTGACAGGGTGGGATTTTTGAGCAGATTTTCGAGTTTATTACCGTGGGCGGTGCCGACTAATTGTACTCCGCGTTCGGCGATCGTTCGAGCAGCTAAAGCTTCTAATTCGGTACCGATTTCATCGATGATAATCACTTGGGGCATATGATTTTCAACAGCTTCAATCATCACCTGATGCTGAAGTTCGGGGCGGGCGACTTGCATTCGTCTCGCTCTCCCAATCGCGGAATGGGGAATATCACCATCGCCAGCAATTTCATTACTAGTATCGATGATCACGACTCGTTTACCGAGTTCGTCGGCTAATACCCGCGCAATCTCCCTCAGTGCGGTGGTCTTACCCACGCCTGGACGACCTAACATCAGAATCGATTTCCCAGTTTCAACAAGATCTCGAATCATATTAATCGTGCCATAAACCGCCCGCCCGACGCGACAAGTTAGACCGACAATTTCGCCCGTCCGATTTCGCATACAGCTAATTCGATGGAGCGTGCGCTCGATTCCGGCGCGATTGTCACCGCTAAACGATCCTAATCGATCGACACAATACTGCAATTCGGCTCTAGTGATCGCGACTTCACTCAAATATTCCGCGCCATCGGGAAATCTGGCTTCAGGATAACGCCCTAAATCCATGACGACTTCAATCAGAATGCTGAGTTTGGGATGCTGTTCTAATGTCGTCCGAATCGATTCTGGTAGCACCGCCAATAATTCACCGAGATCGTCGGTGATTTGTGTTCTACCTAAACTTAAATTTTCGTCCATTACAGGTGCTTGTTTTTAATTGATTATTGCTCCCCCACTTGCTTAAATCTAAGGGGTAAATCCCCTCTTCGGAGGGGTGCCCGTTAGGGCGGGGTGGGTAGATCTCCGCAGCATTTCTAGTGTGTTGGGTTTCATTCTTCAACCCAACCTACAAAGCTAAAAATCCCTGTGTTGTCTTGCTTCAGCGGAGCTTTTTACCCCACCCCAGCCCTCCCCTTATAAAGCGGATGCGCGCACTGTTCGGGTTCCCCGACAGTGTTAGCGCACCAAGCAGGGGAGGGAGCCGGAAAAGCCCCCAGGGAACCGGAAATCCCCCTTTATAAGGGGGTTGGGGGTAAAAATCTCCGCAGCAAATCAAATCAGGTGCGCATGGTAGTTTATATTGGTGCGTTACGTTCTGCTATTATTTGGTGACTAGATAAACCCTTAATTTGTCCGACTAAATCTCGCGCGATCGACACAGCAGCCGATAATAAGTCTGGATGACTCTCTAATTTTCCAGGATTGTGATCTAGAAGATCCAACTCATCGAAAATTGGCGCAAGTAATACACGAGCATAGCTACCATAAGCAATACCATGAACGTATTTATCCCTAGTTGGCGGTAAAAGTTGGCGTTCCCGCAACTTGGGAACGGTGTAATGATTAGTACCGCCAGCTAGTTGCACGTAACCAGGCAGATTTGCACCTAAGACTTTTTCGCCCAATCTAATCGCCGCGTGAGTCGTACCGGCACCAATATCACCGCTCATCGGTCTCCCATCAGTTTGCCAGACAAGCTTAAATGGTAGTGGGTGGGGATGATAAGTAGCTGCAATGGTAGCGTGGATCGATCGCAAGTAAGCAATCAATTCACTACTCTCAGGACAACTAATCGCTAGCAATTTCAGATGATGGGCGACAGGCGAGAGGATACTCCACAACCGTTGGAAGTCTGCTAAATGTCCCGTCTGAGTGTGAATTTCGATCGCGTCGATACCATCCTCTGCTGTGATATAGGGAATAATACTGCTAGGAGTTGCAGTTCGATCGCGTGTCGTAATCAATCCTAACGGACAAATCGGCAAACATCGCCCACAGCCATAGCAACGCGCATCAATGACACCCACTGCACCAATTGCATCAGCCGGACAAATTCGCTCGCACGGACGCAGACAATCAGCCGGACATCGAGCCGCGTCGAATTCCGCCTTCCGAAAATGAGGATCGGTACCATCATTTAAACTCACCATCAACAGGGGGATATTCACAACTGAATACCCCCTATTGCGATCTGCTAATGCTAATTTTTGAGCAACTTTAATCCCGTCTTTTGTAGCGGTAATTACTGCTAAATCGGCAGCTACATCGATACAATCAGCTCCAGCTAATGTATAGGCGATCGCCAGATTGCGGATAGCTGGTAAGTGCCCAAAGCTAGCTCCACAGATGAGTTTAAACCATGTCCCCTCAGCTAATGAGTTCAAGGGCGAAGAATATTGCACTGCGACTTAGATAAATTTTTTTTGACACCATTTATGGTGGAAATGTGTTAAGCGTAACGAGTAAAAATGTTCATGGCAGTTACCTGTATTTACGCTAGGTTAATCAAAGTCCGATACCTGAATTATATCGAGATTTATCGGTGCGTGGCGAGGAATCTCGATTGATGTTAATTTTCTGTAATGCGACAATCCAGAGGATCGGCTATGCCAAAGAACCGCAGAGAGCTTTGAGCTGGTGGGCTTAATTATAGCTTACTGATGTCATTTTGGCACCAGCAAACTATAATTAAGGTAAATCCCTTACAAATTTGATGAACCAACGAACTCAGGATGCGCGAGTAGTAGCAAGAATCCCGCCGACGGTCAAAGAAACTTTACAAAAAGCAGCAGACTTATCGGGTGCAACCTTAAATCAATTTCTAGTTCAATCAGCACTCACCGCCGCCAACCAGATTCTGGAAACAGAACGGACGATCCTTTTATCAGAACGGGATGCTCAGACAGTCTTCGATCTACTCGAACATCCGCCCACACCAAACCAACAACTTTTAGTCGCTGTAGATCGACATCGAGCATTTATCCGTGAAAATAATCAAACCGCTGAATAAATCCCACGAGCGAGAGCAATTTGATTGCGGTGTAGAAATCCTCAACCAGTTTCTCAGATCGACGGCTAGGCAACATATTCAGAAGGGTATTTCGCGTACTTTTGTCTTAACAGAACGAGATTTTCCCCAAAACATTATTGGCTTTTTTACGCTGACGATCTGTGAAGTCAGGAGCGAAAAACTACCATCTGAGATCGCTAAAAAATACCCAGCACAAGTACCTGCGGTCAAACTGGCGCGTCTAGCAGTCGCGAAACAATCGAGTCTGGCAATTACCAACTACAATAGAGGTTTAGTTTCGCAGGATCGATCGTGATGATTTGATTTTATTGCTCCGCATGAGATTGCTCGTGGGCAATGCCTACCTTAGACTTTTCAAATATGCATATTATAGAAGAACAGGAATTTTGTGATAAAGTATATCCAATACTTGCTAAAGTATTTGATTGCAAAGTTCCTTTCTCATATTATTTCTCAAATTCGATTCGATCTCGCCTTGTTGCTTTTGATACATCTTCGGCAAGTATTAATGACGCAATACCAATGCAAGTAATAATTAATGAAGAGCCGTACTTTCAGCGGGAATAAAAGATGATTTAGATCATGTATATGGCATCGATAAGGTTGAAGAAATGCTCACGATGCCAGTAGGTCAACTTTTTGAAAGAAGTGGTATAGAAGGAGAGATCTCCGAGTTTATTCATTTGTTGTAATAGGAGATCGCAATACCACTAACAAGAGTCCTGGATAAAGCCTGTCGATATCTTCAACTCGAAGCGTATTGATGTGTTGAGTACCTTCCTTCCGCGTTAACACCAAGCCCGACTCGCGCAAGATTTTGAAATGGTGGGACATCGTAGATTTTGCCACAGAGCAATCTAAATCCGAACAAGTTAATTCCCCTGTTTCCGCTAATCGTTGGACGATCTGCAACCGCACCGGATCTCCCAGGGCGTATAGTACACCGACGAGGGAGATATCTTCGGATTGGGGGTGGTAGAAGGGGCGCATGGTGTGTGGGTTTGACAGTTGCAGATGTGCGATTGATATCTGATTGTATCGGGAGCTACTTGCATTATCTCATATTGGTTGATATAGTTTAATAGTTCGAGAATATCGAATTATCGAAATAGATCGAGCAAACTAACCAACCTCTTCAAGATTACTTAGTTAGCTATGACATTTACCCATCTGTTTACACCGCTAAATATCGGCGCATTAAGCCTACCCAACCGGATGCTGATGGCACCATTGACGCGCTGTCGGGCGGACAAAAACCATGTGCCGACGGCTTTGATGGCGGAGCATTATAGTCAACGGGCTAGTGCAGGATTGATTATTGCGGAGGCTACTGCTGCGATGGATGGTTGCTCGGCATTTGGGGCAGAGCCAGGGATTTATAATGAGGCTCAAGTCGCTGGCTGGAAACTAGTTACCGATGCGGTACATGCTAAAGGTGGTCAAATTGTCCTCCAGATTTGGCATGGTGGGCGGGCTTGTCATCCATTATTGAATGGTGGTAGGGTGCCTGTTGCGCCTAGCGAGATCGCGATTACCAATGACGAAATTCATACTCCTGATGCGAAGTTTCCTTATACTGTTCCCCGCGCCCTATTAGATGAGGAAATACCCGCGATTATTGCTGGTTTTAAAGCGGCGGCGGTGAATGCGAAGGCGGCTGGATTTGATGGGGTGGAAATCCATGCTGCGAATGGTTATTTGTTGGATGAATTTCTGCGGGATGGCTCGAATCAACGCGCTGGAGCTTATGGCGGCTCGGTGGAGAATCGCGCTCGGTTGTTGTTTGAGGTATTGGCTGCGACGATTGAGGTTTGGGATCGTAATCGAGTCGGTGTGAGAATTTCACCACTCAATAGCTTTAATAGTATGATCGATAGCGATCCTGTTGCGACTTTTAGTTGGCTGGCGGGTAAGCTAAATGACTATCATCTGGCTTATCTACATGTAATGAGAGCGGATTTTATGGGCGTACAACAGGGCGATGTGATGACTCCGATTCGATCGATCTACAAAGGCGTTATCATTGGGAATATGGGCTATGGTGCTGAGGAAGCAGAAGCGGCGATCTCTAGTGGTAAGCTCGATGCTGTTGCTTTTGGCGTTCCTTTCCTTGCCAATCCAGATCTACCAACTCGGTTTGTCAAAAATGCACCACTGAATCCTCCAGATCCGACTAAGTTCTATTCTGCGGGGGCTGAGGGATATACTGATTATCCTTATTTAGTAGCTTAAATCTTCTTGTCTGAACTGTGATTAGAATGATTAACAGATAGACTATGATTTCCTTGTCTAAATGTCTTTAAAAAGTACTCTAATTATTTAGAGTACTTTTTGGCTAATCATAGTTCATCCTTTAATCATTCTAATCGCAGTTCAGACATGATTAAGGGGTTTCAAATTATATCTCTGGTACAATAGTATTTGATTGTATCAAACAGCATCTACAGACTATTATGCTTCCCCAACATCGCTGGCAAATAGCACCGAGCAATCCATCGCAGGCTGCAATGCTAGGGTTGGGAATTACGCTCACACCTGAAGAGGCGACATCGCCTTTACTCGCCCAGGTATTGATAAATCGGGGCATTGAGACGCTCGAACAGGCGGAATTGTTTATTCACCCAGAGACGGCGGAATTACCCTCGCCGTTGACCGAATTTCCCGATCTGGAGCTTAGTTTAGACTTATTAGTGGATGCGATCGAGCATAAATCCAAGATCGCGATCTGTGGTGACTATGATGCAGACGGCATGACTAGTACTGCAGTACTGTTGAGGGCGTTGTCAGCTTTGGGCGCAGATGTCGATTATGCCATTCCTAGTCGAATGTCGGATGGTTATGGCATCAATCGGCGAATTGTTGAAGAGTTTCACGCTGAGGGTGTCAAGCTGATTATCACGGTGGATAATGGCATCTCTGCTGTGGATGCAATTACTAGAGCTGCAGAATTGGGTCTAATTACCATTATAACAGATCACCATGACTTGCCGCAAGTATTGCCGCCAGCAAATGCGATTCTTAATCCGAAATTGATTGCCCAGTCTTCGGTGTATAGATCGATTGCGGGGGTGGGAGTCGCTTATCTGTTGGCGCTGGAATTATCCGCTAGGTTGAATCAGCCATCTTTGAGCGATGAGTTATTGGAATTATTTACGCTGGGCACGATCGCGGATCTAGCACCATTAACGGGGATTAACCGTCGCTTAGTCAAGCAAGGATTGAAATTATTACCTAATTCACAAGTTACGGGAATTCAAGCCTTAATTGAAATGTCGGGAACTGCGGCAAAGAATACGGCGATGAAGCCTGAAGATATTGGGTTTAGATTAGGACCAAGAATTAATGCGATCGGTAGAATTGACGATCCTCAGATTATCATTAATTTGCTGACAACAGATGATATGGGTGTGGCTTTAGCCAGAGCGATTCAATGCGAGCAGGTAAATAAACAACGTCAAGATATGTGTGCCGCAATCGAACAAGAAGCGATCGATCTAATCGAGCATGGTAATTATAATATCAAACAAAATCGAGTATTAGTAATCGTCCACCCTGGTTGGCATCATGGGGTAATTGGGATTGTCGCTTCACGGTTAGTCGAACGCTATGGTGTTCCGGTATTTATCGGTACAAATGAAGACGAACATCACATCCGAGGTTCGGCACGGAGTATTCCTGAGTTTGATGTCTTTCATGCCTTGCAATACTGTGATGAGCTATTAGGTAAATACGGTGGACATCGAGCAGCAGGTGGGTTTTCAATGCCTACTGAAAATCTGGAACAAGTTCAACAGAGGTTAAGTGAATTCGCGCATAAATGCTTAGAAATTGAGCATCTGAAGTATTTAGTCAAAATCGATGCAGAGGCAGATCTATCGTCAATCAACATGTCCCTCTATCAACAGATCGATGCGATTCATCCTTGTGGAATGGAGAACCCCGATCCGGTATTTTGGACGGCAGATGTGCGGGTGTTAGAGCAGAAGATAGTTGGTAAAGGACATCTCAAATTTACCGTTGATACGCCAGAATTTCCCAACGGGATAAAAGCGATCGCGTGGCGATTTGGTGACTATTTTCCATTGCCAAAATATCTGGATATCGCTTATAAACTCAAAGAGAATAATTGGAAAGACTCGAGATCGATCGAACTTGAAGTAATTAGTGTCCGATTGCCATCGTCAGCACCAACTTACAAATTCAATTATCAAGAACGAAACTATACTTGCAGTCTATCTGCTGGTAAAGAGCGACTATCGATCGTTAATTCAAATGGTCAATCTTTAGTCGTAAATAAGGGTCAAAGGATCGCCGAATTAATTAGTTCTTCAGCCCCATTAAAAATAATTGATATCACTCAATCTTATTATTTTAATCTAATTAAAGCTGCAATGAAAATACTAGAACCTTCCTAAATAAGCAAAACTAAATTTATTTATTACTTACTACGCATTGCTTAATCAAGTGGCACAAAATCATATCCTGTTCTAGAAGAATATTTATAATTAGACGGAGTTGTCGATACTCGAACGAGAACCTGTTTCGCCGTCGGTTCGCCTTTTGTAAACTGAAATCGCCCAGAAGCACCCATGAATTCATTTTCAGATAAAATCTTCATAACACCTGCTCTTGATGGTGGTTCTTGCAATTTAATTGCCGTCCCTAGGGCTTTAACAGCATTATAGGAAGTTGCCGTCGCCCAGTTGACTTGAGTATTCCACAATTGACTAGCACCTGTAGAAAATTGCGGGGTACTTTCTGATTCTTGCCAAGGGACACTCAAAACCAAATCTTTAGCTTCATTACCAGCTTTGAGAGTATTAAAATTATATAAGGTGGTATCGCCAAGCACACTAAAATTAGGATATTTATTATTTCTAAGTTTTATAATTTGCAGAGCCTCACGATTAGAACGTCCAACTGGTAAGATTAAAATTGCTTCTGCGCCCATTTGATTAGCCTTTTCCAATGAAGCCTCCGCATCAAAATTAGCCTCAGTTGAAGTGGTTGAAGATGCAGTTGTAGAGAATGGAAAAGTAGCTACGACTGTACCACCCCTGGTGATTAGTTTATTGACAAATTGAGTTTTGAATTCCTGATTATAAGTGACACTAGGAACATAAAAAATAGCTACTTTCTGTCTGCGTTCTTTATCGATTAAACGATCGACTAATTGTTGCGCAATCCGATCTCCATTAGTGTTAGTTCTAAAAACATAAGGATTGTTAGTACTGGTTAGTTTACTTGCAGTACTAATCGGTGCAATAAAAGCCAACTTACTTCGATTGTATACTCTCGCGGCTTTCATCGTCACATCATTACGACTATGACCAACTATCCCTAATATTTCTGATTGCTTGACTACGGCACTAGCAATACTATCGATTATTTTGGGATCGTCACTATCATCGATTATTTTTAATTTAATCTTGGCTTCATTGATACCACCAACTTGATTTAGTTCTGCTTGAGCCTGGGCAAATCCTCTTAACATTTCTGAGGCTCGATCAATCGATCTTTCAATGGGTGCCGCAGCAGCAATGATATAACTTTTCTTATCGCCAATCAAGGCATTGTTGAGATAAATACGAGTTTCGGGAGAATTAGGATTTTCGACTAAAGCTGCTTGAAAATTTTTGACAGCTTCTGGGTAATTTCTGGTTGAAATTGCTAAGACTCCAGCTCTTTTCAATTCTTTAAATTTATCAGTATCTCGATTACCTTCAAAGCCAACTAAAATTCTTTCTCCCATGCTGCTATGGCGAGAAAATATGTTTTGGGTATTTTGATTGGATGCACCATTTATTGTGGATACTGAATTTCGAGACATCAATAGTTTAGGAATAATCATCGCAATTAATCCCACAATTCCAGCAGCAAAAATCCCACCTAATATTAAAGGCTTTTTATCTGTATTAACAGATCGGTATCTAATTGGTGAACTAGCATCTTCTATGTGTGCGGGAACTTTATTAGTCGTAACAAGAGAAAGACGATCGTCAAGTTGAAAAATATCTCGATCTAGCTGCAAAAAATCATCACAATCATCAGCAATCTGAAACGGATCGTCATAAGGATTGTCTAATAGCACAGTACTGGAAGTAGCAATACTTGAAGCTGGAATACTTGTCGTCGGAATACTAAGAATCGGACTCCCCAATTTATGATCTAATGCATCTAATACATCTCTAGCTGCTATAAACCGATCGAGCGGAATCGGCTGCAACATTTTATCTAAAATCTCTGCCAAAGCATCGCTAACTTGGAGATCTGGTGTGCGCCAGTGCCACTTATTTGTCTCGACATCTAATAGATCGTGAGGCGGCTTACCTGTGAGTAAATTTAAACAAGTAACAGCTAAACTATATAAGTCTGAAGAAGGATATATTTCTTGCCTTAAGTGTTGATTTGATAGAGCATATTCTAGTCTAAATCCAGATTTGGACTTGCGTGGTGACAAGTCACCAGTAGCATTGACTGTCTCCGTATTAAGCTGCTTCACCGCCCCAAAATCAATTAAATGGATTTTTCCTGCTGAATCGCGGAGGATCTTCGATGGTTTAATATTTCGATGGATCGAGCCTTGAAAGTGAACAAATTCTAAAATTCTGCTAACTTCTCTCAATACAATAATAACTTCGGCTTCACTAAAATGGCCTTTTACCAGTAATTCTGCTTGTAAAGTTTGTCCCTCAATATATTCTTGTACTAAGTAAAAAAACTTGCCGAGCGGACGATCTGGAGCTACTGGAGGAATTACTTCTAAGGAATTAAACAGTCGGGGAATTTTAGGGTGTTCGCCTAATTTTTCTAGGACTTCAGCCTCACGGTAAAATATTTTGGTGGCGACTTCTACTTGGCTAGGATTAAACTCGGCATCGAGCTGCAATCGATCGATCTTACAGTGTTTGAATTCCGGGGTGTGCAGATCGCCGCCGAGAAATGTCGCGCTTAATTCATCCTGTTGCAACAGTTTCAACGGCAAATAGCGTCCATCCAAAATTAATGGCATTCCGCAATTCCCACAATGCTTTTGATGTACGGATTTTAAGAATTTACTACTGTCTAAATCGGCAAACGAGTTGAGCGGTTGTTCGCAGTGAGGACGAGTACAGTAAATGTCCATAAGATTCGATCGACAAGAGTAATTACTTTAATCGTATCTAATTTGGCGATCGGGCGGAGTATTTTCCGCCTAATCACCACTTTATTGATTTAGATTTCTCAGCCTAAAGGCTGAATTACCAGCTAAATGGTAGACATTACTGCACGAGCTGCTGCGAGAGTTCGATCGATATCTTCCTCTGTATGCGCTAATGAAGTAAAGCCAGCTTCAAATTGAGACGGTGCAAGATAGATACCTTGTTCCAACATCCCGCGATGAAAACGACCAAATTTTGCCACATCTGAATGTTTGGCATCTTCAAAGTTCTGAACTGGACCTTCACAGAAGAATAGTCCAAACATCCCACTGATATTACCACCACAAGCAGCATGTCCGGTTTCCTTGGCGATTTGGACTAATCCGTCAGCCAAGCGTTTGGTAATCTTTTCTAGATGCTCGTACGCACCAGGCTTTTGGAGTAGCTCCATCGTTTTAATCCCCGCTGTCATCGCCAACGGATTTCCCGATAGGGTACCAGCTTGATACATTGGTCCCGCAGGTGCGACCATAGACATGATATCCCTGCGTCCACCATAGGCTCCTACAGGTAAACCACCGCCGATAACTTTACCCATTGTGGTTAAGTCAGGCGTAACGCCAAACTTCTGCTGTGCGCCACCATAGGCGATGCGGAAGCCAGTCATTACTTCGTCAAAGACTAGCAACGCGCCATATTCCTGCGTAATCAACCGCAAGCCTTCGAGGAAACCAGCATCGGGAACGATAAAGCCAGCATTTCCCACCACAGGCTCTAGAATGACTCCAGAAATAGTGTCAGGATTGGCAGCAAATAGAGCCTTCACCGCCTCTAAATCGTTGTAAGGTGCCGTCAGAGTGTCAGCAGTCGTCGATTTGGGTACGCCTGGGGAATCGGGCAAACCGAGAGTAGCCACACCAGAACCAGCCTTCACCAAGAACATATCCGCATGTCCGTGATAACAACCTTCAAACTTGATAATCTTATCGCGTCCGGTAAAGGCACGCATCAGCCTCAAGACAGCCATACAAGCCTCCGTGCCAGAGTTGACAAATCTGACCATTTCCACGCTGGGAACAGCATCTATCACCATCTCTGCGAGGACGTTTTCCAGATAGCAAGGCGCACCAAAACTCGTACCCTTTTCCAACGCACTATGTAAAGCCGCGATTACCTCAGGATGTGCGTGTCCGCAGATTGCTGGCCCCCAACTGCCCACATAGTCGATATACTGATTCCCATCTACGTCCCAGACATAGGCATCTTTGACGCGATCGAATACAATAGGTTGACCGCCGACAGATTTAAAGGCACGAACTGGCGAGTTTACGCCACCTGGCATCAGTTTCTGCGCAGCAGCAAAAATTTCTTCTGATTTTGTAGTTTTCAAATTAGATGTAGAAACCAATTTTTTCTCCCAACTGTTAAAGCTAAAATTTTAAGTAGTGTCGTACTTATAGTCGATCAAGACTATTAGTAATTTTAGTAGAATTAATCCTAATACCCAATACCTACTTTAGGATACTGTCGATCGGGGAGTAAAAGCGGAGATCTTTACCCCACCCTACCCCTCCCCTTTATACTACCGTGTATACACAAGTTATTTGAGTTGCTGCGTAGTCCTGATACTAGAAGATCTCAAATGGGTTCTATAATGGGGTTAGGGGGTATAAATCTGCGATACTCAACAAACCCTGTTCCGATGTCAGTCGAATCTATTTGTGGAACCAATGGATAATTGTGGAGACGATCGATAGGACGATCGAACCTGCGATGGTGGGGATGATACCATTGATGTAAAATCCAGGTACTTTCGAGGCAACAAATCCCAAACAGAGCGCATTTATCGCTAAAGAAGATAATCCTAATGTCAGCAAGGTTAAAGGAAAAGTTAGTAACTTTAAGATGGGGCGGACAGTACTATTGATTAAACCTAATAATAATGCTGCTATTAATGCTGTGGTAATATCCCTCAGATGAAACTGTCCAGGTAAAAAATGGTCGATAATCCGTTGCGTGATGAGAAATGCGATCGCATTTAGAGCTAAGTTAATCAGTAATTTGACCATAATCTGCTGGAAATGGGGGTTGGGAGTGAGCGTAATCCGTCTGTTTGCGAGGCTGGCTATTCCTGGAGATTCGATCGTCGTTCGCGTAGCGTTGGCTTTGCCAAATCGTGCTTTTGCGATAAACTGAGCATGTTAAGGAATGTAAAAAGTTAGACCGATCTGAGTTCGATCTTCACTACCTTGCGGTCGCAGCACAACTGTTCACTGGAAAATATGCCTACTATTATCGCCCTAATCTTTGCTTCCATCTTAGTCTTCTTTCCTGGTCATGCGATTGCAGCGGGGGGAACCTCTCAATACAAGCCACAGCTCTCATTTACGAATGACAACCTAACTGGGAAAGATTTTTCAGGTAAAAATCTTCAGACAGCCGAGTTTACTACCTGCAAGTTAGATAATACCAATTTTTCTGGCGCAGACCTCACAGGCGTAGTCATCAGTTCGGCAATTTTGAAGGGGACAAATTTCCACGGTACTAATGTGACTCAGGGTTTATTGGATCAAGTTCGATTTGTTGATGCAGATTTGAGTGATGCTGTTTTCGTTGAGGCGATGATGTTACGATCGACCTTTAAGAATGTCAATATCGCTGGAGCCGACTTTTCCAGCGCAATTCTCGGCAAAGTCGAACAAAAAGCCCTTTGCAAAATCGCCACTGGTGTCAATCCCAAAACAGGCGTATCCACCAGCGATTCGCTTGAGTGTAAGTAGGTATTAGGATTTGGCGAAGATGGCGAAGCCCCCAACCCCCTTAAAAAGGGGGCTTTCCGGCTCCCTCCTCTTTACAAGGGGAGGGCTGGGGTGGGGTAAAGATCTACGCAGCCACTCAAGATCCTAATTTATGTGGATCTGTAGGGGCGGGTTTATCCAACCAACTAAAACGAAGCGAGAAATTTAGTTTGAACCCGCCCAACAACTCTAGAAGGTTCAGTCGGTAAAAATATTGAAATGAAACGAATTGGCGTAATCGGCGGCGGACAACTAGCATGGATGATGGCTAGTGCTGCTAAGGAATTGGAGATAGAATTAGTCATCCAAACTCCCGACTCGACGGATGTCGCTGTCGGATTGGCAGCGGAAACAGTATTCGCAGCGGTAGATGATGTCTCCGCTACAGCAATTCTGGCGACTAAATGCGACGTAATTACCTTTGAAAATGAGTTCGTTGATTTAGACGGGTTGGGAAAAATCGATGCGGTATTTCTTCCACCCTTAACAGCTTTAGCTCCGCTCCTAGATAAATATACCCAACGCTGCTACCTGCGCGAATTAGGCTTACCAGTACCGAATTTCGATCTGCTCGCACAATCAGAATTACCTCCAGGGTTTGACTTTCCCGTCGTTGTCAAAGCCAGACGCAATGGTTATGACGGACAGGGGACATTTATCATCAGGGATAAATCTGCTCTAGTAGCCCTCTACAATCGCTACCCAGACACACCATTTTTGATTGAGGAATTTGTCGATTTCGATCGAGAGTTAGCCGTCATCGCCGCTAGAGGTGCTAGTGGTGAGGTAATTATCTATCCCATCTTGGAGACTCAACAGGAAGATCAAGTTTGTCGGCGGGTATTTACGCTCGACGATCTATCTGATGAGATCATTGAGAGGTGTAGATTGATCGGATCTGAGCTAATAATTAGTCTAAACGCGATCGGCGTATTCGGGATCGAGTTATTCGCGACTTGCGATGGGCGAGTATTAGTTAATGAGATTGCACCGCGCACCCATAATTCTGGACATCTGACGATTGAAGCTTGCGCTACTTCTCAATTTAGCCAACTAATTCGCGCTGTTGCTGGTTTGCCGTTGGGAAGTCCCGCACTTACCTGCGGCGGTGCGGTGATGGTGAATTTATTGGGCTATGAGGATAGCCAAAGTGACTGTCTGGAAAAACGTCAGCAAATTGCGGCAATCTCGAATGCTCATGTACATTGGTATGGGAAGCAATCGAGAATTGGACGCAAACTTGGACATGTGACAATCCTCATTGATACTAGTACGGAAAATTACCGCCAGCAAGCTGAGGATTTAGCACGACAGGCGGAGACTATTTGGTATCGGTAAATCGATCTTCGGTATTTACATTTATATCGATAGTGGTCTATATTCTTCTGCTTAAATAGGGCTTGCTGAATAAGTCAATAAAATGGCATTCAATTCGATCGATCGAATTGAATCCATCAGCAATTAGGAGCCGATCGGCATCAGTTATAATTTTTATTAATCATCCAAACTCAAATATCACAAAAAAAGTG
>JANYDE010000031.1 GCA_025359915.1 Chamaesiphon sp. 336R_metabinner_41 | reverse complement strand
ATACATTACTTGTACGGATATATCGATTTCTTCACTAATTTTAGTTGATTTTAGCCGATTTCATTGAACTTGACTAACTTTTTATTGTTTATATCTCTCTCTGTGTCTGGGTTTTGGCTTTTGTCAGCAAGCCCTAATTATTAATTAACTTCTTGCACCTGTGACGATGAAAGTTACGCGAAAAGCAATATTCGTGGCGTGATCTGCCATGCGTTCGAGATGACGGATGGTTAAAGCGAGTAGAATAGTGGGTTCGATCGATCCTTGAAGATTGGTTTGGCTGGCTAAAGTCTGATAAATTTCATCATAGGCGCGATCAACTTCATCGTCCAGTTTGTGGATTCTGGGACCAGCTGTACCATCGAGATTTGCTAGGGCTGCTAGACTGGATTCTAGCATTGCTCTAGCATGGTGAGACATCTGTTCGATCGCGGGGATACAAGGATGTTCAGGATAGGGAAACAATTTGAGCGAAATTACACCTAGATCTTTGGCATAATCACCAATCCGCTCTAAATCTCGCACCATTTGCATAAAAGCACTCAGCAGCCGCAAATCTTGGGCGACAGGGGAAGCAATCGCCATCAGTTCAGCGCATTCCAGCTCGATCTGATGATAGTAGCGATCGATCTTGAGATCGAGCAGGGGAATCTGCGCAGTCATATCGATCTCCCGTTGGAATAGCGAGCGATGCGCCAATCGAAAGGAATTTTCGACTAAGGCTCCCATCCGCAGCAAGTCTTGTTCTAAACTGCGGCTACGATGTCTAAACTGTTTAGATTCGTTCAATGAATAAGATGTCGTCATATGTAGCAATTAATTATAATACCTAAATTAAAATAAATTTATTAAATCTAGCTAATTGGTAGTTGCTCTATATTACAGACATCGCCGGATCGATTAATGTTGCGAAAAACACGATCTTCATGCTTTTAGTCCGATTTGTGCCAAAAACAACAATATTGCTCACTACATCACCGTTACACACTATCCACTATCCACTCTAGATATCTAATTTGATCTTGTGAAGGGAGTAGATTAATTAATTATTCGGTAAAGTTATTTTAAACCAAGCTCCGCCAGTCATTGGATGATTATTGGCGACGATCGATCCTTGATGTGCGAGAATGATCTGGCGGACGATCGCTAGTCCTAAGCCACTTCCGGTGGTGTGAGCATCGAGATTACTATTACTGGTTGGTAGACGTTGACGAGAGACATCGCCACGATACAACCTGTCGAAGATATGCGGTAAATCGGTTTGGGTAAATCCAGATCCATCGTCGAAAAAATCGATTTCAACTCGGTTCGATCCTGAAACCTGAATATCGATCGAAATATGTCCGCGATCGGGGCAATATTTAATACTATTATCAAAGAGGTTGATTAATACTTGGGTAAATCTAGCCGTATCAATTTCCAAGGCTAATTTGGGTAAACCCGTACAGCTAAATTCGATTTGTTTTTGGGCGGCAATCGGGGCTAAGGTATGCCAGACATCATCAATCAGCCGAATCAAATCTACTGATACCAACCGCAGGTTTTGAGTTGAAGGTGTTTCCAATCGGCTGAGTTCTGAAAAATGTTGCACCAGATCGATCGATCGATTAGTTTCTTTCAAAATCCGATCTGCCCAACGAGTTAAATCGGGTGATACCTTTGCTTGCAACGTTTCAGCAAGTAGATAAATAGATGTCAATGGCGTGCGGATTTCATGGGCGAGATCTCCCAGCCAGCGTTCTTGCGAAGTAGCTGCATCGATTCGATCTTGCTGGCTTTCAATAAAGATCGCAATGGCACCATCGGCAAGGGAAATACAATTGGCTTTGAGCCAAATTGATTGGGAATCTGCGGCTTCCTGATAACCGAAATGAAATTGCCAGATTAGCTCATTGCTAGCTCGATTATATCCGCCCTCAGCGACACTCCGCGAACGAACTTGTTCAATAAATCGATCGAGTTCATAAGAACGGACTAATTCTAATAATAATCTAGTTTTCTGCGCATCCCATTTATTAATTTTCAGTAAGCGTTGCGCTGTCTGGTTGCACCACAAAACTTGATTGTCAGCATCGAGCTGCAAATAACCAATTGGTGCATCCTGCAATAAAGATTGCCAAGCAAATAGCTGTTCTTGGAGCTGCTGTTGTTGCTGTTGGCTAATGATGGCTCTGCGACGCAATTGTGACACAATTGGCAAGGAAATGTCTTCATGATTTACCGATGTTTCCATCACTGATAAAACTTGTTTTAATTGCCGTTTAACCAAGGATTCACGCCAAATATAGCAACTCCCAGCACCAACCAGCAACCCAGACAATGTAGATATAAAGATGGCGAAAAGCAACATGAGGTGCCGCTACAATGGGATCCGAACTCATTCTAACATCTGGATTGAAACATCGATAAAAATTGTTGCTAGTAACTTGAATTGCTATTGTCAGATCTGCGGTTGCCTGCTATTAATAGTGTAGCGAACAATAATTTCTAGCTACCCCGATTTTCCCTGATTCCAGATCGTTTCCTTATCGTTTACGTCCTCAGTGATGATGCTTGCACTCAATATGTCGAATAACTCTGATATTCAGAACCTGGGCACTGTCATTAATCGCGTTTTAGTAGTAGAAGATGAAGAGTCAATTCGAGAATTAATTGTATTAGGTTTAGAAGAAGAAGGCTTTGAAGTAGTTGCCGTTGGGGATGGACAAACAGCACTCAATAAATGTCAAGAACAAGTTCTTCAACCTCAGGATTTTCCGTTCGATCTAATTGTACTCGATCTGATGATTCCCCAAGTTAGCGGTTTGGATTTGTGCCGATTTTTGCGATATAAGGGCAATCATGTACCAATTTTGATTGTTAGTGCCAAAACCACTGAAACAGACCGTGTACTGGGGCTAGAAATCGGTGCTGATGACTATATTAGCAAGCCCTTTAGTATGCGAGAATTGGTCGCGCGTTGTCGCGCGCTGCTCCGTCGTAATCGATTAAATGCACCAATCGAACCGTCGATCGTTCAATTTCAAGATATCATCCTCTATCCTGAAGAATATCGTGTCATGGTACGTGGAGCTTTTGTCAATCTTTCCCCACGAGAATTTCGACTACTAGAGCTATTTATGCAAAATCCTCGCCGTGTTTGGGGACGCGAACAATTACTCGACAGGGTTTGGGGTATCGATTTTATTGGCGACCGCAAAACCGTCGATGTCCACATCCGTTGGCTACGGGAAAAGCTCGAACTCGATCCCAGTCAACCACAGTATATTACCACCGTGAGGGGCTTTGGTTATCGATTTGGGTAGGGTTAATAATTAATTAATAATTAATTAAATAATTAATAATTAATTATTAATTATTTAACCGAATCTACCAGATACATAATCATTGGTACGGGCATCAACAGGAAATGAGAAAATCTGTTGAGTTTCGCCAAATTCTACCATCCGCCCAATTCGACTTTCATCGGTACTAAAAAAAGCGGTGTAATCAGAGATTCGCGCCGCTTGTTGCATATTGTGAGTGACAATTGCGATCGTCAGATCGTTGCGTAAACTGTGCATTAGTTCTTCAATTTTCATCGTCGCGATCGGATCCAATGCCGAACAAGGTTCATCCATTAATAAGACTTGCGGCTTAACAGCTAAAGCACGCGCGATACACAATCTTTGCTGTTGTCCACCCGATAATCCCATTGCGGATTTGTGCAATTTGTCTTTGACTTCATGCCACAAAGCTGCACCCTGCAAGGCTGATTCAACAACGATGTCGAGATCAGATCGGCGCACTTTCTCTTCGCCAATTTTGATACCATAAGCAACATTTTCATAGATGCTCATCGGGAAAGGATTTGGCTTTTGAAATACCATGCCGATCTGTCTGCGGAGTTGATTGAGATTTACTTGTGGATGATAAATATTTTGACCGTAGAACTCAACTTGTCCCTCGGTTTTAATGCTCCCTTCCAGCTCACCAATCCGATTGAGTGCTTTGATAAAAGTAGACTTCCCGCAACCAGATGGCCCGATAATCGCTGTCACCCGATTTTGAAAGATACTCATATTGATATTTTCTAGTGCCCGCACTGCACCATAGAAAAAGCTCAGGTTATTAACCTGGATTGCGGTCGGTACTGATGTGGCAAAGTTATTTAATGCGTGCATGAGATTAAAATAATACTACTAATTACTAGCTAATTTATCTTTTTTTATTAGAAAACAATCTAGCTGCTAGATTAATGAACAAAACGATACTAAGCAAAAAGAAAGATGCTGTCCAAACTAATTGATTTTTAACTGGATCGGGGTCGTTATATAAATTAAAAATTAGAATCGGTAAAGAAGCTGTCGGACTCAGCAGATTGGATGCCCAATCTTGGGCAAACAGAGCAGTAAATAGCAACGGTGCTGTCTCACCAATGCCACGAGAAACCGCTAATAATACTCCAGTAACAAGTGCTGGAAAAGCAGTTGGTAAAATAACTCGCGAGATAGTTTGAAATTTGCTACCACCCAATCCAGATGAAGCTAGACGCAGATTATTGGGAACTAGTTTTAATACCTCTTCTGTTGTCAGGGCAATAATTGGCAACATCAGAATTGCCAAGCTAATCCCACCAGCCAGGGCACTATAACTAAAATCAAATAACTTCTTACTACCCAATACAATTAAATCATAAGTGAAGATACCGACGACGATCGAGGGTACTCCAGTCAGAATAGTATTCAAAAATTTGACAGCACGATTAATCTTACTATTTGGCTCATATTCAGCTAGATAAATCCCTGTAGCGACCCCAATGGGAATGCTCAACAAAGAGGCAATGGAAATCATCGTCAATGTGCCGACAACTGCATTGGCAAAACCATCATCGATGATCGGCTTGCTAAACATTGCGGCTGTCAGTCCAGGCAATCCCTTTGATATAATATTCCATAACACTGAAATCAGCGGTGACATCCCGACGATCGTTAGTCCAACAGCTAAAACAGTCATGCCCCGATCGAATAAATTTCGCAGCGGGGATAATGGTGTAATTAATTTAGTAGTTTCTGAGTTGTTCATGTAATTATTTATCACCGCGCTCAACTAATCTGACTAATCCAATTGCGCCCACATTTACGAATAGAGTAATCGCAAACAAAATCAGCACTAAATAAGTCAATGCACCAACGTGAATGTCTTCCTGTGCCTCGGCAAATGTATTCGCTAAAATTGCGGGAATGGAGTACGCAGGTGCAAAGATTGAAGGGCTAATATTTTCGGCATTACCAATGACCATTGTCACTGCCATCGTTTCACCCAATGCTCGTCCTAATGCCAACATCACGCCGCCAACAATCCCCGAAAAAGCTTTAGGTAAAACTACCCGAAAGATCGTTTCCCAGCGGGTAGATCCCAGAGCCATCGAGCCAGTTCGCAGATAAGTGGGCACGACTAACAGCACTTCTCTACTAACTGCCGCGATGGTTGGTAAAATCATGATCGCCAGCAATATTCCCGCTGTCAATAATCCAGATCCCGACGGCTCAGTACTAAATAAGGGAATGCTTGCAAATTTGCTGTGGAAAAACTGTTGAATCGGCAGCAGGATCGGGATCAGAGTATAAAATCCCCAGAGTCCAAATACCACACTAGGGATTGATGCTAGTAGTTCGATCGTAAAGGCAATCGTCGATCGTAACCATTTTGGCAACAAGTCTTCACTGGTGACAATCGCTACTGCCAAACCGACTGGGATAGCAAAGATCAAAGAGATTAAACCACTCCCAAGTGTGCCATAAATCAACGGTAAGGCACCAAATTTGAGATCTGGTACATTCCAATCCCGACCGACCAAAAAGCCCCACCCGAACTGTGTGATTGCGGGTAAAGCATGTCCAGTAATAGTCCAACCCATCAACAGCAGGATCGCCACCGATATGCCGCTAGCTGCATACATCAGATAGCGAAATAATCGATCGGATTGCTCTGTTTTGGAAGGACGATTACGCCTAGCCAAATTATTAATGATTGGCGTAGACATAAATTTTTGAGAAGATGACATTTTTAGAAATTAAATTACTTCACGCCAGATTCAACAGCTTCGATCGCTCGTGCAGCTACACTACTAGGAATAGAAGTATAGTTAAGATCGTCATTAAATTGTTGACCACTGGTGAGCATCCATTTCACCATCGTCTTAATCGCTTTAGCTTTGTTGGGATCTTTTTGAGTTTTAGGAATTAGTAACCAAGTCAAACCCACAATTGGATAACCTTGGCTAGAATTGACATCAAATGCGCGGAAGTTTTCGGGGAACTGCACATCTGACAAAGCTAGATTGGCAGATTTCAACGATGGCGCAACATACTGTCCGCTACCATTTTGGACTAATGCCGAGGAGAGTCCACTTTTAAGTGCAAATTCATACTCAACATAACCAATCGAACCTGGTGTTTGTTTTACGGAAGCCGCAACGCCAGGATTACCTTTACCTTTGAGGAAACCAGATGGCCATTTGGGTTCTTTACTAGCACCAACAGCGGACTTGAATGCTGGGCTAATCGCACTCATGTGATTAGAAAAGATAAATGAGGTACCGCTACCATCAGCTCTAACTGCGGGCTTAATTGCTCCACTGGGTAAGCTAGCACCCTTATTTGCTTGGGCAATTTGAGGATCGTTCCAGGTGGTAATTTTGCCTGTAAAGATTCCGGCTAAAACTGCATTCGAGAGCTTGAGACCTTTAACACCAGGTAAATTGTAAACTACAGATACTGCACCACCCGCAGTAGGGATTAATAGTACACCACCCTTTACTTTAGACATTTCGCCATCGGTCATGGCGGCATCACTCGCACCAAAATCTACTGTACCAGCGATCGTCTGTTTGACTCCACCACCACTACCAATACTTTGATAGTTAACCTTTATCTCCGGGTGAGCTTTGCGCATCTCCCGCACATATCTCTCATATAATGGTTGAGGAAAAGTTGCTCCAGCACCACTGAGTGTCACCTCAGCCAATGCTGCAAATTGAGTACCGAACACGGATACTGCTACTGCGGTGAGAGTGGTGAGACGACCTAAATTATTGAATAACATGTGGTATAGCTGTCAAGTTTATTTAAAATACACTGATTTCAAAAATGCAAGCTTTAAACAATCTTTTTTAGGCAGATTGTGAGCTTATTTTGATACCAGCAGTATCTTACCCTGACTTTATTTAAGCATCCATCCCAATTAGGTTAACATCTGTTTAAGCTTGATTTAAAGATCGATCGTTACCATAAAAAGGTGCCAATTTTCAATATAATTTAGATACGTTTATCCCGAAATACTGTGGGTAACTAGAACGCAAAAAAACTTGAGGAGAAACTACCATGAACGATCGCCAAATTAAGCAACTAACTAGCGAAGAATCAGCTAAAAGTGTAAATAGGTCATGCCCCACTGTTTGGACGGCTTTACTAGCTCTGTCCGTTGGTTTGACAGTATCATCTTGTACCCCCAAAAGCCCCGATATTGCTACTCCCAAGGCAGGCGAACCAACCCCGACAGCACCTGTAGCTGGTGGCGAGAAAGGTATTTCTCTCAGCGGAGCTGGCGCATCATTCCCCGCACCTCTATATCAACGCTGGTTTGCTGATTACAATAAAGCCAATCCTGGCACTCAAATCAGTTATCAATCTGTCGGCAGTGGTGCTGGGGTAGAACAATTTTTAGCAGGTACGGTAGAGTTTGGTGCGACAGATGCCCCATTGAAACCAGAAGAACGCGCTAAATTCAAAACAAAATATACCGCCGAACCAATTCAGATCCCCATGACTGGCGGTAGTGTGGTATTTGCCTATAATTTGGATGGAGTAAAAGACCTCAAATTGTCTCGAGCTACTTATTGTGGCATCGTCGGCGGTACAATTAAAAAATGGAACGATCCAGCGATCTCTAAAGCAAATGCTGGAGCTAAACTCCCCGACCAAGCTATTCAATTTGTTCATCGCTCTGATGGTAGCGGCACAACATATCAATTCACCAATCACCTCAAAGCAGCTTGCCCCACTTGGACAGCAGGTGTCAATAAATCAGTATCATGGCCTGTAGGTACTGGTGCTAAAGGCAATGAAGGTATCGCCGCCCAGATCCAACAAACACCTAATTCGATCGGGTATACCGAGTATTCTTACGGTAAGCAAATTGGTTTGTCAATGGCATCGATCGAGAATAAAGCTGGCAAAATTATCACACCATCCCCAGCAGCAGGCGCAGCAGCATTCTCTGGTGAAAAAGTCCCCGCAGATCTCGCCCTCTTAGTTCCAGATTCTGCTAATCCAGCAGCTTATCCGATCTCCGGTTTGACTTGGTTGTTGCTATATCCTCAATCCAAAGATGCTGCCAAACAAACAGCATTGAAAGCCGTAGTTGAGTGGTCATTGAGCACCGGAAAAGCCACTGCTACCGAGCTAGGTTATGTACCTTTAGAAGATGAATTGGTAACAAAAGTCAAGGCAGAACTAGCTAAAGTTAAATAGACTTTTATGACGAATCAACCCCCCCATCCTCACGAGACATTACTCGAAGCTTCTACTAAGTTTCAGGTAGTAAGATCGATCGACCAAAACTTTCGGAGAGTAACGTTTTCCCTCGCGATCGGCATCGGTTTAATTTTAGTCTGGATTACCTATTCCTTATTAGTAATTGCCCTACCCGCGATTCAGGCATTCGGATTAGGATTTTTGGTAGATAGCACCTGGGATCCCGTCAAAAATATCTACGGGGCATTGCCCCACGTATATGGTACCGTCCTGAGTTCCTTTCTAGCACTGCTGTTCGCCGTTCCCCTTGGTGTAGGGGTGGCGATTTTCTTGACCGAAAACTTTCTAGCACCTAATATACTCCAACCGATCGCTTTTACGATCGAATTACTAGCAGCAATTCCCAGTGTTGTCTATGGATTGTGGGGATTATTCGTCTTTCTCCCCACGATTAAACCGCTATTACAGGGTCTCAATCACAATTTTGGATGGATTCCCTTCTTCTCGACCGAACCAGGCGGTAGACAGCTTTTTGGTGCGTCTCTGGTACTCGCCATCATGATTCTTCCCACAATTATTGCCATTTCTCGCGACACTTTAACTTCGCTCCCGCCCAAACTCCGTCAGGGAGCCTACGGATTGGGAGCGACTCGATGGGAAACGATTATCCTTGTGCTACTGCCAGCAGCACTTTCGGGAATTGTCGGTTCGATTATGCTCGCACTGGGACGAGCATTGGGCGAGACAATGGCACTAGCGATGTTAGTTGGCAATGCCAACCAGGTAAATGTTTCGTGGTTGGCTCCCGCTTCGACGCTTTCGTCGCTGATTGCCAATCAGTTTGGCGAAGCCAGCGGACTTCAGAAGTCATCGCTGTTTTATGAAGCGTTGATTTTGATGGTATTGACGCTGTTGGTAAATGTGTTTGCACAGATGCTGGTTAGTCGTTTTCAGCAGGTGGAGTAGATCTCTGTAGGTGCGTTATTATTACTTCCGGTAGGCTACTATTGCATTGGCGTTAGCCTGCCGTAGGCAAGGCAAATGCTCCGCTACCGCCAACGCGACAACACACCAACACAGAACTAATTAGTTTGAGTTGTTGCGGAGATTTTACCCCACCCCAGCCCTCCCCTTGTAAAGGGGAGGGAGCCGGAAAGTCTCCCCAAAGGGGAGCCGGAAAACCTCCCTTGTAAAGGGAGCTGAAAAGCCCCATTTACAAGGGGTTGGGGGTAAAGATCTCCAAACGAAGTCTATGAAGTTGGCATGTACACCATCGCAGTTATTTATGTAAAGTTCATGAATCCCTTATCTCCTCAATCCGATTCCTTAGGTAGCGAATTTGCCGTTTCCGCCAACCGGAAAATATTCGGCAAAGTGATGACGGGACTAGTCTTTGCCTGTGTCGCCATTTCACTGATTCCCCTCGCATCGATCCTATTTATGGTGATCACCAATGGGATTGCGGGATTTTCCCCCGCCGTCTTTACCGAACTCCCACCAGCAGCGGGAATGCAGGGTGGGGGGCTAAGAAACGCGATCGTCGGCACCTTAATTACTTGCCTAATTGGTGCTATAATTAGCGTACCATTTGGTGTATTAACCGCAATTTATACGATCGAATTTAGTCAGGGAAACTGGATATTTCAACTCGTGCGCTTTTGCACGAATGTACTCAGTGGCGTGCCATCGATCATTGCAGGGCTATTTGCCTATGGCATCGTAGTTTTGATGACTGGAAGTTTTTCAGCAGTAGCTGGTGGTGTGGCACTATCCGTTTTGATGCTCCCGACGATCGTGCGCACGGCAGAGGAAGGACTTAAATCCGTTCCAAGAACCACTCGCATGGCGGCTGTAGGCATTGGAGCAACTAACTTTCAAAGCGTTACACAGATTGTCTTACCAGCAGCAATGCCATTTATTGCAACAGGTGTAACATTGTCGATTGCTAGAGCGGCGGGAGAGACTGCGCCATTGTTGTTTACCTGTTTGTTCAACCAGTACGACATCAAGGGACTGTGGCAACCAACTGCAACTCTATCGGTGCTGATCTACAACTTCGCGATTTCTCCATACAAAAATCAACAACAATTAGCTTGGGTAGCTGCATTGATGATCCTAGTCCTAATTCTAGGGATTAGCATCGTAGCTCGAATTATTTCTCGTCGCAAGGTCTACTAATTTTTTTATACAACACCATTACGGGTTTTACTAAATCTGGATGCCCTATTTGGTACAAAATTGAGTTAGGATCGAGTTAAATATATAAACTCCGTCAATCTTATTTACCCGATCGATATTTAAACTTATTTGGGGTTTCATCACACCTCAAACTCTAACCTCTACTACCTATTTTTATGGCAGATACGCTAATAGATAAGGATATCATCATCAAGACAGACAACGTTTCTATCTTTTATGGTGCCTTCCAAGCGGTGCGAAATGTCTTTCTAGATATTCCAAAGAATAATGTGGTTGCTTTTATTGGCCCGTCTGGTTGTGGTAAAAGTACCCTGCTGCGCTGTTACAATCGTCTCAACGATCTGATTCCTAATGCAAAAGTACAGGGTCAAATCACCTACAATGGAACTAATCTATACGATCCACGCATCGATCCCGTTGAAGTCAGACGCAGGATCGGGATGGTATTTCAACAACCAAATCCTTTCCCCAAGTCCATTTATGATAATGTGGCGTTTGGGTTGAAAATTTCCGGCTTCAAAGGTAATATCGACGAACGAGTCGAGCAGTCGCTCCGTAAAGCTGCACTCTGGGATGAAGTCAAAGACAAGCTGCAAGCTAGTGGTTTATCCCTCTCTGGCGGACAACAACAAAGACTGTGTATCGCTCGAACGATCGCTGTCGAGCCTGAAGTCATCTTAATGGATGAACCCTGTTCTGCACTAGACCCAATTTCCACCGTCCAGATCGAAAACTTGATCCACGAGCTAAAAGAAAAGTTTACCATCGTCATTGTCACTCACAACATGCAGCAAGCTGCACGAGTATCAGACAAGACAGCTTTCTTCAATGCTGGAGCAGAAAATGGCGGTAGTCGGTTTGGCTACTTGGTAGAGTACGACGATACTCGGAATATCTTCAGTTCGCCAAAGCAAGAAAAGACTCAAGAATATATCAGTGGTAGATTTGGTTAAGTAACACTAGTACTCTGAAAAACCCGACTGTCTTGTCTAGTTAAACCCTTGCTACGCAACGCTGGTGCGAACGGGAAACCCGAGGAACGCGTTGGCGGAGCCTCTCCGACAGGAGAAGCCGCCTTTGGAAAAGTCGGGTTTTTGTCCGAACCGATATGGCAACTAAGATCGAAGCTAAAATCACATATTGGCATACATTTTGCCATCAGGCATCTTGGCACCAGTCAGAATCGTACCCACCGTACTGGCACTACTCATTTCGGCACGCATCAAATTAGCATTAGTGAGATCGGCATCTTCCAAATCGGTTCGAGCTAAATGTGCCTCAATTAATTCTACTCGCACCATTTTTGCGTAACACAAAATTGTCCGAGTGAGATCGGCATGATGCATTCGCGCATCAGTCAGATCTGCATAACTCAAATTGCTATTTGCCAACTTAATCTTTGACATGATTGCTTTAGACAGATTTACACCTGTCATCTCACAGGCGGTGAGAATCGCTCTTTCCATTTTGGCAAGAGAGAGATCCGCATGGGATAGAGTTGCTTCATGTAAATTTGCCTCAGTCAGAATCGCATTATTTAATTTCGCGCCTGTCAAATTGGCACCAGTGAGATCGACTCCTTTGAGATTCGCTTCAGTGAGATTGGCATAACTAAGATCGACCTTTGATAAATTCGCCCCTGCCATGTTAGCATTGCGGAGATCAGCACGACAGAGCTTGGCACTGCGGAGATTCGATGTGTAGCTGCGTTTTTCTTCGCGAAAATTAGCCGCGCGCAAACAAGCACCACTCAAGTTAGCACCGCTGAGATTGACATTGCGCAAGTCAGCATCCATCAAATTGGCATCGAGTAGATTTACCCATGTCATATCTGCGCCACGAAAATCGGCAGATTGGAGACTAGCTCCCTGTAGATCTGCATCTCGGAGATTCGCCCCTTGAAGATCGGCGCGAATTAGTGTTGCTCCGCCGAGCTTGCAGTTAGAAAGGTTTGATTTGGCGAACTGAGCGCGATTGAGATAAGCAAATGTGAGATTGCTCTTCCGTAAATCGGCTTGGTTGAGAACGATATCAATTAAGTCTTGAGAGACTAAACTAAATCCACTCAGATCTACTGATGTAAAATCCCTTTCGCCACCACGATATCGCCACAATAGTTCTTCTGCATCCATAACTTGGCTCGTATCTTTGCTGATGATGTCTCGCTTATTATTCCCCGAATCATGGTGAATATTGCTGTCTACGTGTGAAATTATGCCATGATTGTCGATCGAATATTCGGCGGTTAATTTCCGCGCTCAATAACTTTTTTCGATAATTGCGATCTAGATCACAGATATTTTGCCAAGTATGGTGTATACACTGACTTCTAGAGATTTGGCTCTCAAAAAAAATATCAAGTTGCAATATTTAGCTTAAATCAGCATATTAATGTTTATCCTGAAGATCCCAACGGTTATTGTTATCGAGGGATCTGTTTTGAAAGATTGGATAAATTTCCACAAGCATTAGCCGATTTTAATCGAGCAATTGCTTTGCAATCTAGTCAACCCGTATTCTATCATGGTCGCGGACGCACTCAACAACGATTAGGCGATTTGAAGGCGGCATTGGCTGATTTTAATTTGGCGATCGAACATAGCTTACAATTTACAGATAAGATCGATTTCCAATTAGCAACAGTATATGACTACCGGGCCGAGGTACATCGTTGTGGGGGTAATTATCTAGAAGCTCTGGAAGATGGAGATCGAGCAATTACCTTAAATCCTCGATTTGCTGATGCCTATTTTCGGCGAGGATTAACTTATGCCGAACTGGGTGATCTCAAACTATCAATGCTAGATTATAGTATCGCGATCGACATCAATCCACAACATGTTAATTCATACATTCAGCGCAGTTGGATCTACTTTCGGCAGAAGGAGTATCAACTAACCAAGGAAGATTGTCAAGCCGTAAATGCATCAAAATCAATTATTTAATCGGACTAGATTGCAATTAGCTGGCTTTTATGCGATCGCAATTGGTTTAATTACTCTAGGTTCTGGATTCACAATTCACTTAGTATTAATTCGCGCTTTTTCACGGACAGTCGATCGAGAATTAAATACCTTAGTTGGAACAGTTCATGATACGCTAGAAGCTGTCTTACAACAACCAGAAATAGTCTCGCCACTAGCGATGAAGTTGCTACCTGGATTGTGTGTGACTGGTAAAGAATGCTCGCCGACTAAATCAGATTCAAAAATTGCCGAGCTGACACAAACACAAGGTTACTGTCTGCGATTGTTAAACTTAAATGGTAAGGAGATCGCCAAATTAGGCAGTACAAAACACCAGTTCAATGATGAGATCCCGACAATGCATTGGGAAACGATTACTGACGATCGCGGCGAACGTTATCATATTCATACATTGCAACTCAAAACGACCGAAAATCGAGACTGGGGATATCTGCAAGTTGCCCAATCTTTCCATCATCTAGATGAGTACATGAGTAGTCTTCATCTGATGTTAATTTTTGGGATTCCCCTGGCAATGTTATTAATTGGCGGTGTGAGCTGGTGGCTGTCAGGATTGGCAATGCAACCAATTTATCAGTCTTACCAACAGATTCAACAATTTACCGCAGATGCAGCTCACGAATTGAGAACGCCGCTAGCTGTGACGCGGATTGCGGTAGAGAGTGCTTTAGAGCAGGAAATAATCGAGCCAGAAACGCGCAATAATTTAGAAATAATCCAGCGGCAAATTCATCATCTTAGTCGGCTAGCAGAGGATTTGCTCTGGCTATCGCGGTTGACAGCCAAGCAATTACCTTTAAACCTTCAGCCGTGCTGTCTGAACGATTTAGTCAGCGATTTAGAAGAAGAATTAGCACCTCTGGCTATCGCAGCCTCGATCGATCTGCGCTTAGAAATCCTACTCGATCAATTATTGTATCTCAACTGTGATGGTGACAGGCTCTATCGATTGATCGCCAATTTAATTAATAATGCTATTCAATATACTCCCGCTGGTGGAATAGTCATTATTAGCCTAGCCTACTTAGATCGTACCGCAATAGTGACGATCGCCGATAATGGAATTGGGATTGCACCTGAAGATTTGCCGCATATTTTTGATAGATTTTATCGAGTCCAATCTGACAGATCTCGCTCTACAGGCGGAACTGGATTAGGTTTGGCGATTGCTTTGGCGATCGTGCAGGCACATCATGGCACTATTCAAGTCGAGAGTCAGCTCCAGCTTGGAACTAAATTTATTGTGCGTTTACCGACTAAACTGGTGAAAGCCATCCACAATTAATTGAGGTAAGATTGTTTGAATTATTGGTTGATGAAATCCGAGCCTAATGTCTATGGTATTGCCGATCTCGAACGAGGAAAATTCACGATTTGGGATGGAGTGAGAAATTATCAAGCCCGAAATTTTCTTAAGTCGATGGAAGTTGGCGATCTCGCTTTTTTTTATCACTCCAATACTAAACCACCAGGAATTGCTGGATTGATGCAAGTAATTGAGTCACAAGTTGTCGATCCCAGCCAATTCGATCTAGACAGCGATTATTACGATCCAAAAGCGACAACCCTAGCTCCCCGCTGGCATACTGTCATAGTCGAATTTGTCCGTAAATTCGATCGGCAAATAGATATTACCGAGTTACGATATCGATTTACCCCTGAGGAATTGTTAGCTGTCAAGCAAGGTAGTAGACTATCCGTGACACCTGTCCTCGATCGAATTGCCGAACAAATTCTACAGACACCTAACATCTAACATCTACAAATTCACCGGTAGATCGATCCCCCAACCCTGATAATTAACATAATAACGTCCGCTCCGAGGCGGACAATTAATTGAGCTACACAATTGACGAGCAAACTTCTTCTCAATCTTCCGAGCTGATTTTTCTAACGGATTATCTTCATAAGTTTCGCCGCCTTGATAATAACCTTGAAAATAACGTTCGCCAAACTTACTAATTCCACCAGCTTGCTGACACTGTTGGGAGTGAGTCATTTCGTGAGCGATTAAGATTAATTGCTGAGTATTGCCAAGTTGATGAGATCCGCGAAGATAAATTCGATCGCAATAAGTTTGCGCGGCTGAATTTACCGTTCCAATATGAGTTTCCTTCCCACCTTGCGACCATCGATCGAGTAACTTCGCTTGATAGACAATTGTCACTCGATCTACCAAATCACCAAACAGCGGTCGCAAATAGCCCTTCTGAGCCTTGTCTAATGCCACTCCCTGCGGATTCCGCATGACCATGATTTGGGCAGCTAAGGAGAGTGCTGTCGCCCCAGTTTCTCGCCAAGCTCGTTCGGGAGAGGCACTAGCTATTTCTTTCAATTTAGTCAGCGGGATCTGCTTGGGGATTGAATCAATCGCAGCTAATCGATTTTGCAATGAGTAGGGAAATAACAACAGTACCGTCGCAACGGCTGTAACCAACATCAGGAAACAAAATTGACAGAGCTTGCTCATGTTCGAGATTTTCGTTGGCATCCCCGCTATTATAACAAGCCCCACAATAGGAGATCTCACCAGAGATTCGCGGGAGCGAATGCGAAACCAAACCGAATGGGGGGAGTGTCAAAGTGCAACTATATGGATAGAATTAGAGAATAAAGAATCTGTGATTCGATCCTTAAGGACAAAATATTTTATGACACCCTCATTAAGCAATTTCATTTATAGCTTACTCGCTGGCGGATTGATCGTAGTTGTTCCAGCTACCGTCGGACTGATCTTCATCAGCCAAAAAGATCGGATTCAACGTTCTTAAAGATCTCCCAATTGTCGATATTATGCAGCCTCAGTTGGGTGTTATGACCGATCTGAGGTTTTGTTGTGGCAAAATTAGTCAATCGTCAGGATGGACGATTAGGAGCGATTCTCCTGACAGGGCACCCTTACACAATTAACCTGTAGGGGTGCCCCTTGTGGGTACCCTTAGATCTCTGCTTTTACCAGTGTCTCTGTACTCGTGCAAGATGTGAGTATGGTCAATCGGCACAAGTAATGGTAAATGCTAAAATATACGAAGAATCGAATCGCCTCTGGCTATGTCGAGCATTTAATGTCCCAACGGTCTGTACCGTTCTGTTTTACCCTCTGAGGAAATCACCGTGAGTTTTGGCATTCCTGCGGCTCTGCTATTTGGCCTAGTTTTGATTCTTGCCTCTCTCGGCTTGTTTCTGACCAGCAAGTTCAAGCCCGATTTGTATCAAGAATCTGACAACATCTATGCGATTATTGGCATCATCTGTGGTTTGCTGCTGCTGATTAGCCTCGATTTAGGCGCAGCAATGGCTTTCCAGCAATTGCTGATGATTGGTTCTCTAATTACCATCATGTGGCAATTTATGCAGGTGCGTGCCGAAAACAAACGGCTCAAAGGCGGTGGTCGTGCTGGTCGCGAAGCCCCCCCACGGAAATCTTACAGTGCCCAGATTGATGATGAGCCAGAATATGCGCCAGCAAAACGAGGTAATCGTCTCACCAGAGACAGATTCGATCGTATTAACAACGAACGTGAAGACCTAGAAGAGCTTCCTGGTCGTCGATCTGCGACTAGACAGTTGCGCGAAGACAGGTTTGCTGAGACAGCCCCGCGCCGCCGTCTCCCCGAGCCAGCTCGCACCGAAATAAGCTCCCTTACCCGTCGCTCTAATGACAATTGGGATAACGACGATGACTGGAATGAATCCGAAGAACCAATCCAAGTTCGCCGCGCTCTCCCTGATGCAGATCTAGCGAGTAGACAACCAGAGCGACGATCTGCCAGAAGAAGAGCAGAACGCCCTAATCTGGACTCACCAGAGCGTGATTTAGACGATCGAGATGATTCTGGTTCAGCCCCCCGCCGTCGTCGCCCTCGTCCCGATTCCCCAGGGGATGGAAGTCAAAGAGTTGCATCGGCGGCATCCAGTCGCCAACGCGAAGACAGTGGATCGAGAGCAGGAACGACAGCTAATTATGTAGATTACGAGCCAATCGATCCACCCTCAGGTTTACCCTCTTCTGGCTCAGAACCGATTGTTTTTCCCGATCGATACTAAATCGATATTCACCCCTCCCAACCCCCCCTGATAAAGGGCAGGGCTGATCTATTGAAGAAAGGAAAATAATTTTGTAGGTTGGGTTGAGCCTCGTTGGCGGAGCCTCTCTGCGTTGGCGATAGCCTGCCGTAGGTACAGGCAGACACTTTTGCTGAGGCAAAGGCTTCGCCAACGTGAACGGAACGAGA
>JANYDE010000029.1 GCA_025359915.1 Chamaesiphon sp. 336R_metabinner_41 | reverse complement strand
AGAGGCGAAAAGAAGAAACGACCGCCTTTAATTGTTAATTTCAAGCATCGACATGTTTCTACTGCTCGATGCCTGGAAAACCACAACCCCTGATGAAATCATGAGTTCAGCACTAGGTATTTATACACGTTGAAAGGGCTGCGTTGGCATAGCCTACCGTTAGGTAATCGCTGTTATAGTGGGAAGAGATACAGACTGACATCTGTCAGGTGCCTAAAGACAGATAGTAGATCTGGGTACCTGGAAAATATTGCTAGCAAATAATTCATTCACCATCCTTTATCCCCTTCCCACTTCATGCTAGCCATGTTCGACAAATTGCGCGACATCATTCGCCATTGGTGGATGGAGTTTACACTTCAAACCAAACTAATGGGAGCAGCCACTTTGGTGGTGTCGTTGATTGTTAGTGGCTGCACCTTTTGGGCGGTAAATACCATTCAAGCAGATGCGCGAATTAACGATACCCGATTTGGGCGAGATTTAGGCTTGCTGTTGGCGGCGAATATGGCTCCACAGTTGGCTGAAAACGATCTAACTAGTGTCGCCCGGTTCTCGAATCGGTTTTATCATAGTACTTCGAGTCTGCGGTATATTCTCTACGCTGATGATGCAGGGAATATTCGGTTGGGGATTCCGTTTTCGGAGTCGGAGGTACAAAACTCGCTGATGATCGAGCGGCGGATTCATTTACCGGAGAGTAAGGGAAATAAGGATTTACCGTTAGTACGTCAGCACCAGACTCCTGAGGGGGTGGTGACGGATGTATTTGTATCGATCGAGCATGATGGCAAGTTTCTTGGTACGCTAGCGATCGGGATTAACCCTAATCCTACCGTGGTTGCGTCTACTGGGTTAACTAGGGATGTGACGATCGCGGTATTTGTGTCGATTTGGGTAATGGTACTATTAGGTGCGGTATTTAATGCGCTGCAAATTACCAAACCGATTAAGGAATTGCTGTCTGGGGTGCAGAATATTGCTTCGGGTAATTTTAAACAACGAATCGATTTACCTTTGGGTGGTGAATTGGGCGAATTGATCGAAAGTTTTAATGAGATGGCTGAGAAGTTAGAAATATTTGAGGAGCAAAATATCGATGAATTGACTGCTGAGAAAGCGAAGCTAGAAACCTTGGTGACGACGATAGCCGATGGGGCAGTATTAATTGATAATAATCTCCAAATCGTCTTAGCAAATCCTAACGCTCGTCGCTTTTTTGGGTGGGATCATCTGGACTTAGATAAGACGAATGTCCTGCATGTTTTACCTGGTAGCGTTTCGGCAGAATTAACTCGTCCGCTCTATCAAGTAGCCGCTGGAAAGCTTGAGGGTGAAGAGTTTAGGATTACGATCAATCAACCAGCTCATCGCACTGTGAGAATTTTAATTACTAGCGTTCTCGATCCGGTGAAGGAGAATGTACGAGCGATCGCGATGACGATTCAGGATATCACTCGTGAGGTAGAATTAAATGAGGCAAAAAGTCAGTTTATCAGTAATGTCTCCCACGAATTGAGAACGCCATTATTTAATATCAAGTCATTTATCGAAACTCTCCATGAGTATGGTGATGAATTAACCCAGGAAGAACGCAGCGAATTTCTCGACACAGCTAATCGAGAGACAGATAGGCTGACAAGATTGGTTAATGATGTCTTAGATCTATCCAAGTTAGAATCATCTCATACCTATTTATTCGGTGCAGTTGAACTGGCTCGATCGATCGAACAAACCCTCCGCACCTACCAACTCAACGCCAAAGACAAAGGCATCGAACTCTGTCAGGATATCGAACCCGAACTACCAGACATATCCGGTAACTACGATTTGATCCTCCAGGTGCTGGCAAATCTGGTCGGGAATGCCCTCAAATTCACCAAAGCGGATGGAAAGGTCACAATTCGCGCTCATCGCGTCTCCTTGCCCCTAGAGCCTGGAGAAGAGCATAGCAATACCGTCGTCAGAGTTGAAATTATTGATACCGGAATTGGCATCGATCCTGAAGATCAACGGGCGATATTCGATCGATTCTTCCGCGTCGAAAACCGTGTCCACACTCTAGAAGGAACTGGATTGGGACTCTCGATCGTCCAAAATATCATCGAGAAACATCACACTCAAGTTCACATTACCAGTGCCGTTGGCGTGGGAACTACTTTCTGGTTCGATTTAGCCATTCATCAACCGCAGCTTCAGCAGGTGGAAGCTGATAGAGTTGCTGATTTAGCCATCTAATCTATCTTCGCAGTTTACCCCACAGGAAATATACTCCCATAATTAACACGATCGGAATCGAGCCATATATTAAACTAGATTGAAAGGCGGAGGTTTGATAGAAAGATGCAGATGCGTTTTTATCTGGTGGATTTTGGGTAAGCACGATCGCACAAACTACTTGACTGATCGCCAATCCACTACCAACGCTAGCAATGAGGAGGTTAGTAAATCGATCGCTCTTGGTTTGTTCGATTTGGATTGTCCCTTGAATCGTGTGGGAAAGATTTTCTAGCACCTTCAAGCTAGAATCTAAATGAGCGCGATCAGCAATAATTTGACGTTGATACTTGTTACTATATTTTGTTTCAAATTCTAATAAAAACTGGAGGCTATGATTAGCATCTTTTGCGATCATTTCTTCACAGCATAATCGATAATTATCTCGATCGATCTCAATTGTTTGTTGTTGATCTTCTAGAGCCTGAACATTTTCACCATAAGATTGAAATTCGGCTAGGGTGTCGAATAATAGACGTTGAAGATGATGGAGAGATCTGTTTTCAGCTTTCAATCTGGTGGCAATCTCCCGAATTGTAATATTTGCTGCTTTTAGCTGTTGTTTCAGCAATTGACTTTGATAGTAAGCATAAAATATTTTGTGGCGGTAATGCAGTAATCTGATCCAATCCCGATAAGTGCTAGGAATTATGTCTTGATCGATCTCCTCCAACTTAGCGGCAGGAAATAGCCAGATGATCGTATGTGGATGATGCTCGATTATCTGTTGTAAACCATTACCTTGCAAACTCTGCGGCGGTGTCCAAAATTCAAATAGATCGCCACTCATCCACTCGCCATGACTAATCGATCGAGCTAAATCAGTCGAAGATTTACCAGTAATTTGGCGATCGCAATCTTTTGCAATCTCTAATTTATCTACTTGATTATCTTTTACGAAAGCTGTCAGGAGCAGAGTTTGTCCGAAGCTATTACCATCTAATGGGGGTAGGATTTTTGCTAGTTCTAGATCGCGAACAGCAATTTGATAATCTTTGGGCTGCTTGTCTGGTTTATCCCCAACTAATTTACCAGAATAATTTAGCTGTAGAGCATAGGTATCACCTAGCTGGACTGGGTAATAAAAACCATCCAGTGGTTTAGATAATAGCTGGTAGCGGGATGAAAGCAATTCAGTTAATTCTCGATCGCCTTGCTCACGCTGGCGATACATTTCTAAATCTTTGAGATCGGGTATAAATTTCTGATAGAAACTTTGAGATCGCGCTAACATATCTGACTCACCATCACCCAATCCTTGCCGCAAATTGTATTGAAATAAATTAATAGTCGGATAAATTAGATCTACACCCATGATTTAATTACCCGCAGATTTTTTACCAAACAATTTACCCCAGAAGCCAACTGGTTTAGGCTGTGGAGTACCAGCAGCTAAACAGATATTACGGACAGTATTCAGAATTCTTGGACTGTATTCGGTGAGTGGAGGCATCGGTGTTGGTGGCAAACCTTTACCGCGCTCTCCAGCATCAGCTTGCAACTTAAGCTCTGCGGTGTCATAGTCGGCTTGAATTTGTGGATAATTGGCAAATAAATTGATACAGTCTCGAATGGCTTGATTGAAATAATTGCGATCTGTCGCGAGTTTAGTATCGATATCGTCAAGTTTTAATCGTAGTTCTATTGGTAATGTAGATTGTTGGTCGATCGCGCTAAGTATGGCTTTAGCCTCAAGGATGTCTCCTGGTTCGAGCATAGAAAATGAATTGATAATGATTATTCTATTAATGAATTGCCCCTTTATTAACCACAATTGGATGATCTATTGAGGATTACGGCTCAACCATCCTTCCAAATCTACTAAACTCGTAAAATCTAGCAAAGCTTCGCCCAAATCTTCCAATTGAGGTACTGTTAATTGCTGAATTTGGGTTAATACTCGATCGGGTACTAAACCCAGCCGACGATTGAGCAATCGCAAGATCATTCTTGCTTCACCTCTGGCTTCACCAATTAGCTCGCCTTCAGCCTTAGCGTCTTGATAAACTCGCGTCTGTTGTAACGTAATTCCTAACATCTCATCCACCTCGTCCCTGGTTAGATTAGTAAATTTATAGACAATGATCGTCGATACTAACTCGATTATAGCTCTAGTACCTTCTGCTAGAGCGATTAGCCTTCTCGCCTCAGTTTTTGCCGCATCGCCTTCTAATGTGGTCAATACCATCAATCCTAGTCCGATTGGCAATTCCGCTCCGGTGCCCAACTCATCCAAATAAACCCGCGCGATTCTCCCACTGGCGAGAAATTCGCGAACGAGTTCCGTCCTGGATTGTTCGATGTTTCTAGAAGGATAAATTACCACCGCTTGCCAATCAAATAATTGCTCACGATGGCGGTAAGCATAGATCGAAATTTCGCTCACCATCCGTTCGTAGAGCAGCTCATCAAGTTGAAACTGCACTTCGCTGAAATATACCATCCCAAATCGAGTGGGTGGCATAAATACGCCATCAATTCTGAATGATGTTTCTTTGACTTCAATCGAATCAAATACATATTCATCCGCATTGTCCGGTCGATTGGGAATCAAATCGAATAACAATGTGGGTGATTGCAAGAATAACTGATAAAAAATCGTGTCGCGGCGCATAAGTCTTGATGCTTGTTCTGTAATATTCTACATCCCAACCTAGCCCCAACCGCTAATAGTAAATGCTGCCCAATAGTAAGGACTACTATAAGGCGTTGCTTCTGGCTGCTCCTGGGCTAAGGCTGCTGCAATTCGGCGATTTCGATCGGTAGTCCTGGCGGCAGTCTGTTCGGCGGGAGTATTCTGGGGTAGTCGCTGGTAAACATTCTGATGAAATTTAGCTTCCTCGGCATGGGTAAGGTTTTTCAACCAGTCAGCGGCTTTGTACAGGGCGAGGGGGGCGGGGTTGTTTTTGAAATACAGATAAAACGCCATCATCAACAGGCTACTTGGTAAATCTTTCACCGACCAGAGGGTACTGACAACGTAGTTGGTGCCGCGACTGAGAAAGGCACTGACTAAGCCGACGTATTCGGTATCGATGCTCTGGTGGGTGGTGACTCCGGTTTGACAGGCGGAGAGAGTGATCAGATGGTAGGGTGTGAGGTCGATATGGGCGAGATCCTGACAGGTGAGTTCGTCGCCATCGATGATCAGGCTAGAGTCTTGGGGACGACGGGGATCGTGGTAGGCGTGCCCATTAAAGTGACCGTAGGTGTGGGGTGTATTGAAGGCGGTGCAGAGGTCTTTTTTATTGACTGAACCTGTCGGGATGATGGTTTTAGGTTGAAATAAATGGGCGATGATGGCGGATTCGATTTCTGGATTGGTGAGAAGATCGAAGGATTTGGTAACGTTTTTGAGTTTGGCGGTGTCGATCAGGGTTTCGAGCCGGAGTTGGGGGAATTGTTCGCGGGTGAGGGTGGTGAGGGCGTTATGGTAATGGGTGAGGGCAAGATCGTAATCATCTTGGGGGCTGCGCCGATAATTTAATAGTTGGTTGTTGCCCTCTTTGTAGTAGGTGCGTCCAATCTCGCGTTGGAGATATCCCCAACCTTCGGGATGGGTGTTGGGGCGGATGTGCTGAAATGCTTTACGATAAGCTTCGATTTCTGCTAGATAACTCTCTTTGTAAAGACCAACTGCAATGCCTCGGTTAACCCAATATGCATGGTCATCAGGATTAATCTCAATTGCTCGATCGTAACCAGCGATCGCTTCGGGATATTTACCTAAATTAACTAGCGCAAAGCCTCGGTTAGACCAAGCGTCATGATAGTCAGGTTTAATCTCAATCGCTCGATCAACACTGTCGATCACTTCGGGATATCTACCTAAATCACGTAGGGCAATGCCTCGGCTATGCCAGACTTCAGGATAGTCAGGATTAATCCGAATAGCTTGGTCATAACTAGCGATTGCCTCCTCATATCTACCTAACTTACCTAAGGCAATGCCTCGGCTAGACCAATATTTATAGTTATCAGGATTAATCTCAATCGCTCGATCAAAGCTGGTGATCGCCTCCTCATATCTACCTGAATTAACTAGGGCAACGCCTTGGTTATACCAAGCTTCACGATAGTCAGGTTTAATTTCAATGGCTTGATCGTAACTGACAATCGCTTCCTTATACCTACCCAATTCAAATAGCTCATTACCTCGATCGAACCACTCTTCCGACTCATCATCTCGTGTCTGTCCCATAATTCCCCCCGATTATTGCTTGTATTCTAGTAACACATCGACCCCCTGGAAAAATCCCCTCCACGGAGGGGTGCCGAAGGCGGGGTGGGTAGATCCCCGCCACCCACCAACCAACACTCGTTCGCGCAGCGTCTCGTCAGAGAATCGATCCCGCCAGAGTTCACAAATTCGATCGATTCATATCAAAAGCATTCGGGATTGGATGGTTCGATTCTCTTGGCAGAGACGCTACGCGAACGAAGATCTACCCACCCCGCCCTAACGGGCACCCCTGTCTTGTCGGTTTTTTTATTCTGGGGGAACCCCAGAATAAAACCGCCGCTCCCAAGAGGGGATTTGGTTAGAGGTGCGATCGTAGAGAATATGCTAAAATTGCGTACACATTGGTACACTTTAATCATCGCTTAAAACCCATGCTAGAAAAAATTGGAATGCGTGAGTTTAGAAACAACCTTGCTAAATATCTCAATTCCGATCGACCCATCGCCGTGATCCGCCACGGACAGACTGTGGGCTATTTTCTGCCAACCCAACAACCGCCAGTAGATGCAGAGCTAGCCGGATTAAAACGAGCAGCAGAAAAACTCGATGCACTCTTGCAAGAAGCAGGAATCGCTGAAGATACACTAGTGGCAGAATTTAGACAACTGAGAGAACAGAAGTAGTCGCGATCGTCATGCAAACAAATAGGATACTTGCCATCGATGCGAACATATTGATTAGAGCCGTTCTCGGTAAAAAAGTGAGAGAACTAATTCAAAATCATGCTGCCAAAGTTTTGTTTGTTACGCCCGATCTTTGCTATGAAGATGCTCTCAAGTATCTACCGATTTTATTTGAAAAGCGCAAACTACCACCGGATGATGCACTCAGTCTTTTATCTGAATTAAAATACTTAATTCAGGTTGTCGATATCAGCTTGTATAGTTTGCACGAACAAGCCGCTAAAGATCGGATTGCCATGCGCGATCTCAACGACTGGTCGGTCGTTGCGGTAGCTTTGATGTTAGATTGCCCGATTTGGACTGAAGATAATGATTTTTTTGGAACTGGGATAGCAACTTGGACGAGCGATCGAGTTCACTTATATCTAAATGCCTCTAACTAGGGCTTGCTGACAAAAGCCAAAACCCAGACACAGAGAGAGATATAAACAATAAAAAGTTAGTCAAGTTCAATGAAATCGGCTAAAATCAACTAAAATTAGTGAAGAAATCGATATATCCGTACAAGTAATGTAT
>JANYDE010000021.1 GCA_025359915.1 Chamaesiphon sp. 336R_metabinner_41 | reverse complement strand
TTTGACTAATGCTAACCACTGCTCGTACTCAATACCTAGAATTTCTTTCGATCGATTTGGATGTTTTTCAATGTATTGCAGTGGGTTTAACATACTAGGTAAAATATTAAAATATTATTTTACCATTTGGCTATCTTTTTTGTTCAGGTATTATATTTCGGATTGGTCTAGTAGTCTTGCAAGCAATCTGGAGGGAACCTCCAGAGCGTGTTGGCGGAGCCTCTCCGACAGGAGAAACCGCTGGTGCAAGATGTGAGTTATACCATCCAGTACAAATGGCTGAACTGAAACTTGGCTAGCAAACAGCGCAAATCAATGAATCTTTAGCAGCGCAAGCTGAAAGTCAGAGAATTGTCAAAAGATACTTAAATTGGCTGAGAGTCGATCGAGAGCGTACCGAGTATCATGTTGAAATATCGGCTACTGTAATTGTGCCGAAATCTGCACCGTTCGTGGAGCTTCTCTACTTTGAGAATAGATATTGTGATGTCCGATGCCGTAACCACTAAATCTGCCCCACTAGCTAACTTTACGCCAGAAGTATTACCCTCACAGCTAGACAATTATTCAATGATTCACCTCGAAAAATGCGGTGAGATCGAAGATCGGAGTCTAGCGAAACGTTACCTGATTCAATCATTATTGAGTCGAGGCGGCTTTGGCATTACATTTTTAGCCCGAAATATTTATCTTCCAGGACATCCGCCGTGTGTGATCAAGCAATTCGCACCGAGATGTACAGATCCTGAGTTAATTGAGATCGCTCGGAAACAATTTGAGTTGGAAGCTTTGAGTTTGAGTCGGTTCGGTAGTCATGCGCAAATTCCGGCGTTACTTGATTATTTTAGCGTGGGAGCTAATTGTTACTTGGTTGAGGAACATATTCCAGGCATTGTTCTGTCACAGCTTGTTACCGAAGATCGACAGTTTACGGAAGTCGAGATCGAGAAATTCCTGATTCAGATGCTCGGCGGGTTGGAATACATTCATTCCCATCATCTGATTCATCGGGATATTAAGCCCCAGAACATCATTTTGTGTCAAACCGATCTCCGCTTCGTTTTGGTGGATTTCGGTGCTGTTAAAGACCTTTCTCCCGCGATGATGGCGAAACAGAGTGAAGACAGTAGAGCAATTGGTACGCCAGGATTTGCACCACCAGAACAATTAGCCAATCGTCCTGTTTATGCCAGTGATATCTATGCTTTGGGGATGACTTGTATTTATCTGTTGACAGGAAAAGAACCCGACGAAATTCCCACAGATCCACGGACGTGCGAACTACTCTGGACGGAGGATGTGGAAATTAGTGTAGGATTAATCGAAATCATCGATAAGATGATTCAAATAACCTTAGTCGATCGATATCAGTCAGCAACTCAGGTACTCACAGCCTTGAATAATCGATCGATCCGTGCCAAACTCCGCGCCTATCTCGACCAAAAACACGCCGTCGCCAAAAGCGAAAATAGCGGCTCTCTGTGTCAGTATCCCGCCGTCGTACATTGGGCATTAGGAATTGCCTAATAGGACATAGTAAATTTTCTTCGCTCCCATCTCCCATCTCCCATCTCCCAAAAATACCCACAGCACCGTGCGCGTTCGGTGATAAACTAAACCATAGCATTGCAAAATATTAAGAGTAGCTAACAAACTGTATCAATTCAGTCAAAAGTCAGTAGTCAATAGCGATCGAGATATCGATGATAGAGTGAAAACTCTCGCACCGATGTTCCACTCCCGATTGTGGGTAACTAATCGCCGACAACTATCTAACTAATAACCGAACTGATAACTAAAACGATCGATTGTTAATCGATAGCTATAGACAAAATCACACATATATAAGTAGTAACGGCACATGGCTAGCACCGCAGAAAAAACAAACGTGGGAAGACTCACCCAGGTTATTGGTCCAGTTGTAGACGTAGAATTTACTGGTGGCAAGATGCCCCAGATTTATAGTGCCCTCAAAGTCGAAGGCAAGAATGAAGCTGGACAAGATGTGTCTGTAACCTGTGAAGTTCAACAACTTCTAGGTGACAACCAAGTTCGTGCCGTTGCGATGAGTACCACCGACGGATTAGTCCGTGGTATGGACGTAATCGACTTGGGCGCACCAATTAGCGTACCAGTTGGTACAGCTACCTTGGGTCGGATTTTCAACGTATTGGGCGAAGCAGTTGACCAACAAGGTCCTGTAAATACTGAAGAAAGATCTCCGATTCACCGTGCAGCTCCTAAATTAACTGAACTCGAAACCAAGCCTTCCGTATTTGAAACCGGAATCAAAGTTATCGATTTGCTCACCCCTTATCGTCGGGGCGGTAAAATCGGTTTATTTGGTGGTGCTGGCGTAGGCAAAACCGTAATCATGATGGAACTGATCAACAACATCGCAACCAATCACGGTGGTGTATCAGTTTTTGGTGGTGTAGGCGAACGTACCCGCGAAGGAAACGATCTCTACAACGAGATGATGGAATCCGGCGTAATCGACAAAGAAAACCTCGGCAACTCCAAAATCGCTCTAGTCTATGGACAAATGAACGAGCCACCTGGAGCACGGATGCGGGTTGGTTTGGCTGCATTGACAATGGCGGAATACTTCCGTGATGTCAACAAGCAGGACGTACTGTTGTTCATCGACAACATTTTCCGCTTTGTACAAGCTGGTTCCGAAGTATCTGCACTACTAGGTCGGATGCCTTCGGCGGTAGGTTATCAGCCTACTCTAGGTACTGACATGGGTGACTTACAAGAGCGGATTACTTCTACTAAAGAAGGTTCGATCACTTCGGTACAAGCAGTATATGTACCTGCGGATGACTTAACAGATCCAGCTCCAGCTACTACCTTTGCTCACTTAGATGGTACTACCGTATTGTCTCGTGGTTTAGCATCCAAAGGTATCTACCCAGCAGTAGATCCTCTCGATTCTACCTCCACCATGCTCCAACCATCGATCGTGGGTGCAGATCACTACGACACCGCTCGTGCCGTCCAGTCTACCCTCCAACGCTATAAAGAATTGCAAGATATCATTGCGATTCTCGGTTTAGACGAATTAGCCGAAGAAGATCGTTTAATCGTTTCCCGCGCTCGGAAAGTAGAACGCTTCTTATCTCAGCCCTTCTTCGTTGCTGAAGTATTCACCGGATCTCCTGGCAAATACGTCAAACTCGAAGACACCATCAAAGGATTCAAAGCAATCCTCGCTGGTGAGATGGACGATTTACCAGAGCAAGCTTTCTACCTCGTTGGCGACATCGCGGAAGCACGCGCTAAAGGTGAGAAATTGTTGAAAGGCTAGGAATTGTTTGACTGCGGCGGAGATCTTTACCCCCCAACCCCCCTTAGAAAGGGGGACTTTCGCTCCCTCCCCTTGGAAAGGGGAGGGCTGGGGTGGGGTAGAGATCTACGCATCATCTCCAAAAGACTTGTGCATACACAGTACATTGGGAAGGAGATCTGGGTTGGGGGTAAAATCTCCGCCGCCATCAAGCTCGAACCAAACTATAAAAACTAACTATAAAACATGACATTAACAGTAAGAGTAATTGCTCCAGATAAGACCGTCTGGGACGGCACAGCAGACGAAGTGATTTTACCTAGCACAACTGGTCAATTAGGTATTTTGACTGGTCACGCATCGCTTTTAACCGCCTTAGATACTGCGGTAATGCGCGTTAAATCTGGCAAAGATAAATGGATCCCAATCGCTTTGATGGGTGGCTTTGCTGAAGTTGATAATAATGAAGTAACCGTACTAGTTAACGGTGCAGAATTAGGCGAATCAATTAATAAAGAACAAGCTCAAAAAGATTTGACTGAAGCGGAAGCAAAAGTAGCTACTACTCAATCTAGTACTCGTCAAGAACAAATCCAAGCTACTCAAGCTTTCAAACGCGCACGCGCTAGACTTCAAGCTGCTGGTTAGTTGAAAATAGATTGTGAATTAATAACAAACCCTTTAATCGATCGATTAAAGGGTTTTTTGGTGCAATATTTGCAGGAATGTTAAATAATACCCTAGTATCTATTTGCAAATATAGCAACAGCCAAGGCTGTTAGGACGCTAATTTCAAGACATGCTCGATCGCATCACGGAGAGAATCAAACTGAGCGCGACATTTACGAACCCGACTTTTTAACCATGACCAACATTGCTCAATCTTGTTTAGATCTGGAGAATAGGGCGGCAGATACAGCACCTTACAACCTGCTTGTTCAATCAACTCTTCAATACGTCCACCTTTGTGAAAAGTGGCATTATCGATTACTAACCACTGTCCTGGTTTTAGACATTTAACCAAACAAGTTTCAATCCAGGTTTCAAAAACCGTTCTATTACAAGCTCCTTCAACCGTAAAAGGTGCAATTAACTGATGATCACAATAAGCTGCAATCATATTAACCCGTCCTTGCCGTCTTCCTGATTTGAGTGCATGAAACCGTTGACCAGTTTTATTCCAACCATAAGCATATTCATCTCTATTATCCATGCCAGATTCATCAGCGTAGACAAGACTCTCAGGGCTAATCTTGGCTAACTGCTCCAAAAATATTTGACGCTTTGTATCGTCCCGTTCGAGGTATCCATAAGTTTTTTTTTACGGGTAAATCCAATTTTTTCCAACGCACGAGAAATAGTCCGCTTACTGATATCTCCCTCCCACAATTGAGCCATCTCCTCCTGAGTCTTATCTCCATTGTTATTAGCAAACTCTGTAAACTTCTTCCAGTCTGTAATCTTATGATTATTTCCTGGTGGTCTATTTGGCTCAGGTAAAAAATTCCCTGTTTGTTCTTTCCGATCCAGCCATAGATTAATTGTGTTGCGGCTAATATTAAAGATTTCACTTACTTCACCTTTTTTGCGCCCATCCAACTCAATTGCTTCGATTACCTTTCTCCGAAAATCATAACTGTAAGGTTTTGGCATTGCTCAAACATTTAGTGAAGTATTTACTCTATTCTACGTCCTAACAGCCCTGGCTGTTGCTATAAATCTAATTATTAAAGTCCTGCGTACCGAGTAATCGATCCCAAAAAGTAAAATATAATCCATAATGTTTGGTACATTTATGATGATGAACAGAATGATGTGCAGGGCCGATTGTCCATTGTCCCCACCAGCTCAAGTATCCCGATTTGGGATACAATGAAAATCCCAGATGATTTAAGACTGACCAAATTGTCATCGTCATAATAATTGCGATCGCCGTCCAAAAATGCAGGGGGATTGTAAAGACGATCGCGACTAAAAATAACGCTTGAAAAACTGCCTCCGCCGGATCGAAGGCGAATGATGTCCAGGGTGTCGGATGTTTAGATAGATGGTGCCCCAAATGAAACCATTTGAATAGCTTGGGGTGGTGAAATAAGCGATGGAGAAAATAGAAGTAAGTATCTTGGAGCAGCAGTACAGCCACAAAGCTCAAGCCTAGATACCAGAATCCATATTTATCTAAATCAGTATATAAAAATGTACCACCTCGATCGAACTCAAAGATCGAAAATGCCGCACTGAGCGCGAAAATCACCGTTGAAAGTAGTGATAACTTGATATCTCGTCTAATTGACTCCCAAACTGGTGGATCGATCGATATTTCTCGATCAACAAAAAACTGTTTTAGCACCGAGTGAATCAGTAGATGGGTTCCACCAGCGACCAAAAAATATCTACCCAAAATAATACCGAGGAAAGCAAACCAATAATATAGAAATGGGTGATGGTCTGCCAATGTAAAATTACCTCATCGATCGGAAATTAGGCGTATATTTCCATCCTATTCGATCGATCCAGATTTGGGAGGGTGTGTTATCCGAGCGGGAAGAAGAGAGACTGGGGGACTGGGAGACGGGGAGAGAATCAGAATCATCGGATATCTTAACATCGCTAAGATTGTCTAAGCCATTTCAACGATCGATCCCCTAGCCACGAACAGCAAATAGTAAAATAGCCATTACGCCCGCTAGATCCCCGACTTCTTAGAGAAGCCTTTGGATCTGAGTCCCCACTATTCCACTCTCTTCATGTCTGACAATATTCCCGACTTGACAGGTATTCGCACGAGCCAGAGCCAAATTCGCAACGGTGATTATCGGTTGCTTGATAAATCAAAGCTCTCGCCGATGTACCAACACTATGTCGAAGTCAAAGAACAATATCCCCACGCTTTGCTGTTATACCGTTGTGGTGATTTCTTCGAGACTTTCTTCCAAGATGCGATTACGATTGCGCGGGAACTGGAATTAGTACTAACTAGCAAGGAAGGCGGGAAAGAAATCGGACGGGTACCGATGACAGGCGTACCGCACCATGCAGTCGATCGCTATTGTGCCATGTTAGTCGAAAAAGGTTACGCGATCGCCCTCTGCGACCAGATGGAAACCGCCGCCGAAGCCGCAGGTAATTTAGTTAGGCGGGAAGTCGTGCGGGTACTGACACCTGGAACGATTCAGGAAGAAGAAATGCTCCAATCGCGGCGGAATAATTTTCTCGCCGCGATCGTTCTCGTCGGCGATAATTGGGGACTAGCCTATACAGATATTTCTACGGGTGAATTTCTCACCACCCAGAGCAGCGATTTAGAAGTGCTGACCCAGGAATTAATGCGGCTCCAACCGCCAGAAGTCCTCATCCCCATCGCCGCGCCAGATCTCAACCGTCTCCTGCGCCCAGGTGAAACCTCGGATTTACTCCCTACCAGCCTCCCCAATTGCTTCTGCTATGCCATGCGCCCCCTGGCACCATTTACGCTCCCAGAAGCCAAGCAACGGCTGCTGGATACCTTCAAAATGCGATCGTTAGAATCTTTGGGGTGTTCGCCATTTCCGCTCGCTGTAAGGGCTGCTGGCGGCTTATTAGAATATCTCGAAGCCACCCAAAAAAGTAACCCCGTCGCCCTCCAACCGCTCCGCACCTATTCCCTCGGCGATTATCTCGTTCTAGATCATCAATCTCGCCGTAACTTAGAAATCACTCAAACCGTTAGGGACGGCAACTTTCAGGGTTCTCTTTTGTGGGCACTCGATCGAACCTGTACCGCAATGGGTGGACGTGCATTACGCCGCTGGATTTTACAACCCCTATTAGATATTCACAGCATCAATAAACGCCAAGATACGATCCAAGAACTCGTCGAAAACACCTTCCTGCGCCAAGATCTCCAGCAACTGCTCAAACGGATCTACGACATCGAACGCCTGACGGGAAAAGCCGCATCAGGACGAGCCAATGCACGCGATTTAGTCGCCCTCGCCGACTCCTTCCTCAAACTGCCCGAACTCGCCACTATTGCCACCCAGGGCAAATCCCCATTTTTGAAAACCCTCCACCATGTCCCCGCCGAACTCGAAGCCTTGGGACAAGATATCGCCGCCCACCTCGTAGAACATCCCCCGATTCACCTCAAAGAAGGTGGAATTATTCGCCCTGGCATCAATACCCAACTCGACGAAATGCGCCTCTCAGCCAGCGGCGATCTTCAGTGGATTGCTAACTTAGAATCGATCGAACGCGAACGCACGGGCATAGCCAATTTAAAAGTAGGCTTCAATAAAACCTTTGGCTATTATATCAGCATCTCCCGCCTCAAAGCCGACCAAGTACCCGCCGACTACATCCGCAAACAGACCCTCACCAACGAAGAACGCTACATCACCCCCGAACTCAAAGAGCGGGAAGTCCGCATCCTCACCGCCCAAGAAGATCTCAACCGAATCGAACACGAAATCTTCGTCGAACTCCGCACCATAGTAGCCACCCACACCGAGCAAATCCGCACCGTAGCCCGCAGTATCTCCGCGATCGATGTCCTCTGCGGTTTAGCAGAAATCGCCGTCACCCAAGGCTATTGTCGCCCCAATATGGTACCGAGTCGCGAAATCCATATCACCGATGGTCGTCATCCCGTAGTTGAAAAAGCCCTATTAGCTGGATTTTTCGTCCCCAATTCCACTCAACTCGGACAACCCGAACACATCCCCCCCAGTGTCGAATCACCCGATTTAATCATCCTCACTGGGCCAAATGCCAGCGGCAAAAGTTGTTATTTACGCCAACTTGGACTAATCCAAATCATGGCGCAAATCGGTAGTTTTGTCCCCGCAACTAATGCGACATTGGGAATATGCGATCGCATCTTTACCCGCGTCGGCGCAGTAGACGATCTCGCCACCGGACAATCCACTTTCATGGTCGAAATGAATGAAACTGCAAATATTCTTAATCACGCCACGGCAAATTCTCTCGTTTTATTAGATGAAATTGGACGGGGAACAGCGACATTTGATGGTTTATCGATCGCCTGGGCAGTCGCCGAATATCTAGCCAGTGAAATTCGATCGCGCACAATTTTTGCCACCCATTATCACGAACTAAACGAACTCGCATCGATCCTCTCGAACGTCGCAAATTATCAAGTCACAGTCAAAGAATTACCCGATCAAATTATCTTCCTCCATCAAGTCCAACCAGGCGGCGCAAGTAAATCCTATGGGATTGAAGCGGGAAGATTGGCAGGTTTACCGCCAACGGTAATTAGTCGCGCTCGACAAGTGATGTCGCAGATTGAAGAGCATAGTAAAATTGCCTTGGGACTACGGGAATCGATGTCATAATTGAGATCTAATACTGTAAACAAACCAAACCAATAGTAAACATATGACTACATTGCAACAAGTCTTAGAAGCTGCGCTAGACTTGCCTGGTGAAGAGCAAGAAGCTCTTGTGATAGCAATCCAAACACATAAATCTGAAATCCGCAGAACTGAATTAGCAGAATATGCACGACAAGCATCACTAGATGTGCGATCGGGCAAATTGAAACCTAAGTCAGTAGCTGAAATCATGAGCTAGTCGGGTTACGGATCATGTCGCAATTGAGATTCACAATACAATTGCGTTGGGACTGAAGAAATTGTATTGTGGGTTATGTTGTATCTGTAGCTATAAATGGGAATACTAGCTAATGATCCATAAAGAGGTAGCTTTTACCATTGAGCGCGATAATCAAGACAAAAGAAGGGGACTTTAAATTCAAAAGTGAGACAGAGCTTGAAAATTTTGTATTTATTCACTTAGATAAATTACTGAATTTATCTCCAATCTCTAGGCAGTATAGAATTGGGACTGAAATTTGTGATGTTTTAGCAACAGATAATCAAGGAAAATTGACTATCATTGAGTTGAAGAATACAGAAGATAGATATGTTGTTCAACAGCTCACTAGATATTATCATGGCTTGATCGAGAATAAGCCACGATTAAATGGGATAGACTATAGAAAACCCGTTAAGTTAATTGCGGTTGCACCATCATTTCATTCACACAATTTTGTAGACAAAATATATACAACACTAGATTTTGAATTTTTTACTTTTGACCTGACTGTAAATAAAGTAACAGGAGATGTATTTTTTGTGTTGACAAATGTTAATACAAAGGAAAGATATATAGAGCAAGTTCCACAAATCAATCAGAGCAGAGTAATCAAAAGTCAAGAACCTATGATAGCAGAAGTTAAGTATGCTGAAATGATTGACTATCATATGAGGCTTAGTTATTCAGCCAAGTTAGGACTAGAACCATTAAACCCCGATCAACTCAGAGAAAGATCTGTAAAATACAGAAGCAAGTGTACAAAAGAATTTAAAATTAACTTAGAATTGATGAAGAATACAGGCATCATCCGAAAATCTATTATTCCACCCTTAATGGATGATTTTTTTGAGCGGGCAACATGGCGGATGCCAGTAGCACAGGCTCAGAATTTAGTGCAACTAGATCCCGATGTGATGAAATGTAAAATTGGATAGAGTATGATATCTAGAGTTTTTCAGATTAATTTATGACTGTGAGTGCTAATCCCAACGCTGATGTGCCCCTAGGCGATAGAACTACTTTTGATGCAATTATTATCGGTTCGGGGATTGGCGGACTGGTGACGGCGACTCAGTTGGCGGCTAAGGGTGCAAAAGTGCTGGTGTTGGAACGGTATTTGATTCCGGGCGGGAGTTCGGGATATTTCGATCGAGAAGGCTACCGATTTGATGTTGGTGCTTCGATGATTTTTGGATTTGGGAAGCAGGGTACGACTAATTTATTGACTCGTGCATTAGCGGCGGTGGGAGAAAGTATCGAGACGATTCCCGATCCGGTGCAGGTTCAGTATCATTTACCGAATGATTTAGATATTAAGGTTCATCAGGATTACGAGCAGTTTTTACAAGGATTGTTTGTCAAATTTCCAAATGAAGCAAAGGGAATTAGGCAGTTTTATGATGAGTGTTGGCAGGTATTTAATTGTTTGAATGCAATGGATTTATTATCGCTGGAAGAGTTGCGATATTTGACTCGTGTTTTCTTTCAACATCCGGCGGCATGTCTGGGATTAGTTAAATATTTGCCTTTGAATGTGGGTGATATTGCTCGTAAGTATATTAAGGATCCAGATGTCCTGAAGTTCATCGATATCGAATGCTATATTTGGTCGGTAGTACCTGCGGAAATGACTCCGATGATTAATGCGGGGATGGTATTTTCCGATCGACATTATGGTGGCATAAATTATCCAAAAGGAGGTGTGGGTCAAATAGCTGAGAAGTTAGTATCGGGATTACTTAAATTTGGTGGTGAAATTCACTATAAATCGCGGGTGACAAAAATCATCACCGAACAGGGCAAAGCTGTTGGGGTAAAATTAGCAAATGGCAAGACTTTCTACGCCAAGAAGGTTGTTTCTAATGCAACGCGCTGGGATACTTTTGAGCAACTATTACCAGCGGCAGAAATGCCCAAGAAGGAACAGAAATGGCAGGAGCGTTATCAAAAATCCCCCGCTTTTTTAAGTCTACATTTGGGCGTAGATGCCAAAGTATTGCCTGCGGGGACTGAGTGCCACCATGTATTGCTAGAAGATTGGACACAAATGGAGGAGCCAGAAGGGACAATTTTTGTTTCTATTCCTACTTTGCTCGATCCGAGTTTGGCTCCTGAAGGACATCAGATTATTCATGCTTTTACACCTAGTTGGATGAGTGATTGGGAGGGTTTAAGTCCGAGTGAATATAATACTAAAAAAGAAGAACGAGCGGGTGTAATGCTCGATCGATTGGAGCGAATTTTCCCTGGTATCAATGCGGGTTTAGATTTTATGGAGGTTGGTACTCCACGCACTCATAGACGCTTTCTAGGGCGTGCTGATGGCAGCTATGGGCCAATTCCCCGCCGCAAGTTACCAGGATTGCTGAATATGCCGTTCAATCGCACGGCGGTACCTGGATTGTATTGTGTGGGAGATAGTACTTTCCCTGGACAAGGTTTAAATGCTGTGGCATTTTCGGGGTTTGCTTGCGCTCACCGGATTGCGGCAGATTTGGGAATATGAATGGACAATTTTGGGGACTAAAAATCAAAACCGAACGCCTAATTCTGCGCTCTCCACAATCGTATGACTACAATTCTTAGTGGTGGTTTTGCAAATCGATTACCAATTTGAGAAACCACCACTAAGCAAATCGCTATTTCACTTCAGTTGCTGTTTTACATCAGTAGCTAAATTGTCGATCGAAACCACAATTTGTTCGCCATTTGTCATATTCTTCAAGATGCACTGCTTATTTGCAGCTTCCTGTTCACCAATAACGACGCAAAAAGTTATTCCTTGTTTGTCTGCTAGGGCAAATTGTTTTTTGAGTGGGCGTTTATCAAAAGCAGTGGCGACTTTGATTCCGGCTTGGCGAAGTTGTTGGGAAACTTGGAGATAGATTGGCATCAAATCTTCCTGAAGATTTAAGACCATTACTTGAGTCGGTGTGGGTGCTAATGGTTGCAAAATATTAGCCTTGAGTAAGCGATAAATTAGACGAGTAAGTCCGATCGATATCCCCACTCCTGGCATACTTTCACCTAAAAATGTGCCGACTAACTCTTCGTATCGACCGCCAGAACAGATACTGCCGAGGGCTTCATGTCCGATTAGGGTAGTTTCATAAACCGTACCTGTATAGTAGTCTAATCCACGGGCGATCGATAGATCGATACAATATTGATGTTCGGGCACGCCGAGATTTCGCACACCATTAATTACTGTAGTTAATTCCTCAATTCCTAACTTAAATTGGTCAGCATTTGGTAATTTATCACCAAATTCATTTAGAGCAGCGAGGACTAGATCGACATCACCTTTGATGCTGATAAAATCAATTACCTGTTGAGATTGCTCTGGCGATAAACCCTGAGTTGCTAAACCTGCTAATACCTTAGCTACACCGACCTTTTCGAGCATATCGATAATATTAATACAAACCTTGATGCGATCGGGTGAAACACCCAATGAACTAAAGAATCCTGTTAATACCTTGCGATTATTAATCCGAATCAGAAAATCGCCAATGTTAATTTGACTAAAAATCTCCGCAATAATTGCAGGCATTTGAGCATCATAAAGTAGACTCAATTCCTTCCGCCCCACCACGTCAATATCACACTGGCGAAATTGACGATACCGTCCATCTTTCGCTCGTTCCCCCCTAAATACCAGATCCATCTGATACCTAGCAAAGGGAAAGTGTAAATCGTTGAGATGACGGGCAATATAAGCCGCCAACGGCACGGTTTGATCGAATTTCAACGCTCGCGCTTCCGTTCCGGTATCACCCTTCCCTGCCTCATCCCGCTCTGCTTGGCGATTAGGCGGGAGCATCGGCTGCAAACCGTAGATTATGTTATCACCCTGGTTTCCCTTCGCCTGGAGGACTTCTAGCCGCTCGACAGCAGGTGTTTCGATCGGTGTAAAACCATAACTTTCATACACCCGCCGAATTGTATCCATCAGGTGCTGTTCTAGTCGCTTTTCACCAGGGAGAAATTCAGGAAAACCGCTGGGAGTAGAGAAATTGATTTTCATAAATGGGAGATTGAAGAAGGGAGATTGGAGAAAGAAGGTTTTGTAGTTAAACGTTAGAAATTAGAAGAACAGAGACATAGACCAAAAATTATAAAGTATTCACTATCCACTATCTTCTCCCATCTCCTATCTGTCTTGAAAAGGTGCTCTCGCATGGGAAACCCCAAAACCGCACTTTTCGCTCCCATCTCCCATCTCCCATCTGATGATAAAGTGTAAAGAAGGATTAGCAATAAAGTCTAGGAGAATTTAGAGTCGGTGAAAATTTTAGTAGTTGGTAATGGTGGTCGAGAACATGCCATCGTTTGGACTTTGTTGCAATCTCCTCAAGTTACTCAAGTCCTCTGCGTACCTGGCAATGGCGGTACGGCAATGATGGATCGTTGTCAAAATCTTTCATTCAGAGTCGATGATTTTGCTGGAATTGCCAGATTTGCGGAAGTAAACGGGGTTTCATTGATAATTATCGGGCCAGAATTACCACTATCGTTAGGAATTGTGGACTATCTCCAAAATCGTGGGATTCCTGTATTTGGTCCAACTCGCGCAGGTGCTCAAATTGAGTCTAGCAAAACCTGGGCAAAATCGATTATGGAGGAAGCTGGAGTCCCGACACCAAAGTCGGCAACTTTCACAGATTTAGCCACTGCACGAGCCTATATCGAGCATCACGGCGCACCAATTGTGGTGAAAGCTGATGGATTGGCTTCAGGGAAAGGCGTAATCGTTGCCGAAACTTTGCTAGAGGCTCTGACTGCTGTCGAGCTATTATTTGCGCAAAATTATGGGACGCTACTGATCGAAGAATATCTGACTGGGCAAGAATTGTCAGTCATCGCCCTGACAGATGGGAAGACGATTCGTGCCTTGTTACCAGCTCAGGATCATAAGCGGATTGGCGATGGCGATACAGGAGCAAATACAGGCGGGATGGGTGCTTATGCACCAGCTCCCCTCGGAACTCCAGCTCTGATGACTAGAATCCAGAATGAAGTCCTAGAGCCAACTCTTGCGACGCTCAAGCGCAAGGGTATCGACTATCGTGGCGTGCTGTATGCTGGACTGATGATTACTCCAGATGGCGAGCCTAAGGTGTTGGAATTTAACTGTCGATTTGGCGATCCAGAAACTCAAGCCATCTTGCCATTGTTAGCTACTTCCTTGGTAGACTTATTACTAGCCTGCACTGAACAAAGACTAGCTGCTTTACCACCGATCGAATGGAAATCTGCTGTATCGACTTGTGTTACGATGGCGGCTCATGGTTATCCTGGAAATTACGAACGCGGTAAGGTGATTGGGGGATTGGATTCGGCAACTACGGAGGGCACGACTGTTTTCCATGCTGGGACTCAAGTCAATCAAAAGAAAGTCTTCACCGATGGCGGACGGGTATTGGGTGTGACAAGTATCGCGCCAGATTTTGCCACTGCGATCGAGCGTGCTTATCAAGGAGTAAGATTAATTACCTTTGAGGGCATGTATTATCGTCAGGATATTGCTCAGAGGGCATTGTAATCAGGGGATAGAGGATAGGGGATAGAGGGTAGAGGATGGTCAAAATTGTTTGTGTTTCTCACATTCTGGCACCCTATCTTCTGGATTGTAAACCCTATTCTCTAGTTTCTATTCCCTATCCCCTATTTCCTAATTATGCACCGCAGAGCCTTCCTAACCACTCTCAGTAGTCTAGCCTTGGGGAGTGGCTTAACTAGTTGTCAAGAGTCAGATCGGCAAGTCTTGCGATTATTGGCACTAAAAAACTCGATTCCATCTCAATTATTGGGTGAGTTTAGTAAATCGATTCAGCCTGCTAATCCCAGAGTAGAATTGATTGCAGAGGGTCAATTTAAAGAGATTCTGATCCAGCTTCGAGACTGCTATAAAATGGGGACGGCTGAAGCGAAGGGGTTTAAAGTGCCACTATTTGCTCCAGCTAAATCTCCCGAATATATTCCCAATTTGGCGAGCATGGGTGATGCTTGGTTAGCAACAGCGATTCAGGAAAAATCAATTCAACCGATCGAAGTTAAAGATCTCGCGAATTGGGGTAAGCTAGACTCTCGCTGGCATGAAATAGCACAACGAGACGATCGTGGAAATAGTAGTTCTACTGGTCGAGTTTGGGGCGTACCATACCGCTGGGGCACGACGGTCATTATCTATCGTCGGGACAAGTTTGTGGATGCAAATATTCCCATCCCTACTGATTGGGCAGATCTCTGGAATCCAAAGTTAAAACAGCGGATTTCGTTATTAGATCGATCGCGTGAAGTAATTGGTTTGACTTTGAAAAAATTGGGATATTCATACAATTCCCCCGATCTCAATCAGGCAGCAAATCTCAAATTCGCTCTCGAACAGCTCCATCAACAGGTCAAGTTTTATAGTTCTGACGATTATCTCCAACCACTAATTATGGGCGATACCTGGGCCGCTGTCGGCTGGTCTTCAGACGCGATCGATCTGATTCAAAAGAACCCAAATATGGGAGCGATAGTTCCTAATTCTGGTACGGCGATCTTTACAGATCTTTGGGTACAGCCAGCAAGTCGAACTAACCCAATCTCGACCAAAAGAGCTAAGTTAAGTCAACAATGGATCGACTACTGTTTACAACCAAAAGTCAGCAATCAGATCTCACTTTTGACATCTAGTGTATCGCCCCTAATGACTAGTCTAAATCCTAGTGAAATCATCCCTGATGTTCGCAAGAATTTATTGATGTTGCCGCCTAAAGCTATTTTAGATAAAAGTGAATTTATCTATCCAATCTCAGATGTGAGCAAGGCACAATACGATCGACAATGGCAAGAAATTCGTCAGCTTAAAGTTGTAGTCTAGATTTTACCCGCCAACCTCCTTAGAGGGTGGTTTCATACACCAGAAGAAAAATCACTCAGTCCACTTCAGTGGACTTTTGCCGTTAGCCCGAAATTCATTTCAGGGCGGTTGGTGACTAAGCATAAGGGTTTTTGCATTTTTCTTTTATTGTATGAAACCACCCTGCTCCCCGAAGATGCGGGGTGGGGTAAAATCTACGCAGCGAATCAAATAGATAGAATAAAACAAGAGTTAAAATTTGTAGTTGATTTTATCTTTAACTTCGACAACTTTCCCATTGATAAACCAGGTGTCGAGCAGTTGCTTAATCTCAGCATCGCTAGGGTGATATTTAGTGAGAATTGATTTAATGTATGTGTATAAAGTCGATCTTTTTTTCGGTCTACTTTTCGCAGCAACAACAGCTAATTTGGATAAGGCGATCTCTGATAAGAACTCTTGAGAAATAGTAACATCAGATTCACCAGATAATAGTTCCAACCTGTCGATCCGCCGACAGGAAATACCAAGTTTAGCCAGATGTTGAATTAATGGATCGAAACCTCGATCGCGTGAGAGAATTATATAGTTAGAGGTGGGAGCCTGAAGGCTAATTTGACCGAGATAAAAAACAATATGAAAATCTAAAGCATTGGGTCCCGTTCCTTCTACGCCAATCCATTCTACCGACGCACCTAATTGATGTGCTTCCCTGACTAGCTCAAACGGAATTTTTGCCTGAGCGCAGCCAACAAAAATGAATATTTTGAGGTTTGGTTGCTGAAGGCTAGATAGTTTTACTTGGGTAACATTTTCATAATCGATAAATAGAATCGTCGCTGAATCGCTATGTTCGGCTGAGGGTAAGTTCATTCACCTATTCTTCCCGTATTTTCTCACTATAATTCTATCGGCTAAATCTCACCTTCGATCGCAATTTCGCCTTCAGCTTCTTTAGCTTGTTTTTGCTCGATCGTAATCATGATTTTCTTCGCTTTTTCCCAATGATTGAGCGAAATCTGCTTCAATACTTTACCACTTGCATCTGGCAAGAAGTCAGCACAATTCATCTCTTTTTCACCCATTATCGCCCACATCCGATAGACTTGTCCTGGCGGCAGTGGTTTAATTTGTTGGAGAGCTAATACGGCAGAAGATTTATTCGGTACAATTACCAGGCTACCCATGCCCATTCCCGTTTTCCCTTCCATATTCTTGAGCGTGAGAAAACGATTGTTTGGTTCTTGTAGCAGGCTGACAACAGCTAAATTGTCTGGAGATTGCTGTTTATTCAGAGCGACTTGGGAAATTTGGAGATCCTGCTTTAATGCGGCTAGTTCGTGACTGAGACGATAGTTATTCCAGCCTAAACCAGCTACTAACAACAATCCTAGTCCAGTAACAACTGATTTTATCAATGTCCACGACTGTCGAGACTTGGCTTCCAACTGTTGAATCGGTTTAGTCGTTGCAACAATTTCCGCCGCTGCAACTTGCAGAATTTGTTGGCGTAGTGATGCTGGCGGATGATCTGCTGGTAAGGTTAGAGATAATAAATCTAATGGCAACATCAGACTCGCAACCTCGGCTTGCTGTTCGGGATGTGCGGCTAAATATACCTCGACAAGCGCGATTTCTGAAGGGGTGAGATCGCCTAAAACGTAACCAGCAAGCAGCTCTGGTGAAAATTCGGATGGATTGGAGGCGGCGATGTCTGACATTGTTTAGTTCACTCTACTAAATCCTGTAAAAATTGTCGAAGTTTAAGCAATCCCTGACGCGATCTCGTTTTGACGGTACCTATTGGCAAATCTAGTTCCTGGGCGATTTCAGATTGACTTTTACCTTGGTAGTAACCCATTTCGAGGACTTGTTTTTGGGTGATGGGAAGTTCCTGTAATGCCAAACTCATCCGTTCTCTCAATTCCGACAGATTGAGTGATTCCAGCCCTGGATTGTGATCGTTTCTAGGTAGATAATTTCCCACTCGTTGACTCAAATTCTGCTGAGAGCCTTGCTGTTTAATCCGATTTAGAGCGCGAGAGCGAGTGATTGTCAGCAAGAATACTACCAATGTACCTCGATCGACATCGTATTTATCTATCCCCCGCCAAAAAGCCAGAAATACTTCCTGAGTGAGATCTTCAGCTTCGTTAGGATTAGCCAGGATTTTGAGAGCCAATCGATAAACAGCCGTACCATATCGATCGTAGATGATACCCAAAGCATTGGTGTCACCCTGTCGCAATGCCGTCAAGACTTGAAGATCGGACTCATCAGTGAGCATGGATTTAGAGAAACCAGAGAACACCCGAAACCACATAATACCCACCCATGAGGATTAATGCTAGCCCACCCCAACGCATCACCGCATCGGAGTTAACCAAAATCTGGCGCGTAAATTTCATCAACCCTGCAAATAAACTAGTCGCAAAAATCACCGCCGTATAACCCAATGCATAAGCCACCATCGTCAACACGCTCCATACTGGCGAACCAGTCGCCGCCGCTGCCGCTAACACCGAAAACAATACAGGACTCGCGCAGGGAGAACTAATCAGCGCAAACGTCAAACCCACCCCATAAGTACCTGCAAACGGTGGTAACGAAACCTGGAATTGGGGCAGCGGTAGATGAAATAATCCGCCAATACTCAAACCCATCAAGATAATCAACACCCCAACAGCGAGATTGATATAGCCTCTAAAATCGACCATTACTGCCCCTGCGACGGACGAAAACAACCCAAATATACTCAAGATCGTCACGACACCCAACACAAATCCAGTGGCATTCCAGAGGGCTTCCCGCCGAGATTTGACATTCAGTGTACCGATATAACTAAGATTAACTGGCAGCATCGCCAAAATACAGGGCGAAATACTCGCCAGTAAACCACCCCCAGCCGCGAAAGGAATCAACAACCACGGATTAGTCAGCGGTTGACTCTCGCCCCATTTTTGATACTGATTTTCACCATGAGAAATCATGTCTTCTAACGGCTGAAAGAGCGCGGAATTTTTAGTCAAAACGATCGTAATCGTTGTAAAAATTCCTAAGCTCAACAAAATCAACCATTTGGGTAAATATGGACGTGTTTTAGTTACTTTGATCAGATCGTGTTTATCTATCATCATGAGTTGGCGAATTAGCGAGGGATTAAATAAGTTTGTTAGATTGGAAATCCCGATCCAACAAACTTATCCACAGATTGGCTCATTAAAATAACTATTAAGGTTTTTTCATGGCATCACCTTGCCCCATCGCATCGCCGTGACTCATAGGGTCAGGTTTTTTCATCATATCGCCATGACCCATCGCATCACCACCACGACCTTGGGCAATCGCGAGATCGAGTACGCTATTATAGTCAGAGATTTCAGCGTTATTATGAAACTGTTTCATGATTTTGCCAGTAGCGGGATCGATAATTGCAACTGTCGATGTTTTCGATTTATTAGCATTAAAAAAGCTAGTTAAGCCTAATTCTGTCGCTATTTTCATCGAAGCTTTGGTTGTTTTAGCATCACTAACGTTAAATACAACAAAACTAGCTGTTGTACCGTACTGTTGTCGCAGTTGAGAGAGTGTCGGTGCAATGTTTTTGCACCCAGGACACCAAGTGGCGTAGATATCCACAACGACAGGTTTACCCTGAAGTTTTTTAGCCAGAGGTGAAGTTTCTCCTTTGGCAATTAATGTTGCAGTAGCAGGTAACTCTCTCGAAGAGGTGGAAATATTTTTGATTGCAGCGACAGCTCCGAAAGTAGTAGCTGTGAGAGTTGCGGCGATCGCTAAGATAGTAGAAGGAGATAATAATTTCATAAGAATAATCGAGCTGCTGTATGGTTCTATTAGGTATACAGCCTCAACTCTCGATCGGATTTAGCTAATTCCTCAAATATTTGATATCCAAATATGTCTTTATATAAAGGAATATTTCAATTCTGACCGACTGAGGGGATTTCGCAGCACCCCCCAGGAGAGTCCGTGCTAACATCCGTCAGTGTAAGCAAAAGTCATTGAAAAGAGAGTATAGCTGTGGTACTACGGGTTGCTGTTGTCGGTTCTGGTCCAGCGGGTTCTTGCGCCGCTGAAGTGTTGGCGAAAGCTGGTATTGAAACTTATTTATTTGAACGCAAATTAGATAACGCCAAGCCTTGTGGTGGTGCGATTCCTCTTTGCATGGTGGCTGAATTTGACTTACCATCACACATTATCGATCGAGAAGTGCGGCAGATGAAGATGATTTCGCCTTCTAATATTGAAGTCGATATCGGTCAAACTCTCAAGCCTGGTGAATATATTGGCATGTGTCGGCGGGAAGTCCTAGATGGATTTTTGCGCGATCGAGCTGAGAAACTTGGTGCTAAATTAATTAATGGTACTGTCCATAAGTTGGAAATGCCTGGGCTGAACACTACAGATCCTTATGTGCTGCACTATGCAGATCACTCTAGTGGTAGCTTAGAAGGCGAAGCTAAGACACTGAAAGTCGATCTAGTGATCGGTGCTGATGGTGCCAATTCCCGTGTTGCTAAAGCAATGGATGCTGGAGACTACAACTATGCGATCGCGTTCCAAGAGCGGATCAGACTCCCCGAAGACAAAATGGCTTACTACCATAGTCTCGCTGAGATGTATGTCGGTGATGATGTCTCCACAGATTTCTATGCATGGGTATTCCCTAAATTCGACCACGTAGCGGTCGGTACTGGGACGATGAAGGTACACAAAGCTTCGATCAAGCAATTGCAAGCCGGAATCCGCAAACGGGCGGCTAAGAAGCTCGAAGGCGGCACTATCATCAAAGTTGAAGCTCACCCAATTCCTGAGCACCCACGCCCACGGCGGGTAGTCGGACGTTGTGCGCTAGTTGGCGACGCTGCTGGTTATGTAACTAAATCTTCGGGCGAAGGTATTTACTTTGCAGCTAAATCTGGACGGATGTGTGCAGAAATGATCGTCGAACGTTCTGAGCAAGGTGCGAAAATCCCGACAGAAGCAGATCTGAAGGCATATATCAAACAGTGGGATAAAGCTTACGGCTTGACTTACACTGTCTTGGATATTCTCCAACGAGTATTCTACCGTTCCGATGCGACTCGCGAAGCGTTCGTCGAAATGTGCAGCGATATCGACGTTCAGAAGCTAACTTTCGACAGCTATCTCTACAAGACTGTCACAGTTGCTAATCCCATTACCCAGATGAAAATTACCGCTAAAACGATCGGCAGTTTACTCCGTGGTAATGCGTTAGCTCCGTAACCGTTCAACTCACACTTTAAAGCTTAGGTAGGTACTAGTACCTACCTTTTTTGTCAGCAAATATTTGTGCCACTGATGCTATAGTTTTTTTATTTACATGAGGGGAGGGCGGGTTTTAAATGACATCTCTAGTATGAACGCAATCGATTGTATAAACCCGCCCCTACAGATCCTATCTCCCAACTCCTAAATGTGCCGCTTACTAGCTTACCAGGGTATCCCCCAATCACTCGATCGATTAATTGCGCAACCAGAGCATTCATTAATCGTCCAAAGTTATCAACCCCGTGAAATGACCGCAGGCGTGATTAATGCTGATGGGTTTGGAATTGGGTGGTATGATCCACAACGAGATCCAGATCCGTTTATTTACAAACATACTCAACCAATTTGGACTGATATCAATCTCCCCTATCTGAGTCGATATGTCGAAACTGGCTGTATGTTGAGCTATGTCCGCAGTGCGACTCCTGGACAAGGAGTAAGTTTGAGCAATTGTCAACCATTTCGGGATGGTAAATTATTATTTATCCATAACGGATTTATCGATAAGTTCCGCAGTGGTTTGTACAAACAAATTCGGGACAAACTGCACCAGCATATCTATCAATCGATCGATGGTACCACTGATTCTGAGCATATCTTCGCGCTCTTTTCTAACGAACTGCATACTCATCCCGAACTTCCCTTAGAAACCGCACTCCAGCGAACCTTGCACATTCTGCGCGATTTAGTCGAAGTAGAACGGACGACGATTTCGGCGAATATTGTGATTAGCGACGGCGACAGATTAATTGCTTCTCGCTTCGCCCATCGAGCGACGGTACCTTCGCTATATTGGATTAAAGATAGTGATGATTATCCAGATTCAGTGATTCTTGCATCCGAACCAATCTTTGCGGGTAATTGGCAAACTTGTCCGATGCAAAGCATCATCACTGTTAGTAAAGATCTGGAGATCCAAATCCAACCGATCTAGGGTAAATTTAGTCATAACGTCATCCCAATCTTCGATCGAATCAGCTATTTACAGTTGCTCAATACGAGTTGAGTCTTTATTACTGTCCACTATCCACTAATTAACTTTGCCTTCTGGACGTACACACGATCGAGTAACGCTGTGGAGTTTGCCGTTAATCGCGGGCGGAACACTGCTGACAACTGCCCGCGCCGACTTAGCATTTTGGGTGTCGGGTGGGTTTCTGTTTAGTGGGCTAATTTTTGGGCCAGACTTAGATTTATACTCCTTTCATTACAAACGTTGGGGTAAATTGCGGTGGTTGTGGCGACCATATCAAAAGGCAATTAAACATCGATCGATCTGGTCACATGGGCCAATTGTCGGGACGGTTGGACGAATACTATACTTAAGTTTTTGGTTGGGATTAATTGGTTTATTTTATCTAGCTATCAATCAATTAGCTGGTGGTAAGACTTATACAGGCAAAGAGCTAATTGGGATATTCCAACATTCGATCGCCTCCAATTCATCTGTCTATATCGCGCTATTTTGTGGTTTGGAATTGGGCGCAATGAGCCACTATTCTAGTGATTGGTTGGTATCGACATACAAGCGATCTCCACTGCGCAATCTATTCGACTCGTCACAGGCGAAGCTACGCGCACGCAACCCTCAACTAAAAGCACCATCCAAACAAAAAAAAATGCCCATTAAACAGGCAAGAAAGTCACGAATTAAATAATAAGTACCTGGACAGAATTAATTGCATACTCAAGATTTTCAAATCTCTTAGAGAAAAGGTATCTAGTCAAAATCTTGTGTAATTAATTTTGTCAACTTACTTAAAATAGGTACTATCGCAATGCGCTCAATTACGGCTACAGATCTTTACCTCTCCCAGCGACGCGCGCTCGTCGGGTTCCCCGACGGTTTAGCGCGTCAAGACAACCGCCCCTTATAAAGCTACCGTATACACACAAGTTTACTAGCCTTCATTTTGATAACAATTTGAGATGATGCGTAGATCTATACCCCACCCAACCTCCCCTTTCCAAGGGGAGGAGCAAGATTCTAGAAATGCTCTAGACCACTAAACCACTAAACCACTAAACCACTAAACAATCTCCAACACCTCTCCCTTGATCATCCGTTTCGCGGCATCGAGGAGAGCTTCTTCTAGATATGGTTTGATAAAGTAGCCACTGGCACCGAGTTGAGCGGCAATTTGGCGATGCCTGTCGCTACCACGTGAGGTTAGCATCGCAACAGGTACCTTGCTGAGGGCGACATCTTTTTGGATGCGCGAGAGGAATTCCAGTCCATCCATGCGCGGCATCTCGATGTCGCAGAAGACGATATCGCACGGTAGACCAGCTCTGAGCTTGTCCCAGGCTTCTTGACCATCGCGAGCCTGTTCAACGCGGTAGCCAGCCCGTTTGAAGGTCAATGAGAGCAATTCTCGAACAGTGATCGAGTCATCGACGATCAGTACCATTGATTCGGGGAGTTCGACAGTCGGAGTGGTCATTTGAGTTGTCCACTCAGCCGACACCTGACGAGACAGGGTACCTTTGGCGAGGGCGATTAATTCCATCACATCCGCGATCGGAATGATTCTACCATCTCCCATGACTGTCGCTCCAGCAATTCCTAGTGGCTTGGATGCTGGCCCCTGGAGCGGTTTGATCGCGATTTCTTGGTCGCCAATAATTTTGTCAACCTGGATTGCCATTAGATTGCCGTCACTACGGAGAATCAGGATCGATACTAGATCGCTATCATCTTCATTGGTGGCATAGAAATTATTACGGGCTAAGGGACGATTGAATCCTAGCAAGTCCGATAAGGGTTTGAAGGGCATCATTTCATCGCGCCAGAAGATGCACTGTTCGCCATCACTATTTGTTTGAATTTGCTCTGGGCTGACATCCTGAGTATCTTCGACTCCATCCATTGGAAAGGCGATATTGTTCTTATTATTGACAGCAATTAATGCTTTGGCAATACTCAGGGCTAGTGGTAATCGGATCGTAAAAGTAGTGCCGACACCTAGTTGCGATTCGGTGGTAATCGTACCGCGAATCTCAGTGATACTCGTCCGCACGACATCCATCCCGACACCGCGTCCAGCCAGTTCATCCGCTTGATCTTTGGTGGAAAAGCTCGGTAGAAACAGCAGATCGTAGATCTCCGATTTGGACATCGTTGCTGCTTTTTGAGTGGTAATAATCCCTTTCTCGATCGCTTTTTGTTTGACTCGTTCGGTATTGATACCCGCACCATCATCAGAAATAGAAATGATGGTTTGGTTCCCTTGATGGAGGGCACGAATCATGATTTTGCCCTCGCTCGATTTGCCAGCAGCTTGTCTGGTTTCGATCGATTCAATTCCATGGGCGATCGCATTATTCACCATATGAATTAATGGATCTGTCAGACTTTCCAGGATTACTTTATCGATCAGGGTATCGCGCCCTTCGACAGTTAGTTCGACTTGTTTGCCATATTTGAGACCATTATCGCGCACACCGCGTTGCAATCTATCTGCTGTTTGAGCAAATGGTACCATCCGTGATTTGGTCAAATCTTCCTGAAGTTGTCCGGTAATCTGTCGTAGTGTACGGGTAACTTCGGTACTGCCATCGACAACAAATTCAATATCTGCCGTGGACTCGCGAACTCGGACTGTCAACTCGATCATCTTCTGAGATAGCAAGTGAATCGGCGTGAACCTGTCCATTTCTAATGGATCGTATTCCATCAGGTTGCCACTATTACTGATATCGTCGTTGCCAATTTGAGGGCTGGGTACGACGGGAGCTTTATGTTGTTGACGACTGGCGATGAGCGAGTTTTCCATCAAAGATCGCTCGTAGAGATCTTGCATCCGCTTACCGACATCATTGAGCTTTTGGACTTCGGAGAGGAGTTTTTCGACAAACTGTCGCATCCGATTTTGATCTTGCTCTAGGGTGTTGCGGTTGACGACTAATTCCCCGACTAAGTTGTTGAGATTGTCGAGATGTCGAACGGAAACCCGCATGGTTTGCTCGAATGTCCGCGACTGTTTGGATCGTCGGTCTGCTGGCTTTTGGCTGGTGTTATTTGCCAGTGGATTGGCAATTGATGCCGGAGTTTGAGCTACGGAATTGAGGTTAGCTGTTGGGCTAACAATTGAAGTAGGAGCTGCAAATAATGCATCAAGATCGTCAAGATTCGTCGCTGGGCTAGCAGTGGCGGGAGCACTCATCATTAGCGCATCCAGATCGTCAAATATAGATTCTGTTGCTGTTACAGAGCTATTTTCAATACCCAGCAGTGCATCCAAATCATCCATCGGATCATCGAGATTAGAGTCTGGGAAATCTCCCAATATATTGCCAAAGTCTGTTAGTTCATGACTGGTGATATCGGTACCAAGATTGTCCAGATCGAAGTCTAGTTCAGACAGATTGTCGAAGTTTGAAGCTGCTAAGTTGTCGATATCTATGTTCGCAATATTTTCATCATCAATATCTAAACCACCCAAACCATTTAGATCTAAATCACTAAAATCATTGGGAACAGATGGGCTGGTTAGATCGACAGCAGTTTCAGGTTGAGCATCTAAGCTGATGAACCCATTTAGATCTAAATTACTGAAACTATTATTAATAGATGTGTCTAATCGTGTCGAACTAGCAGCGGTATCATTGTCAATGTCTAAAGCAATTAAACCATTTAGATCTAAATCACTAAAATCATTAGGAACAGATGGGCTGGTTAGATCGACAGCAGTTTCAGGTTGAGCATCTAAGCTGATGAACCCATTTAGGTCTAAATCACTGAAATCATTATTAATAGATGTGTCTAATAGTGTCGAACTAGCAGAAGCCTCAGTTCGATCGCCTAAGCTCATCAAGCCATTGAGTTCTAGATTTTTTAATTCATCCTCTTCAGATGAAATTAGATCGATATTGAGAGAATCTAGATCGAAATTTTCATTGACATCATCAACATCATAGTCGCCGATCGTATTATCGAGCCAATCTTCCAATTCCTTGTTATTTTCAGCCGTAATTCGATCGTGTTCGATCGCAGATTCGATCAATTCTCGATCGTTCAAGTTCTCAAAAGCTAAGATATCTGAACTTGATGAATCAATCTCATCAGCGAAATTTAGTGGATCGATTTTTGTTCTGTCTGGTGAGAGGAGCGGCTCCGCCAACGAGTCTACCAATTGTCGATCTGGAGCTACTGTTGCTGCTTGAAGATCGAGCGGAAAATCATTGGATCTACTCTGGTTATCGATATCATTTGCAATATTTAAGTCATTCCAATTTTCAGGTGCTGGGACTGTGGGAAATAACTCGCTCATCGGACGATCCAGGCTAAAATCTGGTACAGGCAGATCTAGATCTTGGGTTGGAGTGAGATCTGGCTGTAATTGACGATCGACACTACTCAGATCGAAATCCGAAACTAGAGGTAGATCTTGAACTGCTGCTAGTTGGGTAGTTGACAAGAAATCAACCATTCCACTCTGATTAACATCCTCGAAATCGGCATTGTAGAATGTCTCTTCATCATAGGTGACAGCCGCTATTTTTTCTTCGTTTGGTTTGACATTATTGGTGGTAAGTTCAGTCTGAAAAAACATGGACTCATCAAAATCTTTCAACGGGAGTTCGCTCTCGAAGAAATCATCCTCTTGCATCCAAGTTCCCTCTGTCGGCATATCATCACTAAGTAAATTCATGAATTCATTCAATTCCATCGCGTCGGAATGAATCTCTAGATCGGAGAAGGCAACTGAACTATTTAAAGCGCAAACTTCGCCGCCGACGAAACGATCGTCAGCATTAAATTCCAGCGATCGAGCTTGACGATCGATCGATACGGGAGTAGCTGTCTGTTGCTGTTGTTGTAGAATGATCGGATGATTATCTTTACCAATCAATTTTTGGGTGGTATTATGATCGATATTAATAGATTTATCTAGTTCCCAAGTCTCAATATTTTCGGTGATTAGCGGTGCTGTCAGATGACGATTGCCAATCGAGTCGGCTAAATCTGGAGTGATCCCAATCGCCTGATATCGATCAGCTAAAACTAAAATTTGGGCTTGTTTAACAGCAACACTAATAGTTTCACCTAATTGAGGCAAAGGATTAGCTGGATTGGCAATTGCCAGCCGACAAGCTGAAAATAGATTCGTCCATTCCAAGATCTCAAAATTTTCGCCCAAGCTACCTAACTTTTGGCAAATCTTTTGGATATCACTGCGAATCGCTGCTCGATCTGGTTGGAGACAAAGACTAATAATTTCATCAAGTTTGCGGGTGACATATTCACCAAAAACCTGCTCGATTGCCGGATCGCGGGTAGTATTTTTTGGACTAATTGGTGCGGGAGTTCCCGTTGAGAGCAGATGTTGAAGATAAGCTTTTAGTTCTTCAAATACTGGATCGCCAATCGGATCTGGTGTCGCGGGATCTTTGCGGTAAGGATCTTTCGATACCTTGATTTCCTCGATTCCTGCTGCCAGAAACCCAAAACTGTCCAGAAATAATGATTGTAAATGTTTATCGACAGCGATTTGAGGCTGTTCTTTGAGCAACTTGAAATTGGCTTCAAATTGGTTGCTCACCTGCTGAACATCAACTAACCCTAGCATAGCAGCACTACCTTTGATCGAATGCGCCGCCCGAAACAGTTCCTTGATCGTAGCAGGCTGTTTGACTGTTTCGGGCAAGTTGCGTAAGCCTTGCTCGATCGTGCTTAAGTGTTCGACAGCTTCTTCTAAAAAGTAGCCTAGGATGCGATCGTTTTCCATAACTAGGGATTAGTGGATAGGGGATAGTGGATAGTGGATAGTGGATAGTAGATAGTGGATAGTGGATCGGGTGTTGGACACTTGTGTCCTCTTGTTTGCTATTCCCTATGCCCTATCCCCTAATCCCTAACCTCCTACTCGACTTTAAATCGTTCGACATAAGTAAGTAGATTTCGGGCGACGACAACGAGGTTTTCGAGGGAGGAAGATACCTTCTGAGCTTCTTGGGAAGTAGACTGAGCTTGAATCTCGACCGATTGCATAACTTCAGTAACGGCTTTGGAAGTTTCGCGTTGTTCGATCGTATCAGTGGTAATCGATCGCACCAAGGCATCGATTCGGCTGGATACTTGAATGATGTCATCGAGCGATCGTTTGGCTTCTTCTGCCAGCTTGGTACCAGCGATAACTTGCTGTGTCCCTTGTTCCATCGCCGCCATTACCGAGCCAGTTTCACTTTGAATCTGGAGTACGATTTGCTCGATTTCCTTCAGAGCTTTAGCACTTCTATCGGCTAGCTGCCGGACTTCATCGGCAACGATGGCAAACCCCTTGCCCGATTCCCCCGCTCTCGCCGCCTCAATACTGGCGTTGAGTGCGAGTAAGTTGGTACGCGAAGCAATCTGCGAAATTACCGAAACAATTTGAGAAATTTGTTGGGAAGATTCCGCCAGCCGTTTTACTTTCCGCGTACTTTCCGCCACCGTTTCCCGAATCTCTTGAATACCTGCAACCGTCCGTTCTACCGCTTCACCACCACGCAATGCGGTTGAAGATGCTGTCCGCGCGACTTCTTCCGATTCCCGCGCACTTTCGGCTACCCGTTTGATCGAAGCAGTCATCATTTGGACGGAGTTCACCGTGACAGCGAGTTCTTCCGCCTGACTGAGTGCGTCAGAGGATAGTCGTCTTGCAAACGCTTCACTCTCCGTCGAACCTTGGTTCACCTGCACCGCCGCAACTTGTACCTGTTGGACAATCTGGCGCAAACTATCGATCGTCAAGTTAAATGAGTCAGCAACCGCACCCAGCACGTCCGCAGTGACCTCCGCTTTCACGGTGAGATCTCCCCGTGCGGCACCCTCTACATCGTCGAGGAGGCGAATTACTTGGCGTTGTAGCTCATCTTTGGCAAGTTCCATCTCTCTTGCTTTGCGTTGGGCTTCTGAGTTACTAGTCACAACCGATTGCAACATGTAGTTGAAAGATGAAGATAATGTGCCCAATTCATCTTGCGAGGATACAGTTGCCCGTGCGGACATATTGCCCTGTGCTACTTGCTCGAAATTGGATTGGAGATCTCGGACACTGCGATTTACCTGCTTGGTATAGCGACCAGTAAGGATTTTGGTGATCCCAAAGCTAGCCAGACCACCTAGCACCATCATGATTGCGCCGGAGCGTTGTAACGGCACTAGAGCTGCTTCTTCCTGTTTGGAGAGGGTGAGACTACTAGCGAAGGTAACTCCAGCGATTGCCACCGCTGCACCGATGCCAGCGGCACCAGAGATCAACCACTGTTTTTTCTGGAATGAGGCATTTTCAAACGGAGCAAAAATACCTTTAACGGAGTTGATGCTAGTCATCGGTGGATTATCATCCCGATAGATAGTGCTGGCAGTGGGTTGGGGCGTTTTGATACCGGAAATCGATACTCCATTGATAAATGTCGAGCTATCATCAAACATGGCTGAAGATTTAGGCAGATCGAGGGAAGAACGAGCCGGTGGTTCGAGAAAATCATCTGGGAGATCGAAAAATCCAGATTGAGTTCCACTACTATTGCTACTTGAAAATCCTTCACCCTCATTCGCAGTTGGATAAGACGGTGATTCAACCGAACGATCTGGTTGCGGTTGAAAAGAATTCTGAAAAGCTTGTAACTTCTCAAAATCCATGAAATTAGCAGTATGGTCAGAATCTGGATATTGGTCAAACTGGCGGGGAGTAGCAGAGTCCGTACTCAGATCCTCATTTGTCCGATTGACGAAATCGGCAGATCGGTCTGTTGGCGGCCAAGCCAGTGGTAGAGCACCACTGATCTCATTGAGCGCGTCAGAGATATCTTCCACCGAAAAGTCCGCCTGTCCGCGTTCTGGGGCTGGATTGGCACTAACTACTGAAGCACTGGCTGGAAAAAACATCGTTGGACGATCTGCCAGCTCGACACGATCGTCGTGCTGCGGCTGAAGATCGGCAACTGGTTCATCGATCTGCGCTTCAGGGGTATCTACAGTCATCGATCGATCCGGATCGAAACTGGCAAAGGCGCGATTAGCTGCTGGTGAAATATTGAAAAATCCGGTATCATCGCCACCATCAGACTTTTCGGCTTCGGCGAAAGCGTGAAACAGACCTGTCTCTGGTGTTTCTGATTCAGTTTCATCCTGGGTATAACCAAAAGCGAACGCATCGGTCAGCGTTTCTTGTTCGTTGTTAAAAAACCCTGTTGCCACTCCAGTACTGATTTGGGACAGCGGTTGTGGTGACGAATTGTTGTCGGCAGAGAAAAAGTCTGTCGCTTGGCTGGGAAACAATTGTCCCGATATATCCACATTAAAATTGAGGGCAGCAAGATCGAAATCTTCGTCAGCGGTGAGATCTTCTGGTTGTCTCCAGGTCAACAATTCGGCTGAATCCGTAGTTTTGCGATAATGTCCGCCGGAATCGCCATCATTGAACTTGCCTAGATCGATTTGCGCAGATTGAGGATCGACTTGGCTCAGACAAGAATTGGCATATTCCAAGCCACTATGGGCAAATTGGAGAAATTCAGCATCCTCGGAAATAGTCAGCACATATTCGTACTCTTTTTTACCAATCTCATATTGGTATAAACCATAGCAGTAGATGTGCCCGCGCAATAGTCGCACGCTGGGATCGTTATGGAATTTGGTGACTAGAGTATCGATAATTGTTGCTGCTTTTTCATAGTTTCCTTGTAAATAAGCAGCTTCAGCCAGTTGATATTCTTGAGTATAGTCTTGCGTGTAGTCGGAGTTAGAAATCATTTTAGTTCCTGTCAATAACTAGCTATTTTGATAAGCCGTGTGTTTTTATAACCTTTATTTAATTGTTAAATAGTCCAATGAGTAGAACGGATAATGGCTACTCGATCGAGTAATCTGAGTTCGGGTGTATCCGATCCAGTTGTGCTATAAACGCCTGTAACGAATGCCCGCATCGCTGGCGGCAGATCGAGATCGGGAGAAACGATCCGATCTACGTTCAACCATTCGGTATTAATCACCGTCCTGACGGCAAAACCCATGATGATTTCTTGCTCTTCGACAATTAATAACGAAACTTCAGAGCGATCGGTATTTACCAATAGTTGGTCGCCTAGAAATTGACCGAGATCTGCGACCCAAATTACTTGCCCGCGCCAGTTATATGTGCCTAAGAAAAATGGCGAAGCATTGGGAATTGGCGTAATTCGATCGGGATAAACTGACATTACTTCTCGCACACCAGAAGCAGCCAGTGCAAACTCATTCCCCGACGGTACATCAAACCGCAAACATAATTCTCCATCGCGACTGCCCATCTCTACGTTAGTAGTCGTGGGCGCATCTTCACTGGTCAAAAAATCTAAATTGAGCACCATTACCTCTCGCTTGTTTTCGCAATAACTGTTCGATCTTGCTGAGTAATTTTACTGGCTCGAAATATTTGCAGACCTAGGTATCTACATCTTGTCTCATGCCCGAAAATACTGGTCAAGAAATCTAAATTGAGCACCATTACCTCTGGCTTACTTTCGCAATAACTGTTTGATTGTGCTGAGTAATTCTACTGGCTCAAACGGTTTACAGACATAAGCATCAGCACCTTGTCGCATCCCCCAATGTTTATCAAAATCCTCACTTTTGGAACTGCATAAAATCACTGGCACATCTTGAGTTTTGGGATCTGATTTAAGTTTTCGACAAACTTCATAACCATTCATTTTGGGCATAACCACGTCGAGGACGACAATATCTGGAATAATTTCCAGTGCGACGGCGATCGCTTGTTCTCCATCCATAGCGACATTGACGGTCATCCCACTAGCTTGGAGTAGCTCTTTGATCATTTCCCGCTGGGCGGTACTATCATCCACAACTAGAACTGTTTTCATATATCTGCTAATCAATAAGGTAGATGGATACTAACAAAAGGGGAAGAGAAGAAAGGGGATGGGTCTGAAACTGTTGATATTTGTTACAAAGCATAAATAAGTTTCATAGCTAATAATTATAAGAACATTCTCCAAAAACTAGATGCATGATGACTAAATCTCTCTACAGAGGCAACTTTCAGCGGGTCGATGGTTCAGCTTAGTATCGGTAAAATTACTGATAAAAGTAGATTGGAGGGGGATCTGATCAGAGATTCGACCAATTTTGAGCACCTTTGCTAAATTTTTGTCCGCTACATTCAGTTTTCCCACACATTCACTGATTTGTTTCATAATCTCCAAGATCGATCGAAATTCTTGCGATATTCTCTGCTGAAGACATTTGGCAATCGATGTGGATATGGTGGCTGGGAGTGGGAATAATAGAGTAAGGCGATGTTTGCCTTCCCAGTCTAGTAGCAACGAGAAACTGCACATTTCCAGAATTTCATGCTGATGACAGTTGGCAGTTGCTGTATATATAGTGGTTGGGACAACTGCTCAAACTGTCCGTTGGCTCAGATTTATAATATGGATTCACTTATTCGATTCTGTATGCTCGACAAAACCTAAATTTATTTATATAAGACAAGGGAATATTAACGTGTTGTATCTAGCAGAAGTCCAAAAGCCAAAATCTGGGTTTAATATTAGCGGTAGAAGTAAGGCTGAACTTAAGCTATTAGCCTGTCAGCGGAGCGAACAAAACTGGAGTGCAATTCCAGGTGAAGAACTAGTTGCCGCGCCTGAGGAGGCAAATAACTACAGTCCAGGGGTCTTGGTGCTGGTCGATATGAATGCCAATCGCCAGGTTCAATCGCAATTACGCGAGGCTGGGAAGCATCTGGTGGGAATTCTCCAAAATCTCTCGCGCCAAATTGAGAAATATAAAAAGGAAGCTGATGAAATTGAGAGCTGGCGACAATCGCTGAGTCTCCAAAGTCAGCAATTGCAATTGCGGCAGGAAGAAATTTATGGACGGGAAGAAGATTTAGAACAAACTCGTGCCGAACTCGACAGATTGACCCAAGAAGCGCAGGCTTTGGAAGCTACACTCGGACAGCACGAGCAGTCTCGGCAGGAATTAGCGGCGCGGTGGGAGCAATTGCAACAAAAAGAGCAGCAACTCGAACAGCAGCAGTCGATGGGTGGTGGATCTGGTGCTTTGAGCGAACAGCAAGTAATGGAAATTCGGGCGGCATTGCATCAATTAGGTAGTGCAACTAGTTCGTTAAATCCCCAACAATTAGAAAGTACTGTTAGTGCGATCGAAGTTCAACAGGAATTACTAGATCGACATACCGCTCAACTCCAACAATTGCAACAACGAGTCCTCGAAACCAAAGCTGAACTCGATCGGCAACAACAGGAAATCGATCGTCGCAAACAACAACTTCAAGAGTTACAAACTTCGCTCGAAGAAACCCAAACTGCTTGGGAAGTTCAACAGCATACCCTCAGTATGCAACAAGAATATGTTCAACGTCTGACGATCCGACTCCAAATCGAACAAGAAAATTATCAGAAAATTTATCTGATGTCTAAAGGTGGTGGTACCGATATCGGCGACACCCAAAAAATTGATATCGATCTGTTGGAAGCAATGCCCATTAGTGAATTGCAATCGACGGTAATTAGCCTACAAGCTGAAGTAGATCGATCGGTACATTTTGTCCATCTCGAAGAAGAAGAATTGCAAGAAAAGCAAGTCGTAATCGACGAACTTCGTCAAACAATCTCGACAGCCAATGAATTTGACAAACTTAAATTGGAAGCCGAATTAGCTGACGAACAAGATGGCTATAATATGCTCGACCATACCCTCGATGGTCAACGTCAAACGATGCGCGAACGCCAAACTTTCTTGCAAATTCACAATCGAGTTTTGCGTCAACGCCAAGGTCATGCACCGGAAGCAGCCGACAAATCGCAGATCGAATGGGAAGCTATTTTGGCTCTATTGGAAAACAATCGCCAACAGCAGCAATCAGAAATAACTGAAATGGAAACAGATATCCAAAATCTGCGCGGCACGATCGAACAAACCAAGGCTAAAATTGAACAACAAGTGGAGGCTTATCTCCGCGAATCCAAACAAGTTCAAGAACTAGAACTCCAACATCAAGCCACCAAGCAAATGTCTACCGAGCTAGTTGCTAAAATTGAATTGTATCAAGAAATGATTCAGCCATTACAAGATCATATCAATACATTCAAGCAACAATTAGGTGGTTTAGCAGATGCCGCCCAACACCAACCAGAGAACCAACAAGCGATGGAGCACATCGAATCATTGCTCAATAATCTAGTTCATGGTACACCAATTTAGTGAATAGTGAAAAGTGCGGTCTTGGCGTTAGCCTGCCGTAGGCACAGCCTGCGCTTTGCGCTTACCGTATTGACACACCACCAATGCAGTAATTCATTCACCAAACCACTATCCACTAAACCACTAAAACCTACTTACTCCCAAAATGCCAAACAACTTTACCGACGATTGCTTCGCGGGAAACGAGACTCCAACTGGATTTAGTTGTCGAGCTAGTCCGATTGTCATCTAAGACTAGATACTTATTCTCAGGTACAGAAATAGATTTATTGAAGTCAACAGCTTGAGTAACATAATTTTCCTTGTACAATTTGCCGTTAATATACACAATTCCCTGCTCAATCTTAATTCTTTCACGCGGTAATCCAATGGCTCTGCGGGTTAAGAGTTCTGGGTATTGATCTGACTGAGTAGGATGGGGAGAATTTAATGCCAAAATATCTCCCCGCTGTGGTACTTGAGTTTGATAGATAGTTCGATCGACAACAATCTTATCGCTAGATTTTAATGTCGGCAACATATTTTCGGATGATAGCGAATAATATTTGATCACCTCATCGCAGCGTTCGATCGATCTTACCTGTTCTTCTGGCAATTCTATTTCTTTGACCTTACTCAAACCACCTTCTACCAGAGTTTTGACGACATAGACACATTCATCGGCTGTTGGGAGCGGAATTTGGGAATTTGCGGTAGGTGGAAATTTGGTACGGCATTGAGTTAATATATGTCGATCACGATCGGAGATCTGCCAACTGCTAGACCTCGCCTTTTCTGCAACTTCGCCAAATATTTTCAAACAAAAAGCTTCAGAAAAGACTGGATCCCGAACTGGTGGCGAGTCGCTCCATCCAGGCTGCGCAATTGTCACACCCAGCGCAACTAATAAAATTATCAATTTTTGCCAGTATTGTCTCATTAGTTAAACAGTAAGGTTGGAAAACACGGGGATACAAAAATTGTAACTCAGCCGAAAAAAATTGAGTCTCAGCACGATCGACGACGCGAATGAGAACTAAGCTATACATTCGATCGCCTATAATGGAGTCCCACGCCTCAACCAATTCTTCCCCCCTCCCCCATGACTCCTGCAAATCGAAGCTATCACATCACCACATTTGGCTGTCAGATGAACAAAGCTGATTCCGAGCGCATGGGTGGAATACTCGAAGACATGGGATTTCAATGGTCGGACGATCCGTTTACATCAGATCTAGTACTCTACAATACCTGTACCATCAGGGATCTCGCCGAGCAAAAAGTTTACTCCTATCTAGGCAAACAAACCCGTCGCAAAAAAGATAATCCCGATCTGATCTTGATTATGGCAGGCTGCGTCGCCCAGCAGGAGGGAGAAGCCTTGCTCCGGCGGATTCCCGAACTCGACATCATTATGGGGCCACAACACGCAAATCGCCTGGAAGACCTCTTACAGCAGGTATTTGCTGGCGCACAGGTAGTCGCCACTGAGCCGATTCACATCATCGAAGATATTACCAAACCGCGACGCGATAGTAGCGTGACTGCGTGGGTAAACGTGATCTACGGTTGTAACGAACGCTGTACCTACTGCGTGGTACCAAATGTGCGCGGGATCGAGCAGTCCCGCACGCCTGAAGCGATTCGGACAGAAATCAAAGATTTAGCCCGTCAAGGCTACAAGGAAATCACCCTCCTCGGTCAAAATATCGACGCTTATGGGCGAGATTTACCTGGCTCGACAGCCGAAGGTCGCCATCTGAACACACTGACAGATTTACTCTACTATATTCATGATATCGAAGGGATCGAGCGGATTCGGTTCGCTACCAGTCATCCGCGCTACTTTACAGAGCGATTGATCAAAGCCTGTCATGAATTGCCCAAAGTCTGCGAACATTTCCATATCCCCTTCCAGTCAGGAGATAACGACATCCTCAAAGCGATGTCACGGGGCTACACCCACGAAAAATATCGGCGGATTATCGATACTATTCGTCAGTATATGCCCGATGCGTCGGTCAGTGCCGATGCGATCGTCGGATTTCCTGGCGAAACCGAGGAGCAATTTGAACGCACCCTCACCTTAATTTCCGATATCGGCTTTGACATGGTGAATACAGCCGCCTATTCCCCCCGCCCCAATACACCTGCGGCGGTGTGGACAAATCAACTCAGTGAAGAAATCAAACTCGACAGACTCCAACGAATCAATCATCTCGTCTCTCAAACGGCGATCGAGCGATCTGGGCGGTATCTCGATCGAGTAGAATCCGTCCTAGTGGAAGAACGCAACACCAAAAATCCCGACCAAGTGCTTGGCAGAACTGGCGGCAATCGCCTCACATTCTTCAACGGCGATATTGAAGAACTCCGTGGAAAAGTCGTCCCTGTCAAAATTAGTGAGGTGCGCGCATTTAGTCTCACAGGTGATATGGTAACGAAACTCGAATAATTTTGCTGAGATGAAATATAAGTTTAATGCTCACACTCCAGGCAAAGGTGATGATCAATGGCACAAACTCAAGCAGCATTTGGGTGACGTTGCTAATTTAACTGAGAAATTTGCCGATAAGTTTAAGGTAGGGAAATTAGGTTACTACGCAGGCTTATGGCATGACTTAGGTAAGTATAATCCTAATTTTCAGACGTATTTAGACGAGTGCCATAGTGGAACTGGTTCGTATATCAAAAAAGTTCCACATGCTATTCATGGAGCTAAACTTGCTTGGGACTTATACAAACTAACTCCTCTAGCTTTGTTAATTTATGGGCATCATGCTGGACTACCAGCAAAGGCGACACTTAAGAGTAAGTTTGACGATCCAAAGCATGAAGAAGATTATAAAGTTGCTTGTGCTAATGCCGAGCAAGAATTAGGAAAATTGCAGATCGATGAAGATTTTAATCCTTTAGTACGAAGTTTACTTACAGATTGTTACAGCTACGATCTATTAACTCGATTATTATTTTCTTGTTTAGTCGATGCAGATTACTTAGATACTGAAGAGCATTTTAAACCAGAACAAACGATTCAGAGACAACAATTTTTGGCGGAGCCTCTCTGTAAGAGAATCGATCTAACAGATTTATGGACGAAGCTTAAAATCGATCGAGAAAAAGTAATTCAATCAGCCGAGATATCATCAGTCAATCAAGTTCGGCGAGAAGTTTATCAAGCTTGTACCGATGCGGCTGAATTACCTGGTGGAGTATTTCGATTAGCTGTACCGACTGGCGGCGGTAAAACCCTCAGCGGTTTAGCTTTCGCGCTCAAACATGCACTCAAATATGGACTCGATCGGGTGATTATTGCTGTACCTTATACTAGTATCATCGAGCAGACAGTAAATGTTTATCGAGATATTTTAGGTGATAATACGGTACTAGAACATCATAGTGCGGCTAATACCGAACAGTTTTATCAAAACGATCAAGAGGAAACTAATGATGATGCTAGACAGCAGTATGCTAAAGCTAGATTAGCTACTCAAAATTGGGATGCACCATTAATTGTTACTACCACGGTGCAGTTATTTGAAAGTTTATTTGCTAACCGCCCTAGCAAATGTCGGAAGCTGCATAATATCGTTAAGAGTGTAATTATCTTAGATGAAGTTCAGACTTTGCCCGTCGGCTTACTATCACCAATTTTAAGTGTATTGGGCGAATTATGCGATCGATATCAGGTAACAGTAGTTCTTTGTACCGCGACACAACCAGCATTCAGTGGAGACACGGGATATTTGAAAGGATTGAAAAATATCCGCGATATTATCGCTCCAGATTTAGCCATCCAGCACTTTCAGAGTCTTCAGCGAGTAAATTATGAGCTACATCTTCAAGGTTGGTTGTGGAGTGAATTAATCGACGATTTAATCACTCACCAGCATCATCAAGCTTTAATTGTTTTAAATACTCGCAAAGATACTTTAGCTGTTTTAGATACTTTAAATAGTCATAGCGAAGATTTCGACAGAGCAGATATTTTCCACCTTTCCACATTACTCTGTGGTAAACATCGGCGGGAAGTTTTGGCGACAGTCAAAGCAAGATTGAAAAATAACCTTCCATGTATCTTAGTTTCTACTCAAGTTGTTGAAGCTGGCGTAGATCTAGATTTTCCAGCAGTATATCGTGCCGTGGGGCCACTCGATCGAATCGTCCAAGCCGCAGGAAGATGCAATCGAGAAGGAAAGCTAGGATTGGGTAGAGTAGTAATTTTTCATCCCGCTGAAGGCAAGGTACCGCAAGGAGAATATCAAACAGCAGTAGATGAAACTATCCGCTTACTAAAAAGAGAAAATCTCAATCTCCACGATCCTAGTATTTTTGAAGAATATTTTCAGTGTCTCTATCAACCTGGCGTAGATATTCATCAGATTCAGGATTTACGCAAGCGGTTAGACTTTCCAGAAGTAGCTAAGAAGTTTCGATTGATTAGTGATGACACTACCTCAGTCATTATTGAGTATGACGATAAGGTGCGAAAACGCCTACGGGAGCTTAATTATCGAGATATAAACGCAGGAGACTATCGCTTTTTACAACCCTATATGGTTAGCCTGCGAAATTATGAGTTTCTGCAAGCGAAAGAGCTATGTGCTGAAATAGCACCTGGATTATATGTCTGGGGCGGTACTTATCACCCCGTTAAGGGGATTGGGATTGGTGCGAGATCGATCGATTACGATCCAGCAGATTTAATGCTGTAGACTGTATTTTGGGTTCGATCTCGATCGTTAAAACAATCTACCTTGCTACACAGGCAACCTGTAGGGGTGCCCTTAATGGGTACCCACGGGTTGTCGCAGTAATACCAGATGCGAGAATGCTCATGATAAGCTTAGAAGTCTCAAGCATTAGTGGCAATTAGCCGCTGATGAGGATTGGAACTATTTTTTGTTCTGTAATATATAGGTGAAGCGGGGTTATCGGCTCCGCTTCCTAAAAACTTAATTTTTATGATTCTATTTATTGTTGTGTCTGCTAAATTAGATTTATCAATCAATCTCCAGCAACATTTATGACGCAAATCTCCCCGCTGTACCTAGTCGAGCAGGTGGAAATCCTCAAGCACGATCTCAAACGGCTCGAAGATCTCATCCATCAAGTTGTAGTGCCCCAAGCAGATAAAATCGAAGAATTGGAAAATTTGGTAGATCCTTACTGCAATACTGGGTACTCTATATGTAACTCACATTGGCAGGAATAGAACCTATGGGTGAACGAGACTCACCACTAACAGTCAAAGTGACTGGCGATTTTGCTTGCTTTACTCGTCCAGAATTTGGAGCCGAGCGCGTTAGTTATGAAGTGATGACTCCGAGTGCGGCGCGGGGGATTTTGGAAGCGATTTTTTGGAAACCAGAGTTTAGTTATTCGATTCGATCGATCGAAGTATTGAAGCCAATTAAACACTTCTCTATTCTCAGGAATGAAGTAAATACTTGGCAGAGTGCAAGTTCGGCAAAAAGTCCCGATTATCGATATTTTGCTGATGACGATCGCGCACAACGTCATACTCTTTGTTTAAGGGATGTTGGTTATATTATTAAGACTGATATTAACCTCAAAAAACATACTAATGCAGATGTCGCTAAATATCGCGATCAGTTTCGACGACGAGTAAAAAAAGGTCAATGTCATCATCAACCTTATTTTGGGACGCGAGAATTTAGTGCATATTTTGACATGCCGACAGATGAGGATAAACCGATCGATCGAACTGACGATTTAGGCTTGATGTTATTAGATCTTGAATTTATATCTGGAGACGGACAATCTATCGATTATCTCACCCACGATGAAAACGGATCGCAAGTAACGAGTGGTAGTGCTAAACCTAAGTTCTTTCATGCTGAACTAAAAAATGGAGTATTAGTCGAGAAAAATAAATTGAGGCTGCCAGTTCGATGATTCTCACTAAGTTAAAAGAGTATGCAGAACAGCAGATGGAGAACTTACCACCTGCGATGTATAACCAGCGACGGGTAGCATGGTTAATTAGCTTGACAACCGACGGCATATTTGAAGGCAGTATTTGCTGGAAAGATCATAGCCAAAAAGAAACTAAAAAGGGACGAGAAATTGTTGCTCCTGATATTGGTCGGACTGTTGGGGTAAAACCTAAATTACTGCTAGATACTAGCGAATATATTTTAGAAATTGGTAGAGCAGCTACTAAACCGGATCGGCTGATAGATTGTCACGAGCAATTTAAAATATTGATTCAATCCTGTGCAGAAGCGACTAATGAATTAACGATGATTGCGATCGCAAAATTCCTTAATTCTCCCATAGAGTTGGAAAAAGCGAGAGGCGAGTTTCTACAGCTACTAGATGCTAAAAAATTCGATCCTACTGAAAATATTACATTTCGAGTAGGTGGTAAGATTCCGGCAAATGCTGCTGAGAACTTTATCAGCATTCAGGAGTTTTGGGCTAATTATACTTCTGGCGGTGAAGAATCTGAATCGGGGAAAATCAAGAGCCACGTCATGACTTGTTTAGTCACTGGCGAGAAAAAAGCTGTCGAACAACGATTGCCTTTCTTAGTGAAAGGATTATTTGGTGGACAGCCTTCTGGTACGGCATTAGTATCTGCAAATGCTCAAGCTTTTACTTCTTATGGATTAGCAAATTCATTAACTTCACCAATTTCTCGTGAAGCTGCTGAGAAGTTTACAAAAGCTCTCAATCATCTGCTTTCTGGTAAAAATACTCGCTTATCAGTTGGTAATACAGCCTATGTTTTTTGGACACGAGAGCCAGAAGAGATGGACTTGCTAGGTGCGATAGAGCATCCCGATCCTCAAGTAGTAAAAAATCTGCTAGATTCAGCCGCTCAAGGGCAAGAAGTCTATGGAACGGATGTTAATCAATTTTATGCTCTCGCACTTTCCGCCAGTGTTGCGCGGGCTGTTGTGCGTGACTGGTTGGAAACCACTGTACCGACAGTCAAAGCCAATCTCAAATTATGGTTTCTCGCGCACAAAATTATCGATGCTTATGGGGAGGTTGGTAAACCTTTGGGGGTATATGCTTTGGCGGCTAGTGCTTACCGCGATGCGACTAAAGAGATGTTGCCAAAAGTCCCGACTGCGCTAATTCGTAACGCGCTCCAGCATCTACCCATCCCAGATGATTTACTCACCAGAGCCGTACAACGAAATCGTGCTGAGGGTAAAGTCACATACCCCCGCGCTGCACTGATCAAACTAGCTCTCACCACTAAACTTGGCACCGATGCGATGACTGATATGGAACAAATGAACCCCCAGCCTAATTTACAAGAGCAAGACGATAGAGCTTACCACTGTGGGCGACTGTTGGCAGAGTTGGAAGGATTGCAAAAAGCAGCTCTCGGCAAAGTTAATGCTTCCTTGGTGGATAGATACTATAGTGCCGCTTCTACCACCCCTGCAACCGCTTTTCCAGCACTGGTGAAGAATTCTTTTAATCATCTAGCTAAACTTCGGAAAAATAAAGTTGGTGCTTACAGTGCCATCGATACCCGAATTCAAGAAATTATACTCAAAATTGCACCGCCTAATTTGGAAGCTCATACTCGAACTTTTCCGAAAACTTTAAAAATGCACCAACAAGGGTTATTTGCTTTGGGATATTACCATCAACGGGCACACAACCGAGCAGAAGCAGCAAAAAAATCTACATCGTAGGGTATGTTAGCGACAGCGTAACGCACCTTTTATATTCCATGCTTTGGTGCATTACGGCTACGCCTAACACACCCTACACCACGCATACATTACTTTTTTGGAGAATACTATGACTGCTTATCTAAACCCCGAATATCGTCACGATTTTGTTTTATTATTCGATGTCACTGATGGAAATCCTAATGGCGATCCTGATGCCGGAAATTTACCGCGCACTGATTCAGAAACATCGCACGGATTAGTAACGGATGTTTGTCTCAAACGAAAAATTCGCAACTATATTTCTACCTATGCTCAATACGAAGCTAGCGAAGCCGAAGCAGCCCGTCTGAAGATTTTTGTCGAACATCATGGTGTATTAAATGACCAAATTCGTAAGGCTTATGTGGCTGAAAAATTGTCAATGGGCAAACCTGCTACTGATATAGTTAAAGACCCAGCGATCGCGCTAGTATTAAAAGATATTATTCATCTATTACCATCATTTACCTTAACCGATGGCGATGCTGAAGATGCGACTGATGTGGTCACAAGTTTAACTTATAGTGGTGAATTGAGCAAAAGTGAATTGGATGAACAATTAGAATCAATCGAAGACCAACTCAAAGCTAACAAACCACTCAAGAAGTTCATTGACGATCTAGTTAAAAAAGCAGGTAAAGCAAACAAGAGTCGTGAAAGTATCGATAAAGCACGAAATTGGATGTGTGGTGAATTTTACGATGTGCGAATGTTTGGTGCTGTGATGAGTACGGGACTAAATGCGGGGCAAGTACGCGGCCCAATTCAGTTAACATTCTCCCGTTCTCTTGACGAAGTGCAACCTCAAGATCTTTCAATTACCCGGATGGCTGTCACCGATGGTAAGGATCGAGATAAGATGCAAACAATGGGACGTAAAACACTAATCCCCTACGGTTTATATCGGGGCTATGGTTTCTATTCCCCTTGTTTAGCTGCTCAAACTGGAGTAGATAAAACAGACCTAAAATTATTTTGGGATGCTTTAATGAATATGTGGGATCTCGATCGATCTGCCAGTCGCGGATTAATGGCTTTGCGGGGTTTACACATCTTTTCTCATGATAATAAGCTCGGTAATGCTCCCGCACATGTGTTATTCGATCGAATCAAACCAGAATTGAAATCATCTGTAAATGTACCTCGCAAATTTACTGATTATACTGTGACAATCCAAGAGGATAATCTACCAAGTGGTGTAACCTTAACTTCCTTAGTTAAGTAAATTATCTGAGCTAGATCCCCGACTTCTTAAAGAAGTCGGGGATCTGGGGAGAAGAAATCGATTAAAATAGGTATTAGTTAGATTATCCCTAAATATAGGTAGGTTAAAATCTATGGTTGTTGCAACTCAGACTAAGTTAATGACCCTTGAGGAATACCTCAACTACGACGATGGCAACGATACTCTTTGTGAACTTGTAAATGGAGAACTCATCCCTATGCCTCCAGAAAGCCATCAAAATCAGCAAGTTTCAATATCTTTACTAGCTTACTTTCTAAAATTAGGAATACCAACGAAATTATTGAGAAATCAAATTGCAATCTCTGTAATGGGTGGTAGAGCAACTGCACGTATACCAGATCTAACAATTCTTTCTGAAGATTTGGAACTAGAATTGAGCGAAACTAATCGATCGACAATTTTGGCAGATATGCCACCACCTACTTTAGTTGTGGAAGTAGTCAGTCCCAAACAAGAAAAAAGAGATTATCGCTATAAAAGATCTGAATACGCAGCTAGACAGATTCCTGAATATTGGATTGTCGATCCAATTTTAAATAAGGTGACAATTCTAGAACTGGTGGAAGGATTGTACGAAGAACAAGTTTATACAGCCGAACAAATTATCGTATCGCCTCAATTTAGTCAATTTAATTTAACTGCTCAACAAGTTTTAACTGGATTATAAAACAGAATAGCGATCGATATACTTCATCAAATGGGTACTCTGTAAATAAAGATACCTATTTTTTGTGCCTATTGTGCCAGATTCAGAAGATTATGTGATGATTAGTGCTCTTCAGCACTATGCTTATTGTCCGCGTCAATTTGCGTTGATTCATATCGAGCAAGTTTGGGATGAAAATATCTACACGCTGCGGGGGCAAAGAGTCCATGAAAAGGTCGATATTCCCGACGACGAACAACTTGATGATGTGCGGGTAGAACGCGCTTTACCGCTATGGTGTCATCGATTGGGGATTCGGGGAATTGCTGATGTGGTTGAGTTTAATCGCGAGGAGATTCCCTATCCAGTGGAATACAAGTCTGGTAGTAAAAAACCAAGACTCGCTGACGATATTCAGCTTTGCGCTCAAGCTCTTTGTTTGGAGGAAATGCTCGGTTGTGATGTGCCATTAGGTGCGATTTATCATGCTGGCTCGAAGCGGCGGCGAGAAGTAAAAATCGATGCTAAATTACGCACCCAAACCGAACAGATAATTATCGCTACTCGTGAGATTTTAATTAGTCAAAAACTACCACCACCTGTTAATGACAAACGTTGTGATGACTGTTCTTTGATTGATGCTTGTATGCCGGATTCGATCGCCAATTTTGCCAGATCTAGTCTTAGAAATAATCCTTTTACGGTAGGTTGGGTTGAAGAATGAAACCCAACATTTCTAGGATGTTTGTGTATGTTCGGTTTTAATATATTCAATTAAATTTATTATCATGAAACAACTTCTAAATACGCTCTACATCCAAACTCAAGGTGCATATTTGCGTCTCGATCATGAAACGCTCAAAGTTGAGATTGAAAAGGATGTTAAAAAACAAATTCCGCTCCATCATTTGGGGAGTATTGTCACCTTTGGAAATGTGCTGATGAGTCCCTATTTAATTCATCGTTGTGGGGAAGACGGACGCAGTTTAGTCTGGTTGTCAGAATTTGGTCGATTTAAAGGACGATTGGCGGGTTCGACGACGGGAAATGTATTATTGAGACATGCTCAACATGAGGTGGTGAGAGATGCTCGGGCTACTCTAGCGATCGCGCGTTACATGGTAGCTGGTAAACTCCAAAATACCCGCACTGTAGTGATGAGAGCCGCACGAGAAGCAAAAGATTCAGAAGATAAAGCACAACTAACCAAGACTGCTAAACTTCATGCAGAATCGATTCAGAAGGCTGAACTAGCCCCCGATTTAGATACTTTGAGGGGAATCGAAGGTTATGCGGCTAAAACCTATTTTGGCAGCTTTACAGGCATGATCCGCGCAAATCGGGAAACGTTTGCATTGCTCGATCGAAACAAACGCCCACCCCGCGATCCAATTAATGCGTTATTATCATTCGTTTATACATTACTAAAAAATGATTGTGTGTCAGCTTGTGAAGGCGTAGGACTCGATCCCCAAATGGGTTTCTTGCATACTCTGCGCCCTGGTAGACCTGCTCTAGCTCTAGATTTGATGGAAGAATTTCGCGCTCCATTTGCGGATAGATTAGTCCTGAGTCTGATCAATCGCAAACAAATTCAACCCAAAGATTTTGTGACTCGTCCAGGTGGGGCGGTACATCTAGTCGATGATGCACGGCGAACTTTATTAGAAGCTTATCAAAATCGCAAACAGGAAGAAGTTCAGCATCAAATTATCGATTCAAAAGCTCCATTTGGATTGATTCCCCACGTTCAATCCCGATTATTAGCCCGTCATTTACGTGGCGACGTACCCAGTTATCAACCTTTTATACAGAAATAAGCTTATGGATATCTTAGTCACCTATGATGTGAATACGGAAACGAAAGAAGGGCGGCGGCGGTTGCGGAAAGTGGCGACTGTCTGTAAGGATTATGGGCAACGAGTACAGTTATCGGTGTTTGAATGTCGGGTGAGTGATAGTCAGTATGAGACTCTACGCGATCGATTGACAAAGACGATCGAGCCTACTCTAGATAGTATCCGAGTCTATCGATTGCCTACACCAAGGGAGGAGCATCTATTCTGTTTTGGCATAGACGGTTATACTGATTTTGACAAGCCATTAATTCTTTGAATCTCGGCGCGAACCTATAGTGATGGTCAAATTCCTGGGAGGTTCGCGATCGTATGTGTCATCAGTGTTTGAGCTGTTTTTTACTGTTATGTCGATCTGTCTACAGATATGAGGAATAATAGGATCGCGGCGGTTGTTGTTGAACTTGTTGATATCAGCAGGTTTGAAATGTCCGCCATTGCATCCAGTCTTCGGGCTGGATGAGGATTGGAACAGGATCGTCTACCAATCAACTAATAAAGTAATAACAGATTGCATCCAGTCTTCGGGCTGGATGAGGATTGGAACTTCACCCAAGATACTCAAATCCAGGTAGGGATTTAATTGCATCCAGTCTTCGGGCTGGATGAGGATTGGAACGCCGGTTTTGGTGACCCTAGTTTTGATCCCAAACATTGCATCCAGTCTTCGGGCTGGATGAGGATTGGAACCAACGCTGTTGTGGACTGGATTCCGCCAGGTGTTTGATTGCATCCAGTCTTCGGGCTGGATGAGGATTGGAACAGCCGTGGCTAACTAGGGCTTGCTGAATAAGTCAATAAAATGGCATTCAATTCGATCGATCGAATTGAATCCATCAGCAATTAGGAGCCGATCGGCATCAGTTATAATTTTTATTAATCATCCAAACTCAAATATCACAAAAAAAGTGTC
>JANYDE010000020.1 GCA_025359915.1 Chamaesiphon sp. 336R_metabinner_41 | reverse complement strand
GTCGTCTGTTGTATCTGCAAAACTGGTTTCCCATTTTTGCTCTTCTCTCGACTCGGCTAGGAAGCGAGACGCGATCGCATCTTGCAGATCGGGTGGGAGTTGTTGAATTTGAGCGATCGCTTGCTGAAGAAGTTCCGTCATATTTTTTTCAGTACGCACTGCAATGGCATATTTCCTCAATTGTAGCCGATCGAGCATTCCAACTAACAATCTAAAACCGATCGAGCATCTTAACTCAGGTATCGATCGATCTAACAACCTCAAATCGATCGATAATTCCGACAGAACATAAAGATACTCCTCAATACCGATCGATCGAACCTCAAATACTAAAATTGTTTAGTTCCTCGAAATAGATAATCGATCGATCATTCCGACAGGATATAAAGCTGCTCCTCAATACCGATCGATCGAACCTCAAACACTAAAATTATCAGGTTTCTCAAAATAGGTAATCGATCGATAATTTCAACAGGATATAAAGATACTCCTCAACAACGATCGATCGAACCTCAAACACTGGAATCGTTGGGTTTCTCGAAATAGGTAATCGATCATTCCGACAGGATACAAAGATGCTCCTCAATACCGATCGATCCTCAAGCCAACTACAGATAGAAATTCAACTTAGATATTGAACCATTAAAAAAGAGGTTAAGGGATGCATGACTTAGTATTTAAATCAGTTGCACTTTTAGAATAATGTTTTCCGCATTCAATACCATTGCGGTAAATCCTAATAGTTACATCACCTTGATCTTCCGTTGCGCCACTGGCAGAAACAACTGTACCAGATGGATAGTCCAAAGAAACTATGACAGGTAAATCACCCTCTAAGCTTTTTGAATGAAACTTGCGGTTAGGATCTTTCAGATCTAACCAGCCTGTTGTACCATTTACCTTCACTCCAGGTGTGCCTGTAAATTCAAAACGATAACTGCTACTAGGTATGCTACTGCGAGAATTAACTACGGATATAAATTCCCATGCTAAACTGCCGCAAAAAATTACTATTCCCAAAGTTATAATTTTTTTCATGTCATATCTCAACATATTTATTATCTATTTATAGAGTTGGCTTAACAAATTAGAATGAAAATAATCATGTACAATAAATAATCTCATTCACTTATTAAAGTGAGAAATTGAATTCACCCTTATTGTAAGCCACTAAAATTTATCACCGAAGTAGAGTTTTAATACTGAAGCGAAGTAATTGCGCCAATGATGCTGTATCTAACATGATTGAAGAGGATGGGTATGGAAACAACTGTTTATGTATTTACACTCATTACATCCTTCAATCCGGAAACAAAAATCGATACCCATTAAAATCACCATTACTACTGCACCCTTAACCTCTCAAGCATTCTTTGGAAAAGTTTATAAGGTTTTGTTGGTTAGAATTTGGTTAAATATTTGTATCAGTAGCTACCCTAACCGCGAAAATGCGTTAGAAAATAGTAAGCTCTAGAATCAGTCTTAATTGTGCATTATTTGCGTCGGATTTATAAGGTAAGCTTGAGGGCGAAGTAGAAGGTAAGTTGAGAGAGAAAAAGGAGATAGCTCTTAATTTGCTACAGGAAAATGTTCCATTAGAAACAATTTCACGCACAACTGGATTTACGATCGAACAACTTCAACAACTGCGATTCTCAGAATGAGAAGCTTCGCCAACGAATCTGTAACAAAATCGATCTTTAAATTCGATCGATAACCATCAACAACGATCGATCCCAAAACCATTGCACCAAAGATCGATCGATCATTCCGACAGGATATAAAGATGCTCCTCAATACCGATCGATCGAACCTCAAACACTGAAATTGTCGGGTTTCTCGAAGTAGGTAATCGTTGGCGTAGCCGCGCCGAGAGGTAATCGATCGTTCCAACAAGATATAAAGATACTCCTCAATCGCGATGGAGGATATGTTAAATTTGTTGTATCGATCGATCTCCCATCCCAAAATACTAACGAAACCAGAACCATTGCAAAATATGACTCCTAACCGATCGCCAGCAGTTTGTGAACTAGAGCGTGAAATTGCCTTACTTCCAGTTGAGGATAAATTGCAGCTACGAGATGGTCTCGATCGACAGATTAGAGCCGCAGCACTCGGAAAATCTGTCAGTGAGATAGAAGCTGAGTTGGAAGAGATGGCAAACGATCCAGACATCCAGAGAGAGCTAGCCGCGATCGAGTTAGAGTTTGCAGGTACATCAATGGATGGCTTGAAAGGATGAGCTTGGAACGAGGTCAGATATATTTTGTTAATCTCAATCCAACACAGGGAAAAGAGCAATCTGGAGCAAGACCTGTCTTAATCTTGTCTGTCGATGAAATCAATCGCAAACAAATGGTAATTACGGTAATTCCAGGCACTAAAGGCGCAAATATAAATCGTGATTTTGTAACAAATGTGCGTGTTTCTACAGCAGAAAGTGGGTTGGAAATGGAAACGGTGTTTTTATGTTTTCAGGTGCGCTCTTTAGATCCAAGTCGTTTCCCTAAAACCCCCGTAGGAATGCTTTCTCCCAATAAAATGAGAGAAGTAGAGGCATCAGTTAGGTATGTTCTGGGACTGTAGGCAGAACCGAAAGATCTAGCCTCGATCGATCCTACGCATGAATACCATCCAAACAAGGACTATACTTCATCCGTCAGTCATACATTCGATCGAATCCCCAATCTGACGATCGAAAATTGGACGACGAAAGCATAGCCAAGATCGAACCAAAGGTAATAGATCGATAATTCCAACAGGATATAAAGATACTCCTCAATACCGATCGATCGAACCTCAAACACTGAAATTGTTGGGTTTCTCGAATTAGGTAATCGATCGATCATTCCAACAGGATATAAAGATGCTTAATACCGATTGATCGAGCCTCAAACACTGAAATTGTTGGGTTTCTAAGCTCAATCCAACGTACAGATTTGACTGCGAGGAAGAGAATGGCATGTAACGTTCCCGTTCAACCGCTGCTAGTACGGCTGACTTGATACGGTCGGTGTGCAACGGGATCGTTAAGCCGTCCTGCTATGCAATACTTAAATTGAGCAAATCACCAACTAATTCATCAGTGATTTCTAGTGGACTAGCCAAATCTTTCACGTATTTAGCTTGTTCATCAAAACTCCAAGTTTTCCAAGAAGCATCTGATTTAAGTTTAGCTTGAATAAATTGATATTCTTTGCGATCTGGAGATATCTTTCGCCATTCTTGCCATTTTAACCGTGCAGCTTCTCCCTCTTTTTCAACCTCCATCTCTATGAGAGATTCAATAGTTTGATTGGCAATCATAGAAACCAATGGACTACCCTGTATTCCTGGATCGTTTGGCTGTAAGCTAAATTTAGCCTCCATCACTACGCGGTGAAGTGCCATTAGCTCATTATAGTTATTAATTAAAAATGTCATTACAATACCTCAAGAAATGAATATATGAGTATGTTTGCCTAATTAAGTATAAAGATTTGCTCAAACTCTTGCACAGCTTTAAAAGCACTATCAGTTTAATTGGGCATCCCTACACAGACTATTTTTGTGGATTCGGTCCCGCAAAGACTACATCCGCGTGCTTTCCAAATCTCAATGTCCCGTCAAAAATCACTTCATTAGGCTGAGTTCCTGGTCTGACATTAAATCCTGGTTTCATCTTCAGCATAAATAGGTGGGTTCCCTTATCTTTATATACTGGGTTTCCTATAAATAAGGCATAAAATGCTTCTGCTTGACTGTAGTGCTCAGGAGTCAAAAACACTCTGCCTTTTGAGTCAGGCAAAATGATTTGGGACTTTTGAATCGATTGAAAACCTGCGACATCTGTATAGTGCTGAAGAGTAGGTGTTTGTTGCGCTAAAGATTTGTCAAAACCATTGAAAATCAATACAACAAGTAAGAGAGCTGAGAAGAAATAAATGATTCGTCGCTTCATGAAATTAGATCCTGCAATAGATGGCTAAACTAACAAAAAAGACACCCTAATTTTTTGGTGTAGAAAGCTCCTGAAATTTTGCATGTATCGTTGTTAGTTTCCGTATATTATCCTAAAACAGTGTGATATTCGGGAAAATTTGGAGATTGGAGTAGAGTAATGCGAAGCACAACACACCCAGGTTAAATATTTGTATCAGTAGCCACTCTACAGCCGAAAATGCGTTAAAAACAGTTATGATCTAGAATTAGCCTTGATTGTGCATTCTAATATCCAGCCCGTTCGCCTAGCGTACTAACAGTAATCGATCATTCCTACATCCTCAATTCATGAACACTAGTCACCCAGTCAAACAAGGCTTATACGATCCGCAGATGGAACACGATGCTTGCGGGATCGGTTTTATCGCGCAGATGAAGGGGGCGAAGTCGCATGAGATTGTGGCGCAAGCACTGACAATATTGGTAAATCTCGATCATCGCGGCGCGTGCGGGTGCGAAACTAATACTGGCGATGGGGCAGGGATCTTGATGCAGGTGCCCCACAGGTTTATGCAGAAGGTGGCGGCGGCTGAAGGGATCGAATTACCTGCTGCTGGACAGTATGGAGTCGGTGCGGTGTATGGATCTCCCGATCCGGTGATCCGATTACCTACGGTAGGCTACGCCAACGAACAGCCGTCAGATTTTCGCGGAAGTTGTTGCGGCGGAAGGATTGAAGGTATTGGGTTGGCGGGATGTGCCGACGGATAATGGTTCTTTGGGTGAGACGGCGAAGGCGAGTGAACCGTTTATGCAGCAGGTATTTATTGCCAAATCGCCGGAATTAGCGGATGAGTTAGCCTTCGAGCGGAAGTTGTTTGTGATTCGCAAGCTGGCGCATACCGCAATTAGGGCGGCGCAGGTGGACGCGCATTGGTATGTGGCGAGTATATCGGCGCGGACGCTCGTGTATAAAGGGATGTTGATGCCCGTGCAGGTGGGGCAGTATTTCCCCGAACTCCAAGATCCAGATATGGAGAGCGCGTTGGCGTTGGTGCATTCGCGGTTACCAATACTTTCCCCAGTTGGGAACGGGCGCATCCCTATCGCTACATCGCCCACAATGGTGAAATCAATACCATGCGCGGCAATATCAACTGGATGACGGCGCGGCAATCGTTATTTGCGTCGGATTTATTCGGTGATGATATCGATAAGATTAAGCCTGCAATTAATGTCGATGGTAGTGACTCGACGATCTTTGATAATGCGCTGGAATTATTGACTCTTTCTGGTCGGAGTTTGCCCCATGCGATGATGATGATGGTGCCCGAACCTTGGACGGCACATGAGTCGATGAGTGCGGCGAAGAAGGCGTTTTATGAGTATTATTAAATTGGGATCGGAAGAATCTATATTGGGAACCTAAAAAGAAAGAATTAACTGAGATTGCGAAGATCGAACAGAAATTAACAAGTTCCAAAAGACTGTCGAGAGAAGCAGTAGAACAGATTGAAAATCAAAACCCATTTACATGGATTCTCACTGCTAATTGTAGTGATAAAATTCTGAGCTTATGTGATGCTAAACCAGATCCTGAATTAGGTGTAGGTGTGTACCGACTGATTGGACTCTTGCGAATGGGGATTGTCATTATCGATTACCTCCGGTAGGCTACGCCAACGATTGCCAGATAGTCCGCTTGGTATGAGACTGAGATGAACAAGGCTCAGTTAGAAGGTGAGCTTAGAGGTAAGCTCGAAGGTAAACTTGAAGGTAAGAAGGAAATCGCGATTAATTTACTCCGTAAGAACATAGCTTTGGATGTGGTTGCTGAGGTAACTGGATTTACGATCGAACAACTTCAACAACTGCGATTATCAGAATGAGAAGCTACGTCAACAAATGAACAACACGATCGATCTTTAAATTCGATCGATAACCATCAACGTTCGACCAATCTAACAATCACAAACCAATCGATCATTCAATCTAAACTATCGATCTAACAATCTCAACCTGATCGATCGTCCAATCTCAAGCATAGATCGAGAGTTGCAGGTTGGGTAAAGTGAAACAAAACCCAACATCAATAATATCAATCGATAATTTCAACAGGAAAAGATACTCCTCAATATCAATCGAGCCTCAAACACCAGAATTGCTGGGTTGCGAGGGCTTCAATCCCACCTACGAATCGAATCGAGTCTGAATCGGATCGTCAAATGGTGGGTGTCGCCCAATTTCACGATCTGCTGCCCGAATTGGTAGCACTCGCTCTCGATTTAGTACTAATGCAGCCACAGTTGCTCTACCAATTGTTGTTACTCCGACAATCAGCAACCCATTCACCGACCAAATAAAATGTTCTCGCCAATTATCTTGTCGAGGATTGAAGATAGCTACTTCTGTTGCTGATTCAGGATCTAGTGCTGTGAGTCGATTGGTTTTCCGTCGGTTGCAGTGGAAGCAAGCCAGTGTGAGATTTCCCAAGCTATCGTCTCCTCCCAGGGATAATGGCATCACATGGTCTACATTAAACCGTACATATTGCCACGTCTCATCAGCATGACAAAATTCACATAAATGCCGCGCTCGTTGGCGTACTTGAGTTTGAATGGTTTCAGGAATTTTATTGCGAGACACAGTTACGATGCTTGCGGAATTTCATTTAAAGATACATTCCGCATGGTACGGTTTACAAAGCTCAAATAATCATCAATCTCTTCATAGTTGTCAAGTTCTTGCTCTTCTTCTGGGCTGAGAGCAAAGTCTAGTTGTTTTGCCAGTAACTGTTCGATTCTAGCGAGGACGAAGCTAGATGCTGTAAATAGCGGCATACCCTCCACTAGCTCAATCCGAACGGCACCTTCGATCGGGAGATTATTCGGTAAGCTGCTTAGTTTTGGTAAAGATGGGATTGGCATGACCAAATCGGTGATAATATCTGAATCTTAACATTGTGTTGACTCAGTGCCTGTAGAACGATCGCGAGATACGTTTAGATTGTAGGTTCGGTAGAGTGAAGCGTTGGCATAGCGGCGATCGAACCCAAGCTAATCGATCGAGCATTCCAACAGGATATAAAAATACTCCTCAATACCAATCGATCGATCGAGTCTTTTACATCCGATTAAGCAATTCATCATACTCATCATGTGCGCCAATCCAATACCAGTAAATATGGTCAGATTCCAATAAGCCGAGAACACGGTAGTTGAGGTTGACACGGGCAGAGTAAATCGGTTG
>JANYDE010000007.1 GCA_025359915.1 Chamaesiphon sp. 336R_metabinner_41 | reverse complement strand
TTCCCAAAACCGCTGTCAACTTATTGCTAGTAGAAATAGAGAGTAAACGAGATCTGCTGGCTTCTCAGGGGCTGGCGTTAGAATTAGTTTCGATTCAATTCTAGTATCTATGCATTGGTGCAAGATGTGAGTCAATCTAGCCGTGGACAGAGATATCTCGAATATTGATGAAGAGGGTGATCTGAGCAGTCGAAATCTCCAAATTATTAACGATTTGCGTCAACTTGCCTTGCAAATTGTGATGTCGATCGAGTTCTTGCCGGAAGCAATTGCCCTAGATCTGCCCAGCGAGTCGATTACTAAAGGGTTTGGGAAGAAGACCCCCAGCGAAAAGTACTGGCAAATCCGCCAAATCTCGATCGAACAGAAACGCTATATCCTCAAGCAGAAAAGCGATGTTGAGGACAGTGAAAGTACCCGAAGTTCACCGCGTCCACACTGGCGCAAATGGCACTGGCGCAGAGTAGCAGTGGGTGAAGGACGGAAAGGTCGGGAATGGCGATTGATTCCGAACACTTATGTAAATCCAGAAGAGTGATTTTTTCAGTTCAATAACTAAACTGATTCTGTCGATCGAGCAGTTAAAAGTAACTGAATTAACTCAATTCTATCAAGCATTCCAACAACTACAGTAATAACTCTAGACTCGTATTTGTTTATTGTTGATGAAATTAATCTCTACTAATTTAGAGATTAGTTTTGCTTCGCTTTGTAAAAGTGAAATCATTTATTCTTTTAGGAGTCAATCTCATGCAAGTTACTGTATCTGGTCATACTGGTTGCGTTGTTCAAACTAATGATGTCCCTCGTAATGATGGTTCCGGTTCTTTTCAAATCGCTGAAACATCTTTGGCTGTCAAGGTTACTAAAGATGCCACTGATTGGCATAAGTTGAAATTCGTTGGTGATAGCCTCGTTAATGCTGCGGGTTACATTGCCAAAGGTGCCCTAGTTTCAGTTACTGGAACTCTGACCTTCGAGCATTGGAATGACGAAGATGGCGAACTCCGTTCTAAGCCTGTTGTCACTGTGTTTGAAGTCCAACTACCTGCCAAAGCTGCTGTTGCTGCATAGTCTTTGACTGTTGATATTTGGTGAAATTAGCCTTTATTCCTTTAGAGGCTAATTTTGCTGCGCTTTTTGTTATTGAAAATTATTTACTTTTTAGGAGCCAATCTCATGCGTACTTTCACTGCTTCCGTTGTTATTCTGTCTGCTCAAATCAAAGATACAACTATCACTGGTACTGCCATTGATGGTGATATTGCCATTGATTTTGCGGTTGCCAATACTGATGTCAATCAACGGTTATTTGTCTCTGAGGCTCAATTAGTCATCACTGGTAAGTTCCGAGTTGCTAAAGCGATCGCGACGATTGGTGCTTGGATTAGTAGCGTTATGGCGGTGATCTCGATTCCGGCACCTATTGAAGCTGTTGAACCTGAAATTGTTGGAGTTATCGAACCTGAATCGTTGGTCGAAGACCTACCTTCAGCTATCGTCGAAGTAGTCGGTCGAACATCACTCACCCCCGCTCAGAAACGCGCTGCTAAAAAAGCTGAAGCTGAATTGGTAGCTTGTTAGCTCGTTTTCGACTTACCAACTGATCGGCTGGTAACTCGTCCTTACCACCAGCGTCAGTTGTAAAGTAACGCTGGCGGTGATTTTAGCTCTAAAATAGAGGAATCCCCGCCTAGCGACCAACTAACGGGGATGTCCAGCGGCTGAGAACCGCAAATATATTAACAATATCTGTTACCAATATGACACAAACAACGAGTACAGACATTAGGGAGTTGAAAACAGCGATCGATGGTAATACCAGGTCGATTGCTACGCAGTCCGATCGGCTCGAAGCGATCGGTCGTGGGACTGAGGCTAACACTAAAGCGATTGAATCGATTGATCGACGACTCGAAACTCTCACATTAACCACCGAAACTAATGCTAAGGCGATTGCTGACCTCACCAAAACCACTGAAGGAATCGATCGACGGCTTGAAACTCTCACCTTAACCACTGAAGCTAATACCAAGGCGATTACCGACCTTACTAAAACCACTGAAGGAATCGATCGACGGCTTGAAACTCTTACCTTAACCACTGAAGCTCTTGCTAAAACCACCGAGGCTAATGCTAAAGCAATCACAGACCTTACTAGTTCTATGACTGGACTTCGTGAAGAAGTACGAGTAGGTTTTAAAGGCATCAACGGGCAAATTAACACCCTTGATACCAAGTTCGACGAGCGGACAAAAGCTTTGGGTACTCGGTTAGACGGGAAGGAACTAGCCCAGCGAAATATATTCACGGGTCTGACTGTCACCATCGTCGGGGGAATCTTACTGACTCTGGGGCGGTTCCTATTTTTCGGCATCAGCATTAACCCCTAGTCCGATTCCCACAGCCACAACGATTTTTCGTCGCTCTGGCTGTCAAAATCGTTACTATTTTTAAGCTCACATCTTGCACCAATGCATAGATACTAGAATTGAATCGAAACTAATTCTAACGCCAGCCCCTGAGAAGCCAGCAGATCTCGTTTACTCTCTATTCTCACATCTTGCACCAATGCATAGATACTAGAATTGAATCGAAACTAATTCTAACGCCAGCCCCTGAGAAGCCAGCAGATCTCGTTTACTCTCTATTTCTACTAGCAATAAGTTGACAGCGGTTTTGGGAAGTAGTTGC
>JANYDE010000123.1 GCA_025359915.1 Chamaesiphon sp. 336R_metabinner_41 | reverse complement strand
ACAGGAATAGAACATATTTGTCCAGATTACATTGTGCTGTGGATGGTCTGCTCAGTTCTCTAATTGTCTGACACCTATATTCAAAAACTACACTTTCCCTCAATGCACTATTCTACCACTCCGTCAATGCGTAAGTCCTAGTTCTTTTGCTCCACGAAGATTTTTACCATCAATATTCAACAAAGGATTAAATCAATCTCAATTAACTACCCTCATTCAATTAGGGGCTGAACTAAGATCGCCAGCTTAATTGGGAGAATCGATCGATTCTGCTGATTCTGTCATCACTATTTCTGTTTCGATTGGGGGATTTTGCCACGGATCGGTAAGCTCTTCATCGTAGATGGATTTATCATAACTAATGTGGATCTGTTTCCATCGATCGAGAATATCTTCAATCAAGACAGCATTAATCCACACCTTGGCAACTACAGTTAATGGCAGTGCTAATAATAAGCCCATGAAACCAAAGAAAGTTGTAAAAAATACTTGAGCGATTAAAGTAATAGCTGGTAAGAGTGATACCTGTTGAGCCATAATATATGGCGTAAGAAAATTGCTTTCAAACTGTTGAATCAGAAAATAAATAATAAATATTGCTACAGCCTTCCACGGTTCATCAAGTAAAGCAATCGCCATCGGAATTACGACACTCATAGTCGGCCCAAGATTGGGGATAAAATTGAGTAATCCAGCTAGAATCGCTTGGGCTAAAGCGAGGGGAATACCTAATGCTAATAAACCAATTAAACTAAGTACCGCAACTACGATCATACTCAGAATCGCGCCACCAACCCACTTACCCAAAGACACCTCGCACTCAGCCAAAATCACATCAACTCGCCGTCGATAAAAACTGGGAAATAAAGCAATAAAAGCGCGACGATAAGCTGTAGGTTGCGCTAGCAGCATCAGCGTTAGAATTATCATAAACAATAAATTCAATAACGCACCCAGGGAACTAGAAAATATTGACAGCGATTGTCCAGCAAAAGATTTTAGTAACGGTTGAATCTGTTTGGTGAGATCTTCGATGTTTGGTAAATAAGGAATTAATGGAGCTGGAATATAAGATCCAATATTAGCACCCCACTGACTAGAGGATTTGAGAATTGCGGGAAACTTTGTCGTCGTCAATTCTTGAAACTGTGTGATAAATGGCGGGACGATCAGAATAAAGAAACAAACTAAAATCCCTGTAAAAATAGAGATCGAGGCTAATATTCCTACCGTTCGAGTAAGTTTTAATTGATACTGGATTTTTCGAGCTAACTTATTTAATGCTGTCGCTAAAACTATTGCAGCAAATACAATTAGCAACATCTGCCGAATCTGCCACAAAATATATAGCGATAAAACTAAAGCTACAAACCCTAACCATTGACCTAGTAACATAAGCAAATTTAGTTAATCATCGATCGATCGACATTAATGGAATTCAAAGATGGTTATAATTAAATTATCTCATTCTAGGGAGTTTCGATCGTGTACGCAGTTGTTTCTACAGATCGCATTTCAATTCCACCAGGCTCGGTATTGCGAATTCCTGGCTCATGGGAAGATTTTTGTCAATTACGCGATAGTCGGGGCGATGGCTCGATTCCTCGACTAAGATATCGTCATGGAGAGATTTTGTTGACGAGTCCATTACCCAGACACGGACGAGAAGCCCATTTAATCGCTAGAATAGTGGAAGTTTTGCTAGAGAGCCAAGATCGTAATTACGAGGCATTTACGCCGATTACGATGAATCTGCCGGAAGTTGGCGGTATTGAGCCAGATTATTGCTTTTATATCGACAATTGGCAAGCCGCAGTAGGCAAGGATCAGATTGACTGGCAGGTAGATCTTCCACCAGATTTGGCGATCGAAATCGATGTAACTAGTTTCACATCAGAGTTGGATTTTTTACCTTTTAATGTGCCAGAAGTATGGCTTCTTAAAAAGTATCGATTGACGATCTATCAGTTAGTCGCAGGTAAGTATGAAATTAGTGAAAATAGTCGTTATTTTCCTAATATCTTAATGCAGGATACAATCGATCTTTGCTTTACAACTGCTAAAGAAAAAGGCTCTGGAGCCGCAATTAGCAAACTGCGTCGATCTTTGAATTAAACTAACTTATTTATTCAGTTGAAATCTGTTATTCGGATCGAGGGGTGTTGCTTCAAATTCTTCCTCGGCATCTGCACCAAAACGATGATTTAAAACAATATCACCATTCAAAAAAATTTCAAACTGTCAACAGCGGTAACTAAATCGGGAACGATATCAGCCGCCCAATTTCCCTCACAACTGCGCCCAGTATTTAAGATTAACCGCAAGCTATATTTGCTCGGTAGTCCTTCTACCTGCATCCAGATTAATTCACTTTCGGCTTCACAGGCGATACTTTCCTCCTCCATTAATTCTGCCTGGATCGATCGCATATTGTCTACCAATTGTCCCAGCAATCGACAGAAATCAGCTAGTTCGTTGGTCGTTAATTCAAAAGCCCAATCATCACCACCAACTAATCCTTGATATTCCCCTGCTGGATTCCAGCCTATTCGCCATCCGGTGCCAGATTTGAGAACTTTGTTCATAAAAGTAGGGTGTGTTACTGCGGAGATTTTTACCCCACCCCAGCCCTCCCCTGATGAAGGGGAGGGGGCAAGAGATTAATTAATCTCCCAAAATTTCGGGTTGAGTGAGTTCGTCGGACATTTCGATGATTGCCCGCATCACAGGTTTGATCGAAGGATCGTCGATATTGTCAGATTCATAGCGGTGGCGTTTTTTCGCACGGTTTGCCACTTGAACGGTAATTTTATAGCGATTAGAAGCTGCGCCAATCAATTCTTCAGCTCGATAAGCAATCTGAATCGAGTCAAAGTGGGAATGGGAACGACGTTGAATCATAGTTATTTTCAATACACTTCTTTCTTCTTCTAGTGTACCTGAGGAATGGGGAGATGGGAGATGGGGGATGGGGAATTAAAACCTGCTGCAACAACCAAGCCCCTATTACTGCTAAAATCGATGTACAAACAGCAGTAACTTGAGTACAAATGCGTATCCTGGCTCTTGTCCCTGGTGGAATTGGCGATCAAATCCTCTTCTTCCCCACAATCGATAATCTCAAAGGACGTTACCCAGAGGCAGAAATAGATGTGGTAGTCGAACCGAGATCGACTGCGGCATATCGCGTTTCCAAGTCTGTCAACAAGGTAATTCCGTTCGATTTCAAAGATACGAATGGCCCCGCTGATTGGGGTAATCTCTTGGGAATTCTCCGCGATCGAGAGTATGATGTTGCGATGTCCTTGGGGCGACGTTTTGGTGTCGGCTTTTTGCTGTGGTTGACTGGGATTCCAGTCAGAATTGGTTTTGATGTGGGTGTGAGTAAATTATTGCTCTCAAATCCTGTCGCGCTAAACCTCGACCAATATGCGGCGCAGATGTTTCACGATTTGGTCACAGGATTGGGTGTAACCGATCCTTGTCCCGATTTAGCCCTGAATGTACCTAAAGCGGATATTGACTGGGCTGAAGCCGAACAGCAGCGGCTAGGGATTAAGGAAAGTGGTTATGTGTTGATCCACGGTGGTGCGAGTAAATTGTCTCAAAAACTGGGGATTGATAAAATCTACCCAGTGAAGCAGTGGCAACAAATCATCAAAGATTTGCAGACTCGTCAACCAAATATACCAGTAGTCATTATTAAAGGCCCAGATGATGCCGATTTTATCGACTCATTTTTGGCTGTCTGTCCCGATCTCAAAGTAATTAGTCCGACGGATATCGGTAAACTTGCGGCAATGATTGCAGGTGCGAATCTGATGCTATGTACGAATAGTGCGCCGATGCATCTGGCTGTAGCTGTTGGTACTTACACGATCGCCCTGTTTGGTCCGAGCGATCCTGCTAAACTATTACCAAAGAATGGTCGATCAGTTTCAATCAAGTCTCGGACTGGTAAAATCGCTGATATTCCACCGTCTGATGTGCTTGAAAAAATCTGGAAAGGGTGAACAATGGGACATATCCCCGACTTCTTCAAGAAGTCGGGGATATCGCAGTAATAGTCTAAAGCACCACGATATTCATGGTCGCTAAATTAGGGGCAATCATTCGATAGTAAACATTGCCGTTGACAGAGGATTAAACCAAACCAGGATTGTGGATCTGTCCAGATTTTTAGTGGTTGGAGTGCATGAGCTGTAAGGGTGTCAGTTAACGTCGGAAGATTAAACTTCCGCGAGATTTCGGTGTGAATAGTCTCACCAAATTTTAGACTTATTTCTAAATCAAGAGCTTTTAATTTGACTGTTTGATCGATCGAACTCTTGAGATGCATTTCAATTTGGCTAGCAGTGGGATTAAAGAAAGCTAAATGTGCGAAATTATCGAGGTTGAAATTCCCATCGAATCGATCGTTCAGATGGTGCAAAACATTTAGATTAAAAGCAGCCGTAACTCCCTGTACATCGTTGTACGCCGCTTCCAGGATATCGATCGGTTTTTGGAGGTCTACACCCAAAAGGAAGAATTCCCCAGGTTGAAGAGCCTGCTGGACTTGATTGAGGAAGATATCTCTGGATCGATCGTCGAGATTTCCCATTGTGCTGCCCAGAAACATCAACATCCGATTTTCGATGATGCGGGGTGGGAGTTGGGCGAGGGCGCGTTCGTAGGTGCCAGCGACACCGCAGACGTTGAGCTGGGGGTAAGTAGCTAGTAAATCGAGGGCGGTGGAGCGAAGAATACCTGCGCTAACATCGATCGGGTAATAATGGAGAGGATCTTCGAGTTGGCTGTATGCTGTGAGTAGGGTGTGGGTTTTGCGCGAACTGCCACTACCAAGTTCGATTAGTTCACAGGCTCCGGTGAGCGCGATGATTTCCGAGACGTAGGTTTCGAGGATCGATTGTTCGGTGCGGGTGGGATAATATTCGGGGAGATCGGTAATTTGCTCGAATAATTCCGAGCCGCGATCGTCATAAAAGTATTTACATGGTAAGGTTTTAGGAGTTTGGGTTAAGCCCTGGATGACATCGCTACCATCATCGATCTTCGGCAGATCTAGATCGAGATTAATCCATCGAAGTCGATCTTGCGCTAGAGTTTGAGTTTTCATATAAGTTCGATATCGATCGATTATCATTTATCAACGAGAGTACGTCATCGTTGGGAACAAGTATCAACAAAGAGCAACGGGTTAAATCCCCCACTCAAAAGGTGGATTGTTGTTAGGATGGAGTTTAAATCCCCATCCTAACACCCCAATTATTAATTATTAATTATTAATTAATTTGTACCTCATCCTTTATCAAAAACGATTTATCCGCATAAAAAAAGGTGGGGATTGCCCACCATCCATAAATTAGGTGTTGCCAACCACCTCGATTAAAAATAGCCAATATTATCGATCGATTAAGCATTTTGGCGAAATGTTGTACCGTTTGATCGTTGGCTTTTCGGTTAAGCTCAACGTGGGTTATTTATTCACCCAAGCAACCAGCAAACTCCCAGGTTGCGCGAGATCGCCTGTAAAGGTAACACCGCGATCGTTCGCCTGGAGATGACGTAGAATCTTGTAGATGGCTTCTACTCGATCAGGTGAACCAGCTTTAGTCGCCAATTCTGCCAGGGTGACTGGAGCCGTCATTGCTTGCAATGCATTCACTACATCAGTTTGCAACTGAAGAATTACAGCCGCTGCTTTTTTACCTGCTTCGACACCTGGTTGGTGGTAAGCATTGACATTGACGATCGAAGCATACAAGCCTACAGCCCGCTCATATAGTGCAATTAGCGCACCTACCGTTTGAGGTGTGACAGCCGGAATCGTCACCGTGATCGAATCGCGGTTATTTTCGTACAAGGCTTGGCGGGTACCTTGGAGGAATCCAGAGAGATAGTCACCAGTCGTTACGCCTGGATCGATTTCGGGAGAATTACCTTCTCGATCGTGCAATACTTCGATAAAGGTCAGGAAGAAATTCGCGATCCCTTCCCGCAGTTGTTGGACGTATGCATGTTGATCTGTCGAACCTTTATTCCCATAGACAGCGATACCCTGATAGACTTTATTACCATCGAGATCGTCTTCTTTGCCGATCGATTCCATCACCAATTGCTGGAGATAGCGGCTAAACAGTAATAAACTATCCTTGTAAGGTAAGACTACCATATCTTTTTCCCCTTTCCCATTCCCTGACGCATACCATGCAAGGGCGAGTAACGCAGCGGGATTGGTTTTGATATCGGGGATGCGGGTAGCGATATCCATTTCCTTCGCGCCAGCCAACATGCCATAAATATCAATCCCTTGAAGTGCGGCTGGGAGTAAACCCACAGAGGATAATTCCGAAGTCCTACCACCAACCCAATCAGGCATCGGAAATCTAGCAATCCAACCTGCGGCTGCGGCGACTCCATCGAGATGACTACCCACACCTGTAACTGCCACCGCATAGGCGGCAAAATCGAGCTGCTGGGCCTCATAAGCAGTCTTCACCTCAATCATTCCATTCCGAGGTTCTGGGGTGCCTCCAGACTTGGATATGACGATAACTAGGGTAGTATTCAGCTTAGTTTGAATTCGACTGAGGACTCGATCGATCCCTGCTGGATCGCTATTATCAATAAAGTGAATATTTAATGGGGCGATATCTGGCGAAAGTGCTTCAGATACAAATTGTGGTCCCAATGCCGAACCACCAATCCCAATGGTGATAAAATCGGTAAACTTACCACCTTGGGGGGGATGAATAGCTCCAGAGTGGACTTTCTGGGCGAATGTGGCGATCGATTCGATCGTCGTCGTAATTTCAGTCTTGATCTCTAAAGTCGGTGCTAGTTCTGGATTTCGTAGCCAATAATGTCCCACCATCCGGTGTTCGTCAGGATTGGCAATCGCTCCCGCTTCTAAGCTGTCCATATCGGCAAACGCCTTGACAAACTTGGGTTGTAATTGGGAAACCAACCCTTCATCAAACCGCATCCGGCTGAGATCTACATACAAGCCTAAGCCTGGGTGATAATACAACCAATCTTGATATCGCTGCCATAGCAATGCACCTGTTGCCACTGTTGCCATCACTCAACCTCATTAAAATCTAAAAATTCTACGGCGATCTCTTTTGCCCTGTCACTAAGATACCAGCCTGATGGGTGCCAGACTGGATATCTTTACACAAAAAATCTATTCGTGATGTGTTTAATCACGATTTCTTCCGATAGGCTACGTGAAAGAACGGTTTGTTTGGAGGTTTAATATTGAAACAACTACTCACTCACCATCTGATTTTCTTGCCGCAGATAAGCTTCGATAAATTCATCGATTTCACCATTCATGACATCACCAACGGCAGTTGTTTCCACACTTGTGCGGAGATCTTTCACCATTTGATAGGGATGAAAAACATAGTTACGGATTTGTTGTCCCCATGCTGCATCGACGATATCACCGCGAATTTCAGCGATTTCCTTCGTCTTTTGCTCCTGAGCGATAATTAATAATTTCGCCTTGAGAATGACTAGAGCCTTCTCTTTATTTTGAAGCTGGCTACGCTCCTGGGTACACCTCACAGCAACACCCGTGGGCTTGTGAACGATGCGAACTGCTGTTTCTACCTTGTTCACATTTTGCCCACCTTTACCGCCTGCACGGGTGGTGGTGATTTCCAAATCGGTGTCAGGGATATCGAGTTGTACAGAGTTGTCAATCAATGGCATTACTTCCACGCCTGCAAAACTCGTTTGCCGTTTATCATTTGCATTAAACGGCGAAATTCTAACTAAGCGATGGGTGCCTTTTTCACTGCGAAGATAACCGTAGGCATATTTACCATCAATCTCTAATGTTGCAGATTTTAGTCCGGCTTCTTCTCCTTCGGAGATTTCGGCAAGCTGGACTTTATAGTTACGATCCTCCGCCCAACGGGTATACATCCGCAAGAGCATTTCAGCCCAATCCTGGGCATCCGTACCCCCAGCCCCGGCATTGATTGTAAGAATTGCCCCCTTCGCATCGTATGTACCTGATAATAGCTGTTCTAATTCCCATCGATCGAGTTCTAAACTGACTTGGGATAGGTTCTGTGTTGCTTCTTGACCTAAAGCCTCATCTGGCTCCATTTCCATCAGTTCTAGCGCGGTTTGGGCATCGGCTACGCTATTTTGCCACTGTTGGAACTGTTCTAGGTGCGATTTATAGTCGTTAAGTTCTTGCATCGCTGCTTGAGCCACGGTTTGGTTCTCCCAAAATTCCGGCTGGGCGGCGACTTGTTCTAAATCCTGAATTTTAGCTGTCAATGCAGGAACGTCAAAGATACTCCTGGGTTTTCCCCAGGCGATCGATCAAAATGTTAATATTACGTTTGATATCTACGGGGTCAATCATTCTTTAGGTAATAGGTAATAGGTAATAGGTAGGTTGGGAAGTTCCCGCCTTACCACTACGACACTTAAAAACTTCGCTGTCAACTGTCAACTGTTTACAGATTTCGGGCGTATTCTTGAAGGATGTCCATCAGTCGGGCTTGAGCGGTGACGGGGATGAGACTGAGGAGGGATGTTTTGAGTCTACCACCACCGAGATCGATCGAGATATTGGTCAATACTTCGGTGAGTTTATCACCAGTCAAACCACTAGTTAGTAATGGTAATAATTGCTCGGCGACGGTGGTATGCAGCTTGGCATCTTTGAGATACAGGTGCCATTTAGCGACATCGATATAGACTTTATCGCCGATTTCTGCTGCTAGATCTTCGATTTGTTGATTGTTAGCCATTAGATTTTGGGGAGTAATTGGCAATTTTGAAGACGTACAAATAGTGTACCAATATTACTGATGCCCAGATGCCTGTCATGGCTGTCGCCCAACTCCAATTCGCTCGCAGGAAGATATTAAAGAACCACATCCCAGAGTTGATCGAGGAAAATACAGCGACATGAGCGGCAAAAGTCCAGATATCATCTAGTCTACGATATTCGGGGTCACTTCGATCTGGTTCGCGCGGCCATTTTGGAGGCATAATCTAGGGGATAGGGAATAGGGATTAGGGGATAGTGAGGGAAGGGAAAAGGGAAAAGGGGAAAGGGGAAAGGCTAAGTGTGGATGAACGAGGTTTAATAAAAAGAGGGACTAGCCCTCTTTTTATATTATGTATCGATCGACAGCGTTCGAGAAAGCCGCTTGTAACAGGAATTATGCACAGATGAGCATAACTTCATATTCCTGACTCCTGACTCCTGACTTCGTTATACAGTTTCTTCAGTGGCTGCTACTTCGATTTCTGGTGGGATTTCGGCTTCTTCCATCGCTGATGGAATTTCAATTTCTTCGTCGCCTAAATCGTCAACAGCTACTGTTGCAACAGGAATCTCGATCGATTCTAATGGTTGTCCAGATGCTTTCGCTAGTAACATCTCACGATATTTAGCTGCCATTTCATCGGCCATTTCATAGACACGATCGCGATTTTTGATCATATCACCTGGTTCTGGCTCCAATTGCTTGGTAGACAGGGAGATCCGTCCGCGCTCTGCATCGAGATCGATGATCATTACTTTGACTTCATCATTGACATTGAACACGCTGTGTGGGGTATCGATGTGATCGTGAGAAATCTCGGAAATGTGTAGCAATCCGCTGACTCCACCGATGTCGATGAAGGCACCGTAAGGCTTGATCCCGCGTACCGAACCGATCACGACTTCGCCGACTTCGAGGCGATTCATCTTCCGTTCGACTAATGCGCGACGGTGGCTGAGTACCAGACGGTTGCGATCTTCATCTACTTCGAGGAACTTGAGCGGGAGTTCTTCGTTAACTAATTCTTCTTTCGCTTTGCGAGTACTGATGTGGGAACCAGGGATAAATCCGCGTAATCCTTCAATTCTGACTAACGCACCACCACGGTTGGTAGCAAATACTTGGGAGCGCACGGTAGCATCTTCAGCTTGCAGTTGACGTACCCGTTCCCATGCCCGCATATACTCAATCCGGCGGATAGAGAGGGTGAGTTGCCCATCTTCATTCTCATCGGTGAGGATAAAAAATTCGCGAGTCTCGTTAGACTGTAATACTTCTTCCGGTTGATCGACACGATTGATCGACATCTCCTGAATTGGAATATAAGCGGCGGTTTTCGCGCCAATGTCAATCAGAGCACCCCGTGGCTCCAGACTGAATACGGTACCAGCAACGACATCGCCAGGGCTAAAGTGGTAATCGTACTTATCTAGTAATGCCGCGAAATCGTCGAGAGTGAAACCGATATCTACTGTTTTCTGACTGGCCATGCAATATTATAGTTTATCCTAGTGGTGTTCGCTTCCGTCTTAATCCGCCTCCTATCGATGTACACGCACGTTGACTAAATTAAATCAGCTTATAATGTGTCGCCTACATCTACATAGCTCGATACGGTCTCATCTGAGCACGTCGAAGAGTTGATATTTAGAGTCCAAACATCGTATTTTAGCACACGATCGACTGATATTTCATCCTCTTAATTTAGACTCGATCGCACGCTGATTTGACCTGCGCTATCGATGTTGCTAAGATTATTACTAGACTAAAACACTATTCCGATTGAGATACCGTAGATTCTTGGTTCGGGTGGTGGTAAAGTAACTCCACACTCCAAATTACTCTTGAGATATGAGCAGCGTCATCAACGCCCGTCTAGTCAAACCAAAACCAGCTTGGCGACAGTGGTTCGATCGAATCCGTAATTTATCATGGACGTGGCGGATTACGTGGTTTTACTTGAGTGTAATGCTGTTTTTGCCGTTGGCGGCAATGTTTACCAAGGCTGGAAGTGTTGGTTGGCAGAAGTTTTGGGAAGTGGCGGCAAGTCCGTTAGCTTTATCGACTTATGATGTTACTTTTACGACTTCTTTGATTACGGCGTTAATTAATGGTGTATTTGGCACGGCGATCGCGTGGGTATTAGTGCGGTATGATTTTCCTGGGAAACGGATTGTTGATGCCTCGATCGATCTACCGTTCGCGCTACCGACTTCAGTTGCTGGGCTGACATTAGCTACAGTTTACAGTGACAATGGCTGGATTGGGAGTTTATTCGCACCATTGGGGGTTAAAATCGCCTTCACACGGTTGGGGGTGGGGATGGCGATGTTATTCATTTCGCTGCCCTTTATCGTTCGCACAGTGCAACCTGTGTTGATGGAGCTGGAGCGGGATATTGAGGAGGCTGCTTGGTGTCTGGGTGCATCGGATTGGCAAACTTTCAGGCAAGTGGTGTTACCGCCACTATTACCATCAATCTTGACGGGGATGGCGTTGGGGTTTTCCCGTGCGGTAGGGGAATATGGTTCGACGGTGATTATTTCATCGAACACACCATTTAAGGATTTGATCGCGCCTGTGTTAGTTTTTCAACGATTAGAAGAATATGACTATGAAGGTGCGACGATTGTGGGGGTTGTTTTACTGGGAATTTCGCTGATTTTACTAGTGGGGATTAACGTTTTACAAGCGTGGGGACAGCGGCATGAAAAATAGTAATTCAGAGGGTACTTTGGTACAGCGGGGTCGAAACCAGAAGCACATTAATTGGATTCCAATTATTTTAATTGGATCTTCTCTTATTTATATCAGCCTGATTATTTATATCCCCGCGATTAATGTTTTTTATCAGGCATTTCACAAAGGGATTGAGCCATTCTTATCTAATTTTGAAGAACCGGATTTTCTCAATGCAGTTAAGGTGACATTATTGCTCGCATTAATTGTCGTCCCGATCAATACTGTCTTCGGTTTATGTGCTGCTTGGTCGATCGCCCGACATCAATTTCCAGGACGGACATTATTATTAAGTATTATCGATTTACCTTTGTCGATTTCTCCGGTGGTTGCTGGCTTAATGATGATGTTACTTTATGGTCGTCAAGGCTGGTTTGGTAGTTGGTTTCATGACAAAGGTATCGATATTGTCTTTGCTCTACCAGGGATGATTTTGGCAACAGCTTTTGTGAGTATGCCGTTTGTCGTGAGAGAGGTAATTCCAGTACTGGAGGAATCGGGAACAGATCAAGAGGAAGCCGCTCGAACTCTTGGTGCAAGTGATTGGCAGATTTTCTGGCGAGTGACTTTGCCGAATATTCGCTGGGGTTTGATGTATGGAATATTGTTGACAAATGCCCGCGCAATGGGTGAATTTGGTGCCGTATCTGTGGTGTCGGGAAATGTCGCAAATACGACTCAAAGTTTACCGCTATTCGTGGAGGAAGCTTACAAAGATTATAATACTGAAGCTGCTTTCTCGGCTGCAGTTTTACTCGCTTTACTCGCCGCAGTCACTCTGGTAATCAAGGAAATTTTGGAAAGTAAAACGCGAATCAAAGATAAATAGTATTTAGCAAAAATTCTAGATAGTCGGCAACATCCACCCTAATTATCTACCACTAAACTACTATCCCCTATCCCCTATCTCCTATCTCCTATCCCCTAAATATAATACATTGGACTGCTCTGCCGCTGAGTTTCTAATGTTTTAGCTAAATCTTGTAGGGTATAACTAATGAGAATTTCGTTGACTGATTCTTTGATGCCTTCAAAGGTTTGAATGATGACAGTTTTTTCGAGAGTATTGGTAGTCGTTGGATCGATCTTTTTGCGATCGCCACCACCTTCGATCGCAATTACTACATCCAGCAAGGTGATTTGCCACAGTTCTTTAGCGAGTGAATAGCCACCTTTCATTCCCCGCTGACTGGAGAGAATGCCTTGACGTTTGAGGGAGGTGAAAATCTGGTCGAGATAGCGTTCGGGTAAGGCTTGACTAGCAGCAATCTCATTGACTTTGAGCGGTTTACCTTGAGCTTGACGATCGGCAATTTCGAGTAGGGCGATTAAAGCATATTCCAGTCTAGAAGAGAGTTCCACAAGCAGTTTGATCGAATACTATATTTAAGATATCACGGTTTTCCGCTCGATCTGGAGTAGTAATAGGAGATGGGAGATGGGAGATGGGAGATGGGAGATGGGAGTATAAAATAAAGGTTTGATAGTCAGTGTAAGTTCGGAATAGGTCGATTTCAAAGTTTAGTTATTAGGTATTTTTAAAAATGGGAATTTCAGTAAAGAGCGTATCGAAGCAATTTGGCAGTTTTCAGGCTGTTGATAATGTTAATTTGGAGATTGAATCGGGTGCTCTAGTGGCACTACTGGGGCCTTCGGGGTCTGGTAAATCGACGTTGCTACGGCTGATTGCTGGGTTGGAAACGCCGGATAGTGGGGCGATTTGGTTGACGGGAACTGATGCTACTTATCAGAGTGTCCAGGAACGAAATATTGGATTTGTATTTCAGCATTATGCACTATTCAAACATTTGACAATTCGGGAAAATATTGGCTTTGGATTGAAGATTCGCAAGGCGAGTCCAGCCAAGATCAAGGCGCGGGCTGACGAGTTGTTGGATTTGGTGCAGTTGGCGGGTTTGGGCGATCGATATCCGTCGCAATTGTCGGGGGGACAGAGACAGCGGGTGGCTTTGGCGCGTTCGCTAGCGGTGGAACCGAAGGTATTATTATTAGATGAGCCGTTTGGGGCGTTGGATGCCAAGGTGCGAAAGGATTTGCGGGCTTGGTTGCGGCGGCTGCATGATGAGGTACATGTGACGACGGTATTTGTCACTCACGACCAGGAGGAGGCGATGGAAGTGGCCGATAAGATCGTGGTGATGAATAAGGGTCAAATCGAGCAGGTAGGCACCGCAGCGGAGATTTATGACCGACCTGCGAGTGCGTTTGTGATGAGCTTTATCGGCCCTGTGAACGTGTTGCCCAGCAGTGCGGATATCTTTCACAATAATGGGTATGAGGCAAATCATCCCCAGGTATTCTTACGTCCTCAGGATATATCGATCGAGACGACCCCAGATCGGACGATGACGGTGGCGACAGTGACGCGGGTGATTCATTTGGGCTGGGAGATTCAAGTAGAATTAGCCTTGGCTGATGGACAAGCTATTTCGGCACATTTGACTCGCGATCGATTTGACGAGTTAAAATTATACGCCCAGCAAATTGTCTACATCAAGCCAAAAGAAGCTAAATCTTTTCCCCTAAATTATTCAATCTAAATTTATAGGATTGCCGTACTCTGCCTAATCTGCTTCTTGTTCCTCACTGCCAATTAATAGAATCAGAGTGGCAATACAGGCGAAAAAGGCACCAACGGTAAAGGTAAATCCAGAGCCTACGGCATTCCAACACCAACCAGCAATCAAATTGGAAATTAGGAGCGTGATGCCGATCGATAGATTGAAAAGACTGAATGCTGTACCTTGTCTAGCTGGCTCCACAGCGCGATCGACCATATCGATCAACAAACCCTGAATCATTGCCAAATGAAGACCATACAGGGCAAATAAACACCAAATCTGGACATTTGTGGTGACGACTGCCAATCCAAAGTAAACGATGACGTGAAGTAAAAATCCGGTGAGCAGCAGACGCACCTTGAGGACTCGATCGACGATCGCACTAATCGGATAGGATACTAGCGCGAAGACTAAATTCATAATTATCAGTCCTACCGGAATCAAAGCTGGTGAAATGCTAATTTCTACCGATCTCATCAGCAGGAAAGCATCACTAGAATTACCAAGATTAAAAAAGATCGCAACAGCGAGTAGCAACCAATATTCCGATCCTAAATATGGTAAATCTTTCCAGTAAATCGGGTTGTAACGTTGGGTTGATAAATCCGATTTCTGTGGATAGCGAGTTTGGGTATTCGACGGTGTCCGCCCGTAAAATTCATCGCCGCCAGCTAGTAAACCAGTCATTTCGGCTGGCATCATCAATAATTTCTTCCGTTTTTGGACTGGTTTAACCGCAATGATAAATAAGGCGACACCCATGCAACTAGGCACGACGGCAGCCGAAAACACCATTTTGTAGTCATTTTGGGAGAATAATAAAATTCCGCCAGCGATAATTGAACCAACACAGGCACCTGCAATCAGTAGCGATTGTCGTAATCGATAAGCCTCGCTGCGCATTTCGGTAGAGGTAATATCTGCCATCAATGCTTTGCGGGGAGCCACACTAAGTCCCTGTCCGAATCGATCGCCAAATTGAGAGCCGATCACCCACAATGGATCGACGGAGATCGGTAGAATAGAACGCATCAGGGTGGAAAGTCCATAGCCAATGACAGCTAGTCCTTTTTGCATTCCCAAGTAATCACTAATGCCACCCGAATATACTCGCATAATGGCGAGTGTTGCCGCTGCAACGCCTTCGATCTCACCAATTGTTAATGCGCCACCTTGTAAATTTAGTAACACGAAGATTGGCAGCACTGAGCGAATCATCTCCGCACTGATATCTGTCAATAGGCTCGCAATACTCAAAATCCACACATGGCGCGGCAGTCGATCGAGTCTCATAAAGTTGGGAGTATTTGGATTGTTGGGAAGGTGTGTGGGAAGAGTAGGGGAAAGGGGAAAGGGGACAGGGGATAGGGGATAGGGGATAGGGGATAGGGGAAAGGGGAAAGGGGAAAGGGGATAGGGGATAGGGGATAGGGGATAGGGGA
>JANYDE010000086.1 GCA_025359915.1 Chamaesiphon sp. 336R_metabinner_41 | reverse complement strand
CGCTTGGCGTGGTCGCGATTTGTTGTCCGCTTTTTAGGCATGTGTCAAACTTGGTTCTAACTCTGTGCTAGTCTGAGTTTGACATCAAATCTTTCTCCCCTTGACAAACCTCTGGTTTTCTTAACTTGTCACGAATCGGGTTTCCCGACGGTTTAGCGGCGTTTTTATTCGGGGGGAACCCCCGAATAAAAAAACGACAAGACAGCGCACCAAGCAGGGGCTAAGAGCGAAAGTCCACTGAAGTGGACTAAGCGATTGAGGCTGACGGTGTATGAAACCACCCTGCCCTGGTCTTTCTAAGGGGGGTTGGGGGGTAAAGATCTCCGCATCAACTCAAAAGAATTTGTGTTAGGTTACATCCCCGACTTCTTGAAGAAGTCGGGGATATGCTTTAATTATTAATTATTAATTATTAATTATTTCCCAAATAAACTACCACTAAGTCGCTTAATTGCTTTTCCAGCAATCTCCGAGTAGCTTAATTCGCCAGTCAAGATTTTTGCCATCGTCAGACTAGCGGAAGGACGTTTAATTCCGGCTTTGTAACCAACCTTGGGAAATTGATAAAAAGCACCAGACAAACGTTGCGCCCATTTCATGTCCGCGCCCCATTCAGTGGTCATGATTTCAGTATACTTCTCTAGGGCGTTGCTGGTACCACTGAGTGCCGCATGAATGGCTTCAGCGGCTTTAATGCCAGAGAAAATTGATGGGCGGATGCCTTCTGCTGTCATCGGATCGACGACAGCAGCGGCTTCTCCAGCTAGGAGAGCGTTTTGGGTATGTAGTTTTCGATCGCCATCCCAGAGACACAAGGGGTGTTCGGCTAGTTTGAAGTTTTTAGCATCGATGCCCAAGGCACCTTTGCCATAGACATCGAGGATTTTGTTGAAGTCTTGGGATTCACCGCCTCGGAAGGTAGCAATACCAACTGAGTAGCCATCGGCTTTGGGGAAGTTCCACACATAACCGTTTTTGACTAGCCCAAATTCAAAATTAATGGTATTTTTAATGCTCTCAGTCGGAGCTGCTATTTCTAGTGTACCAGCTAAACGATGTTTGAAATCTTTGAAGCCCAACCATTTTGCCATGTTGCCTTTGGCACCATCAGCAGCGATCAAATATTTTCCTTCGACACTGCCATTTGAAGTATTTACTTGCCAGCGATCGACTTTAAATTCTATACTAGTGACTTCCGTATTATCACGGAGTTCTGCTCCTTGTTTTTGAGCTTGTTGGACGAGGAAATGATCGAAAACATCTCGTCGCACCATCCAAATTGGTTCTTGATCTTCGAGCGTCACATCAACTGGATCTTCTAAATTCCAGGTATATTGCAAGGTATTAACCCGTGCTGAAATTGCCGGACTAAAATCAAAATCAAACCACTGCGCGATCGCAGGGGATACGCCCCCACAGCAGGGTTTATACCGAGGTAGATCATATTTCTCTAAAATTAATACCGATCGACCTTGCTTGGCTAAATGGTAGGCTGCACTGCCCCCAGCGGGACCTGCCCCGACAATAATACAATCAAACATAAAACAGCTATTTAGATACTTTGGCAATGGCTCTTTTCAGCCACAATTTTGACCATTGTAACGCTAGCAATAGCAATGACACCACGTTGATTATACCTAATCTTATCTGTCTGTACAGCTTGCGCCCCAATCTCCACCTTTATCTATAGGTTCAGACAGAAAACGAGATCGCTGGTGTAAGACATTTCTGGGAAGAGATGAAAGGATCTACCTTGTGGCTTAATTTATGCCGCTCAGTAACAGTTGTAGCTATCCACTATCAACTACAGACTAAGCTGCTTGTTGTTCAGGTGCGTCCATTCCCCACTGATGTTTCAGCAAGTTTTTGTAGCTATTTTCCTGTAGAACCATTTGTCTATATAAGTTAACTAGAAATTCCTGAGCCTGTTGGTGACTCATTCCGCTAACTTGGTGCTCGAACGATCGAATGTTGAATTGTTGTTCTAGGGATAGGTCGAAGGATTTAGACATAATTCACTCCTACTATTGATTGTGAGCAAAATAACTCTACTGTGAGACAGTCGGTTGTCGATAGAAATTTAGCTTTGCCTCATTACTATTAAGAAGTATAACAGTTATTTGACAAAAATACTAAATTGTCATTTTAGATTGTACCCATAGACGACAATTAATCGCGATGAGGTTCCAAACAGAGGCTAATTTCATTTTTATCAAATTGGTTCGATCTAAAATGCTCAAAATGAACAAAATTCAAGTTTTGTCAAGATATCTTGATAATTCTTTGGGAGGGGGTATGTGAGTTGGGAAGTAAGAAACACGCACACCTCCACACCCCAATTTTTCCAAGTGTGAGCAAAACAGATCGATGCTGGGAATAATAACGATACAGGATCGATACAATTTAGCCCGATCTGAATCGCGATGGTAACTGCTGACAAGAGAGAAATCAAATGGTTGCTGAATATATAACGCTCGATCTTTTGGCTGCTCAGTTGAGTGAGATCAAGCACCAACATTTCAGTGGACGTATTTTACTAAAAAGTTCATTGGGACAAGAGTGGTGTCTCTATCTCTATCTGGGTCGCATCCTTTATGCGACGGGTGGTAGTCATCCAATTCGCCGTTGGGTGAGAAATTCAACGATCTCAGGTGTAGATGTGAGTACGGCGGAGGATCTTCAAGTCCGCATTAAGGCACTGACAAATATTTCGGCATTGACTCCCGCAGAGATAGATAGCTGCTGGGAATATTATCTATTGGTTAATTGGGCGCATCAAAGTCGAATTAGTCGCAATGGATTGATTAAGCAGATTCAAGCGACGATTGTGGAAGTGCTGTTTGATATCGTTCGAGCTGAAAAAGTTAGTTACGAACAGATTGCTCAACAGCAACTTAGCCCTCAATTAACGCTGATCGATATTGATCGAGCATTGGATTTGGCAGTCCAACAACAACAGCAATGGCAACAGGCGGGACTAGAAGATATTTCACCCGATCGATCGATCGAAATTGTCGATGCATCAGCGTTTCAACGGATAGTTTCGCCAGCTACATATCAAGCACTGCGATTCACCTTGAATGGAAAACAAAGTATTCGAGAAATTGCCGCAACGACGAATAAAGCTCCAGCGATCATCGGCAAATCTTTTCGAGCGCATCTTCAGTCTGAAATGCTGCGGCTAGTCGATTTACCCGATCATCTGAGTCCGATCGATCCAGATAAGAATGGATTCGTCGCGCCATTGGTTATTTGTATCGATGATAGTCCATTTGTGTGCGATCGATTGGAGCAAATTTTTCAGCAAGCAGGTTATCAATTTATTAGTGTGATGGACTCCCTCAAGGCAATTCCGATCGTCGTTGCCAAAAAGCCACAGTTAATCTTTTTAGATTTGGTGATGCCAAATGCAAATGGTTATGAAATTTGTAGTCGGCTCCGAAAAATTAGCACTTTTAAACATACACCAATTTTGATTTTGACAGGTAATGATGGCACGATCGATCGAGTACGTGCCAAAGTTGTCGGCGCAACCGACTTTTTGACTAAACCAGTCCAATCAGAAACGGTTCTAAATATTGCTGAAAAATATCTAAATAATCTATCCGTAAAGTGATTTTGATGGGAGATGGGATAGACACCCTTTCCCCTTTCCCCTTTCCCCTTTCCCCTTTCCCCCATCCCCTTTCCCCTTTCCCCACTATGTCTACAGCACTAATTGTCGAAGATATCCAAACCGATCGGATGATTTTTACTAATTATTTAGAAAACATCGGTTGGCGTGTAATTGTTGCAATCAATGGAGAAGATGCACTGAGTTATCTAAATACAAATAAGCCAGATATTGTATTTTTGGATGTTGTTTTACCAGGACGTAGCGGATTTGAAATCTGCCGTACGATCAAATCTCAAGCTGATACCAAGAAGATTCCAGTAGTGATGTGTTCGACTAAAAATACCGATATGGATCGATTTTGGGGTTTGAAGCAAGGTGCTGATTTCTATCTGGCAAAGCCAGTGAATCGGGATGATTTTCTCGAAGTATTGGAGAAATTAGTCCGTTAAATTAATTAATAATTAATTTGAGATGATGCGGAGATATTTACCCCACCCTAGCCCTCCCCAAGGATGCGGGGAGGGGACAAAAGCCAACCTTTACAAGGAGGGTTGGGGGGGTAAGCCCATCTAAAACGAAGTCCAGCCGACTTGCGCATGTAGCCTGCTCACCCCTCCACCCTCCCCCTTCCCATGCAGCAATTTTTGAGATTTCAACTTCAGCCAAATCTGATGGCACTGATGGAGATCGATCTAGTTACAGAGCTAGTGAATATTCCGATCGATCGAGTGGTACCGATGCCTCATCTACCACCTGCCGTGATGGGTGTTTACAATTGGCGGGGTGAGATTCTCTGGATCGTCGATTTGGCAAGGTTATTGGGTGTGAAAGCAGCTCTCCAGCAGATGCGTAGTCTTCAGCCGACGATTATGCTCACTAATGGGATGAAGAATGGAGATCGAGATCAAAAAATCATCGGTTTAGTTGTCGATGAGATTGCGGAAATTGAATGGTTCGATCTAGATCTGATCCAATCACCAGTACCGACTAATATTTACCCAGAAGTTTCAAGTTGTGTGAGTGGTTTGTTGGTATCGGCTACAGGTGAAAACTTTTTAGTATTGGATGGAAAATCAATCTTCCGTCAATCCGATGTTCACGCGACTCTCTAATACTAAGTGGCAGAAGTTGGGATCCCATTTCGTTAGTAAAGCTATTCTTCCTCCCCCTCCGCCCTCACCCCTTTTATTGAGTTTAAATTAACTTTTTATATATAAAAATAAACTGATGAATACGATCGATAGTCAGAAAAAGGAGCAAATCACCACTCCGATCACAACGCCAATTCTCAACGATGTATCAGTAGATGGATCGATCTCAGTCGCTACCGCACCAGCAATGAATCCCGTAGATCCCCTTGATCCGATTGAGCCGCGCAGGAAGCGGTTCATTGTCCCAACCAATTATCGGGCAATTGAGTTGCAAAAACCTTTGCAGCAAACATTACAGCGACAAATTTTCTTGACAATTTTCCCATTTGCACTATTGCCAGTGGCATTAATTGGGTGGATATCAATCGGTAAATTCGTCAAGCCGAGTCTGCCACAACCAGAGCAAATTTCTCAGTCACAATCGGCGGACTCTGACGAACATTTGTGGACAAATGTGCTGATTTTGTTGTCAATTGGCGTTATCAATGTCGGTGCGGCTGTCTGGGTGACACGCCGACTTTCCAATTCTTTTAAGCAAGTAACTGCAAAACTCACTGAAGCGGCGAATGGCAATCTCTCGGCTCAACTCCATTCAGGTGATACGGCTGAATTTCAGGAGCTAGCAGACAGTTTCAATCAATTAGTTGCTAATTTCGATCGAACGTTACAACAACAGCAACTAGCAGCACAGGCAAATAAATTATTTGGTAAAATCGCTCTGATCGCCCAGGAATCAGTCGATCGATTACAAGTATACAATGCTGGAGTGATGGGGGTTGCCGAAATTCTCAAAGTCGATCGAGTTGCGCTATATCGGTGCAATCTCGATGGCACTGCTGTCGTTATTGCCGAATCATTAGCATCTGGCTGTCAACCAACGTTGGGGACTGCTGTCGGACAAATGTATTTTGCCGAGTCGCCAGCGGAATTGTTGCGGTATCAGCAAGGCAAGAGCGGCAAGATCGACGATCTCCAACAGCTCAAGCTCAGTCCCCATCGCCGCAAGCTGTTTGCCACCATGCAGTTGAAATCGATGATGCTGTTCCCGATCTTAGCTGACAAACAATTGGTAGGATTGCTATCGATTCAGCAATGTAGTCAGGTGAGATCGTGGCATGATTGGGAAGAATCTTTTGGTACTCAAGCGGCACAGCGGATGGGTTTGGCTGTCGAACAGATTGGGACTTGGACTACCCAATCGGTGGAATTGCAACGGATGAATATGCTGTCACAAGCACTGCAATTGCACGAACCAGAAAAGTTGACAGATTTACTCGATCGAGCATTGGAAAATATTCGCCAAGAATTTAATCTTGATCGGGCAATGGTGTTTAGCTTAAATTATGCTGTAGGAGAACAGCTCCATGCGTCGGGACAAGTGGTTGCTGCGGCGGTTAAGCCGGGTTGCTCGTTGCTAGAAGAGGACGCGATGAATGAGTATCTCGCTTATGAGCTGAGAGGAGATACTGATTGCGACGCACAGATTTCGAGTATTTATAACCTTGATGATAGTGGTGGACTCAAAGCCGAGGATATCACCCTATTGGAAGATTCCCATATCCGCGCGCGATTGGTAGCACCGATCTTGGTTGAGGGCGAACGCGTAGGGTTGCTGTTCGGGCATATGTGTACCGAGGAACGAGATTGGAAACGATCGGAGGTTGACAAATTTGCCACTGTTGCCGATCGAATTGGATTGGTAATCGATCGACACAAATGGATCGAGCAACGAGCAGCCAAGACTCATTATGAGAGCCTGATCTCGGAGATTACCCTCAGACTAAGGGCTTCGCTTGATCGAGCGGAGATTATTGCCACGGCACTGACGATGATGAGACAGGCTTTTGAACTCGATCGAACAGTCTTTCTCAGCTTCAACGATAACTCGCACACGACAGTCGCCGCAGAATCACTTGCGCCAGGTATCCTGTCGCTTTTAGGTCGCACAGTTGATGATGCTTTGGTCGAAAAAGCGCGAATTTTAGGTTACAAAAAAGGTCAGATTACCACGATCGAGGATATCGATCGAGCAGGATTTGATGATACTCAGATCGAGCAGATTAGACAGCTTCAGGTCAAAGCAAGTATCCATATTCCGATCTTTGTTCATGGTAAATCGATCGGTTTAATCATCGGAGACATGTGTCATGCACCAAGGATTTGGACTTCAGCCATCACTGAGTCGATCTCCCAAATTGCCTTTCAAATTGAGCTAGTCCTGGATCAGGCACAACTATTTACACAACGCGAAAATGAGGCTCGTAGATCGCAGATTATTTCTCACTTTACCCTACAATTGCGACAATCATTGAAACTTCAAGAGATACTCACTACGGCTGTCGAACTCGTCCGCAATGCCTTGGATATCGATCGAGCGATTATTTTTGAGTTAGATTCAGATCTAAAAGGCAAAATCACTGCCGAATCAGTGGCAACGGAGACACTATCGATTATTGGCAACCAAATTGATGATTGTTGTCTCAAAGATGCTGGGTACGAACAAGGAAAAATTACGGTGTTTTCTGATATTTATCAGGCTGGTTTGACAGACTGTCATCTTCAGATGTTGGAACAGATGCAAGTACGGGCAAATTTGGTCGTCCCGATTGCGCTCGATGGTCAATTATTTGGATTATTCATCGCCCATGAATGCCAAGAAACTCGTGCATGGCAACCTGATGAAATTAATTTATTCAATCAATTAGCGACTCAACTGGCGATCTCGATCAATCAGGCAACACTGATCGAGGAACAGGCAACAGCCGCAAAAAGATCCCAATTGCTGTCAGAAATTACGCTCAAACTGCGTCAATCAACCGATGAAAGCGAGATCCTCAATATTGCTCTCCCAGAAATTCGAGCGGCATTGGGACTCGATCGAACTAGTATGTTGGTTATAGATACTCATGGGGAAGGAACCGCAACAATTATTGCTGAATCGATCGAATCACCAGAATTATCGATCGTCGGTGCGACTGTTTCGGCTGAACATATGTTTGAAGTTCTCGACAGAGGTTATGCAGAGGGTTCGTTTATCAAGATTAAAGATCTGCAAGAGTCAGATTTTAGTGCGGATCTGATTGCGCATTTCCAAAAAATTCACATCAAATCGATTATCACCACGCCGATTTTTGTTAATAATAAATTTTTTGGACTATTTAGTGGCACGATGTGTCGGCAGAGTCGGGATTGGGAAGCATCAGATATCAATCTCCTGCTCCAACTTGCTGTACAACTCGGCGTAGCTTTGACACAAGCGCAGCTAGTCCGTCAATTGGAAGCCGCCAATTTGCAACAATCGCAGTATGCTGCCAGTCAAGAAGCGGCGAGAGAAATACTTCAAAAAAATGCTTGGGAACTACTAATCCAAATTGATCGAATCAGTGACGGAGATCTGACAATTCGCGCTCATGTGACTGAAGATGAAATCGGGACGATCGCTGACTCTTATAATTCTACCGTCGAACGGTTGCGACGATTGGTCGGGAATGTCCGCACTGTCTCTCAGGAGGTAGTCAGCACTAGTACCCTCAATGAGATTTCAGTTGCCGAACTGTCGATCGATGCTCTTCAGCAATCTGAGGACATCGGCGGTGCCCTCCATCGACTTCGGGATATGTCTAGCTCGATCCAATTAGTCGTCAACAACGCGCTAATTGCTGAATCGGCGGTGATGGAATCTGCCCAATTAGTCCAAGCTGGCGATGCAGCGATGAACCTCGCGGTAGAAGGGATTTTGACAATTCGGAGTACAGTAGCCGAAACAGCTAAAAAAGTTAAGCGATTGGGCGAATCTTCCCAAAAAATCTCTAAAGTTGTCAACCTGATTAGCAACTTCGCCGCCCAAACCAATTTGCTCGCGCTCAATGCCAGTATCGAGGCGGCGCGAGCGGGTGAAGAAGGACGCGGGTTTGCGGTAGTTGCCGAAGAAGTTCGTTCTCTGGCACGTCAATCTGCCGCTGCGACAGGTGAAATTGAGATCCTAGTTGCCAGTATTCAATTGCAGACAAGTGAGGTGGTAGTAGCGATGGAAGCTGGTACCGAACAAGTAGTCATCGGTACCAGGCTCGTCGATGAAACCCGATTGAGTCTCGATCGAATTACTGCCATCGGTGCCAAAATCGGTCAACTTGTCGAAGCTATCGCCCAAGCTGCTCTCCTCCAAGCCGAAAGCTCTGCACAAGTAACTCAAAGTATCGATCGAGTCGCCAATATTTCCACCAAAACCTCCACACGGGCAGATAATGTCCAAGCCTCCTTCCAAGATCTCCTCAAACTCGCTCAGGAGTTACAGGTGAATATTGGTCAGTTTAAGATTTAGAGATGGGAGATGGGAGATGGGAGATGGGAGATTCGGAGTTAGGACGCAAGCGTCCTTTCCCCTTTCCCCTTTCCCCTTTCTCCTTTCCCCTTTCCCCTTTCTCCTTTCCCCTTTCCCCTTTCCCCTTTCTCCTTTCTCCTTTCCCCTTTCTCCTTTCTCCTTTCCCCTTTCCCCTTTCCCCTTTCCCCTTTCCCCTTTCCCCTTTCCCCTTTCCCCTTTCCCATGTACATCGACCCTGAATTACGAGATCGAGTCTATCAAGTATTCAGCTTGGAAGTCTTCAAGATGTTGCAAACGATCGAAACAGAACTTGTGAATCTGCGTCTCGATTCTCCACAGGAGAGGCTATTGCTAGGGCAAACGCTCCGCTACCGCCAAGGCATTACGCCCAAGGTACATAATTTATTACGTGCCGCTCATTCGATTAAGGGTTGTGCGGCAAGTTTGGGTTTAGAGGAGATTGAGAGTCTTGCACATCAGCTCGAAGATATTTTCCGAGTACTAGATCGACCAGAATTACCATTCGATCGAGAATTAGAACTACTTTTATTTGAGCTGTTCGATCGATTAGAACAACTGATAACAGCCCAGATTAAAGGCGAAATATTATCCCCTAGCTTTCATGCCAGTACTCAAAGTATCTTGGTAGTTCTGGATGAAAAGATTGGTCATTTTGTGATTGAGGGACGACAAACACCAGAAGATGACATTAATGGTCTCGATTTAGTTCGATCGATTTTTGAGGTAGATGTTGCCGAAAGTTTGGTCAGACTCAAAGATATCCTACTCGATCCAGACTTCGATCGGATCTCGATCGGCGAGTTTCGCGCCCAGGCTGAGGTATTTACCGGAATTGCGTTACTAACTAATACACTCAATTTTGGCATAGTTGCTCGGAACACCATTGAGGCTTTAGACCTCGATCCCGACCGTGGTTACGAAATTTGTTGTTTTGCCCTAGTCAATTTTTATGCGGCTCTAGAAACGATTCTCACTGATAAGGGAGAGGTAATAGATCGGCGATGTGCAGAAAGTCATCCATTAATTCAACATTCTGCTGAAATTACCGTTCCATTCAGCATTATTTTTGACTTAGAAGATATTTTCGATCTGCCTGATTCAGAAATTTTCACGCCCAAAATTGCCGATTCACTGAGCCTGCATTTTGACTTAGAAGATATTTTCGATCTGCCCTATCCAGAAATTCTCACGCCCAAAATTGCCGATTCACTGAGCCTGCATTTTGACTTAGAAGATATTTTCGATCTGCCCTATCCAGAAATTTTCACGCCCAAAATTGCCGATTCACGAAGTCTGAGTTTTGACTTAGAGGATATTTTTGATCTGTCCACCCCGAGGGCTGTTTGCTTCCCAGAAAGAGACGTGCTTACTAGTCTGCGTTTTGACTTAGAAGATATTTTCGATCTCCCATCTCCCTCCTCCTTTCCCCTTTCCCCTGTCTTGAAAAGGTGCTCTACTTGGGGAGAGTGCGGTCTTGGGGTTTCCCCAAGGGAGCACCTCGCTGGAAACCCCAAGATCGCACTTTCCGCTCCCCCCTTCAAACTATTAATCGCCAACATCACCAGCAATTTCGACAAATTCGCATCAATTACTCCTGCAACATTCGCGCAGCCATCAAAAGCGATCAAACCAATTCGGGCTAAAAAATCTCGCAAAATTACGCCGAACTCGACACCTCAATTATCTGTCAGAGTCACACTTGATAGATTAGAGCGGATGAATAATCTGATGGGAGAACTCGCCATTGAAGGAAATGGATTGGCTGTATCGAGCGAACAAGTTACAGATACATTAGATCAATTGCGATCGAAATGTGCGAATTTTCAGACAATTGGCGATAGATTACAAGAGATTGCGGAGGCTTTATCCATTCATACTCAGCCGCCTTTATTTGGTCGCAATCTACCAGAGTTGTCACCAGGAGAAGATCTTGATGAACAATTCGATATTCTCGAACTTGATCGCTATAGTGAAGTTCATCATATCGCCCAAGCGACGATCGAGCAACTCGCCCAAATCGAAGAACAGATCGAAGATCTCGCCCTATTTACAAGTCAGTCTCATCATCAGATCGATCGCCAAAAACAACTCCTTTCCCATCTTCGCGAGGATCTGATGTGGGCACGAATGCTCCCCTTAGGCGAAATTCTCAATCGCTTCCCTCGCACTATTCACGATCTGTCGATCGAATTTAACAAACCTGTCGATCTCAGAATTACTGGAGCTGGAGTCTTGGTAGATCGAGCTGTCATCGACAAACTTCTCGATCCGCTGATCCACATCATCCGCAATGCTTTTGACCACGGCATTGATCTTTTGGCTGCCCGAAAAGCGATGAATAAACCCGAACGCGGCTCGATCGACATTACCGCCTACCATCAAGGTAGTCATACGGTCATCGAGATCGCTGACGATGGACGTGGCATGGATATCGATCGGATTAAGTCCAAAGCCATCGCCCTGAAACTTTTAACCCCTATACAGGTAGCCAGAGCCACCACTGAGCAACTTTTAGATCTGATCTTTACGCCTGGATTTTCCACCGCAGATCGGATCACCAAATTATCGGGACGCGGGATGGGTTTGGATATCGTCAAAGAACAGATTCAATCGATCAAAGGGACGATCTCGATCGACTCGAAATTGGGACGAGGTACCATTTTCACCCTCCGTATTCCCCTCACCCTCACCGTCGCCCAATTAATGGTGTGTCAAGTCGGTAACGCGCTCTATGCTTTTCCGGCTGCTAGTATCCAAAAAATCGTCGTCCCCACCCTTACCCAGATCGCTAGCCAAGACTCCCAGCGGATCTTCCATTGGCGCGATCTGACAATCCCCATTTACAATCTCGCAGATCTCCTCACTTACTCCATTCCCGTCCCCGAACGAACTGTTTCCCATACGCTCAAAAGTAGTGCTACCAATCCTGAAGACTGGCTGTCACCTCTATTACTCATTCGGACGCGAGATCGGATTGTCGCATTTGAGATAGACAGGTTGATTACCGAGCAAGAGCTAACCATCAAACCCTTTGGCAAAGCTATTACTCCGCCTAGTTATAGCTATGGCTGCACCATTCTCGGGGATGGTGCAGTCCTCCCAGTACTAGATCCTCACACCCTGATTCAAGTATTAATCGATCGTTCCCATTCTCCCCTCATTGCCGCAATTTCAGCCGCTCCAGCCATTAATTCGATCGATTCTTTGGCACCGCGAATCCTGGTTGTCGATGACTCGATTACCACCCGTCAAAGTCTCTGTCTCTCGCTCGAAAAATTCGGCTACCGCACGTTCCAAGCCAAGGATGGACAAGAAGCAATCCAAACTCTCCGCCAGAAAACTGGCGAGATTAAATTGGTAGTTTGTGATGTCGAAATGCCGAATATGAATGGCTTTGAATTTCTCAATGTCTATCGTCAAGACGCAACCCTCACCCATATTCCCGTCGTCATGCTCACCTCTCGCAGCAATGCCAAACACCGTCAATTTGCCGCGCATTTAGGTGCAGTTGATTATTTCATCAAACCATATGTCGAGCAGGATTTCATAACCGCAATTGGGAAAATAATTAATCAAGGGGATAGGGGATAGGAACCAAACACATTAATATTCCCAACCAAAAACACCGAAGCTTTCTAACAACCATCCACCATCCACTATCCACTATCCCCATGACAAACACTATCTCGAATAAATGGAGCGAAATCACCGAGCTGATCGAACTTAGTGTTGAATTAATGGTATTCAACATTGGTGAAGTTACTTTTGGCATTCCGATTTCCAAGATCGATCGAGTCATCAAGAATAGTCAACTGGACGAAGATTTGAAGATCGGACAAAATGTCGAAATTTTCGATCTGCATCAGCGATTGTTTGGAAGTTCTATCTCCAATCCGACGACGATAGCGATCTTCAGTAGCGATAAACTATACGCTATTCCGATCGAGACAGCTCCCACACTTACCATTGTCCCTCTCGATCGCATTCGGATTTTACCTAGCGAATTACGCACTAATAGCCCACTCGGTATCGCCAGTCATATTGCCATGCCGTCGATCTTCGATCGCGAATTAACTATCTTTATTTTGGATAGTTAATAATTTTTGACTACCATTACTATCAGAAACCCGACTTTTTAGAAAAGTCGGGTTTCTGTCTATCACTATTCCCCAGTCACAGACAATCCCTCAACCCAAATACGCGGGCAAACGCCACCATTTGTTAGTTCTTCTTTCGGTTCGATATGGACGATCGAATTCAACAATTCGCGGAAATCTCCGGCAACAGTAGCTGACTCCACACTAGTCTTGACACCACGATTTATCACCCAACCATCAAAAGGCAAAGAGAAAGAGCCTTGTAGAGATTGTACGCCCGCATGGAGAGCTTGGAGGTCATCAATTAAGATCACATTCTCCGCCGTATCGAGATTATATTTATCATCTGCTGTTGCGCCACCAGAGACATGATAAAAATGAGGAGAAACCGTAATTTTTGATCCCATATTTGCATGTCCTGTCGGTTGAGCATTCATCCGTTTGGCAGTTCCAGCACTGTGGATGAAGGATGATAAAATACCTTTGTCAATCAGATCGATGCGGCGTGTTGGAGTTCCTTCTCCATCGAATGTTTCAATCCCAATATTACTCGGATGCAATGCATCATCGGCGACAGATAATAATGGAGACGCAATCTGAGTACCCAAAGATTCAGTCGTAGACAAACTTTGATTATCGAGAATACTTTGGGCATTAAATAGATTGGAGAATGCGCCGAGTAAACTCAAGAATGCATCTGGAGAAAAAACGATTGTATATTTACCAGAAGCTACCTTCTCATAGTTGAGATGACTGATAGTTTTTTCGGCGGCTTCATCGATGCATTTTTGGACATCTAATTTGGCAAAGCTATGGCTGATTTCAAATGCGCCCGCACTGCGGGGTTTTTTGCCTTCCTGTTCAGTTTTGGTATAGAGATACAGCGATGTAAAAGAATGTGAATCACTCCGAATTGCACCATCACTATTGAGATAAAATTGGTCAATCGATCTTTGGGCTAACCCATTATAAGGTACACTCTCGATCGCTTCATGGGCATCTAATAATTTTTGCTCCGCATTGACCAAGCTCTCAATTAATTGTGGGACTGTCGCAGCTTCACCTGATTCTATCTTAATTGCAGAAATCGGTGCAGTAGCCTCTGGACTAAAATCTGGTGCGTGTTCTTTAATCCCAAAAAAGCTAGCTTCATAAGCAGTTTTCAACGCAAGTTCCAATCCGATATCATCGACATCAGTGGTACTAGTAATGCCGACAGTATTTTCATTATTCCATACTCGCACGGTAATTCCAGAGCGGTTGGAAGCTTTAACTTGTTTGGGTTCGCCTTTATCTACCTGTACGCTGGTTTCATCGACTGTCGAACCAGATAAATCGAATTTGGAAATACCTAATTTGGTAGCAATTTGACGAGCAGAATCAGAAACTGTTTGAATATTGAGTGACATGGGTAGATTAGTTGATAGTTGATAGTTGTTGGCGGTAGCGGAGCGTTTGCCTGTGCCTAAGGCAGGCTAACGCCAAAAGCAATAGCCTTTCCGGAGGAAAATAGTTGATAGTTGTCAAATCTTCCTACCTCTAAAAAAAGCCCGCTGGTGCGGACTTGAAATATTTATGAAGCTAGATATTCACCGATATCGGCTTTGCGTTTGCGGAGTTTGGCAATTGCTTCCCGTTCGATTTGACGCACCCGCTCGCGGCTGATATTCAACAACTCGCCAATTTTAGCCAGGGTGAGCGGTTGAGTGTCTTTCAAGCCAAACCGGAGGGTGAGTACTTGCTGTTGTTGGGGAGTTAGTTCGGACATCATCCGCTCTAAGTCCTGTTGGAGTGATGAATTGGTGACGTACTCCTCTGGAGAGATACCTGGATCTTCGAGCAAATCACCTAACTCAGTGTCTTGATTATCCCCGACACGCAGATCGAGGGACAATGGTTGACGCGCTCGTTCTAAGTACTCCCGTACTTGTTTGGAAGACAATTCGAGTTCGGCGGCTAGCTCATTAATTGTCGCTGCTCGTCCATATTGTTGAGCAAGAGCGCGTTGAGCTTTCTTGATCTTATTAAGCTTTTCGGTGATGTGGATGGGGAGGCGAATTGCGCGTGCTTTCTCCGCAATAGCACGGGTAATCGCTTGGCGAATCCACCAGTAAGCATAAGTCGAAAACCGATAGCCTTTGCTGGGATCGAATTTCTCGACTCCGCGCTGCATACCGATTGTACCTTCTTGAATCAAGTCCAAAAGGTCGATGTTTCGCTTGATATATTTCTTGGCGACGGATACTACCAATCGAAGATTGGCTTCTACCATCCGCCGTTTGGCGTTTTCACCCGCAGAAACAGTTTTTTGCAGTTGGAGTGGATCGACGTTGGCAGCAGTTGCCCATTCAGTTAAACTAGGATCGCGCCCTAGTTCTTCAATGAGAGTATTTTTGACCGCCATCAGGATCGTCAACTGCTGTACCTGTTTACCAAACAAGATTTCCTGCTCGTGGGTGAGCAGGGGGACGCGTCCAATTTCGCGGAGGTAGGTACGAACAGTATCAGTTGATGCTTGAGCAGTTTTCATGACTCTGGCTAAAATGTAAGGGGGAATTTAGATGCAAAATCTCGGTGGCTGGGATCGCTTTCTCATTCACAGTTAACTGTTAAATGCCGATGTCTGTTGCATCGGGAAGCGTCATTTGCGCTTGGCTCTACAGTTTACGTTTACTTTGGTTCTAACAATTTTAACATTTCTATACAATCACTGGCGATCTTTTTTTATACTCAGCTAATTGGCGCAAGAGTAAGGAAATCAAACATTTTAGGGTCGGACTAGATCGGTATTTACACCCAACTCGTTGCTAATAACCGTCTAGATAGATATTTTGCCACTCTCATAATTATTAAGATTTAGTTACATTTGGAGATACAAAGGATTCAATGCAAACACTTTGGCTGGTTCGCCATGCACATCGATTAGATTTTATTCAGCCAGAATGGTTTGATACGGCGGTTTATCGTTACGATCCACCAGTTTCGGATCAGGGATTAGATCGATCGAGATCATTAGCTACTGAGTTTAGTCAAGTTAGGATAGATCGAATCTATACTTCTCCTTTCCTCCGCACAATTCAAACGGTAGATCCCTTAGCACGATTACTTCAATTACCGATTCGGTTAGAATGGGGTCTATGTGAGTGGTTGTGTCAAGACTGGACTTCGGGTTTCCCCGAAACTACTCCGGTAGAAGATTTGATGCGATGTTACCCAAATATTGATGCGACTTATCAATCTCTAGTTTTACCCTGCTACCCTGAAACTGCTGAGGAACTAGATGCACGAATCGCTATTATAGCAGGTAAGTTAGTCCAAGGCAATGGTGAAAATATTTTGGCGATCGCTCACAAGGGTTCGGTACTTGGAATGGTGGCGGCTCTAACTGGTGATGATGCTTGGAGGAATTACGATTTAGCTTGTGGCGGGGTGATTAAATTAGTTTGCCACGACGGGCTGTCATTTGTCGTCGATGGGTAAGCCGTACCTGAGCGCGGATAGTTTGGCTTGGGCTTTGGAGTCGAGGGAATTAAACAGAAAACGTTTGGAGGATTGCTTTTGAGATCGGTGTTGGCGACTCGATCGTTTAGCACTAAAATCAATGTCAGATATTAATTGGGGTGAGGAGATCCATTCTGCGCCAAAACCGATGGCGGTGAGTTGTTGCGCTCGATCGGATGTTGCTACAATTAGTCTGGAGCCTGAATAATGTAAGTCGTGGCGGAATGCGGCACAGAATTTCTCGATGTATGTATCGGCGGTTTCGAGAAAGTCGGTGTAATGAACGGAAAGATTAGGCGTGATGACTTCGGTGTAAGCTGGAGCATCCCTACTATATGCGTCGAAAACGACTTTGGTTTCGTAGTCTTCATAGGCACTATAGTTAATTAGTGCTTCGATTAGTTTCGACCTTGATGCTTCGAGATCTTCCCTCGATCCTGACTGAAGTGGGTTACGCTTTTTGTTTTTTTCGTGTAAGTCTGTCCAGGCTCCAATCACGTTGTAGCCGTCAACGAGCAGTACAGCTTGTTTACGTGAGGGAGGCATGTCAAGTTAGTTGATAGTTGATAGTTGATAGTTGATAGTTGATAGTTGATAGTTGACAGCTAATTAGAGCAATAATCCCTATGTGTTCGTAGAATAACAGTCTTCTTAATAAATTTTTATATTAGCTCCTTATAATATTAACAAGTTGTGGGATATGTGGATAGGGGGGTGTTTTGTTGACAAGGATATCCTTGTCAATTAATCCTATTTCTAAGACTCAATTTCTTTCATCAATCGTTGACGCATCCGTTCTGGATGACCGCGATCGACTAACTTCCCATGTTCTAATAAGAAGGCACCGTCACAATAGTCTAACTCTTCAAGTCGATGTGTCACCCAGAGAGCGGTTAAACCGCGACTTTTGACTAGTTCGCGGACTTGGGCGACGAGATCTAGTTGGGCATCGGGGTCTAGTAAGGCGGTAGGCTCGTCAAATAAAATTACGTCGATTTGTCTGGCGATCGCTCCAGCAATGGCTACACGCTGTTTCTGTCCACCGCTGAGAGCGTAAATTGGGCGACGAATTAGATCGACTAGGTTTACGGCGGATAAGGCTTCGGTGACGCGGTGGCGGACTTGGCTGGGTGTGAGTTTTTCGGCTACTAAACCGAATGCAACATCAGCACCGACAGTGGGCATGACTAATTGAGTATCGGGGTTTTGGAAGACGATGCCTAAACCGCCATGAATATCGATCGATCCCACTTGGGGAGCCAATAATCCAGCGATTAAGCGGAGGAGGGTAGATTTACCGCTACCATTGGTACCCAACAGCATCCAAAATTCGCCGCGTGGAACTGAAAGCGAGCAATTGTCGAGTACAGTTTTACCAGATGCCCAAGCAAAGGATAGATCCTTGACTTCGATTGCGGGTAATGATAGTGGTAATGATTCAGTCATGCACCAGTTCGGAGATGGGAGATGGGAGATGGGAGACTTGCACTGTTCGCGGTAGCGGAGCATTTGCCTTAGCAATAGCGTCTGCCGTGCCTACGGCAGGCTAACGCCAACAGCAGAGCGTAGCCATAGCGTAGCGTCTCCGTCAGGAGAAGTGTGGGAGATGGGTACGGAACTTGTAGGGGCGGGTTTATACAATTAACTAAAACGAAGGCGAAAATTTCGTTTGAACCCGCCCAAACCCACTAGAAATGATGGTGCGTTACGGCTAACGCCTAACACACCCGTGCGCGTATATTAAGAATTTTATAGCTCAATCGACAAAAATATCAAGAAGCAGCAAAAGCGACAAATCCAGGTGTTTTACCAGAAGCCGCAGCACCGGATTTTTCGTACATTTGAGCAGCAATGATCGAATCGGTGATCACAGCGATTTTCTTTTCTGGCTGACGATCGCATGATAATTCTAGCAGATTGAGATCGCTCGATTTCATTGCTGCCAATACCTGTTCGTAAACGGTAGTCGCTTCCTCAACAGTCTTCCGTTGGACTGACATGGGCATGGCTGTCTGTTTGATCAGGATTTCGATAACGTACATAGTATGTGGTGGGGAAATTTTTGAGCCAACCTTTATTGTAAGTCTAAGGATAATTTCGTGGCTAGTGTCGATCGCCCACTTAATCGCTACAGCTTAATTATCAATGAGTATTTATACTTACTAAACTCTCTCAAATGAGAGAAAACCGAATACTTTCTATTCAAAATGTTAAATTTTCTCTAAAAGTCGCCTCAGACCCTGCCCATCCAGACACAATTACATTAAACTTAGTGAAGAAACGTAAACTGATTTAATAAATCGGCTAAGTTCTCGCGGGCTGACCATGTAATTAACTTATATTAGTCGATCGCGTACAATAATGTCCCTATAATATCTGGAGTATTGCTGCACAATGACTATTGCAGTTGGCAACCAGCAATCCGAAAGAGGCATCTTTGATGTCTTAGACGACTGGTTAAAAAAAGATCGGTTCGTATTCGTCGGCTGGTCTGGTATCTTACTATTTCCTTGCGCGTTCCTAGCCTTCGGTGGCTGGTTTACGGGCACCACATTCGTTACTTCTTGGTATAGTCACGGTTTGGCATCTAGTTACCTCGAAGGTTGTAACTTCCTCACCGCAGCACTTTCCACTCCTCCAAACAGCGTGGGTCACTCCTTAATGCTGCTTTGGGGTCCTGAAGCACAAGGCGACTTCACTCGCTGGTGTCAACTCGGCGGTCTGTGGGCATTCGTTGCTCTACATGGCGCGTTTGGTTTGATTGGCTTCATGCTCCGCCAGTTTGAAATCGCTCGTCTAGTTGGGATCCGTCCTTACAACGCCCTCGCTTTCTCTGGTCCAATCGCAGTGTTCGTTAGCGTCTTCTTGATTTACCCATTGGGTCAATCTGGCTGGTTCTTCGCTCCTTCTTTTGGTGTAGCTGCAATCTTCCGTTTTATCCTATTCCTTCAAGGTTTCCACAACTGGACTCTCAACCCCTTCCACATGATGGGCGTTGCAGGGATTCTCGGTGGTGCGCTCCTGTGTGCAATTCACGGTGCGACTGTCGAAAACACCTTGTATGAAGATAGCGATTCTTCTAACACATTCCGGGCGTTCGACCCAACCCAAGCTGAAGAAACTTACTCGATGGTAACTGCAAACCGTTTCTGGTCGCAGATCTTCGGCGTAGCGTTCTCCAACAAACGTTGGTTGCACTTCTTCATGCTGTTCGTACCTGTAGCTGGACTTTGGTTTAGCTCCGTCGGTATCGTTGGTTTAGCACTAAACCTTCGCGCTTATGACTTCGTTTCTCAAGAATTGAGAGCTGCTGAAGATCCTGAGTTTGAAACGTTCTACACCAAGAACATTCTGCTCAATGAAGGTATCCGTGCTTGGATGGCTCCTCAGGACCAACCACACGAACAATTCATCTTCCCAGAAGAAGTATTACCTCGTGGTAACGCACTCTAAGCTTTGAAAGGTCGGAAGATAAATGTACAATTATATTTATCTTCCGGTTTTTTTAAATTCCGTTATTTATATTCATCGATCGAGGTACTGCAAGAGTGGAAACGCCCTTTAATACTACAATGGTTTCGAGTGGCGGACGCGACATCGAATCATCAGGTTTCGCCTGGTGGTCTGGTAACGCACGTCTGATCAACTTGTCTGGTAAGCTGTTGGGCGCACATGTTGCCCACGCTGGTTTGATTGTGTTCTGGGCTGGAGCGATGTGCTTATTTGAAGTCGCTCACTTCATTCCCGAAAAGCCAATGTATGAGCAAGGTATTATCTTACTTTCTCACTTGGCTGCACAAGGTTGGGGTGTTGGTCCTGGTGGTGAAGTAGTGGATACATTCCCTTACTTCGTCGTTGGTGTTCTACACATTATTTCTTCTGCGGTACTGGGTGTTGGTGGTTTGTATCACGCATTGCGCGGTCCTGACACACTAGAACAGTATTCTTCTTTCTTCGGTTACGACTGGAGAGACAAGGACAAAATGACTTCAATCTTGGGCTTCCACCTAATTATTTTAGGTTGTGGTGCATTATTGTTGGTCATCAAAGCGATGTTCGTTGGTGGTTTGTATGATACCTGGGCCCCAGGTGGTGGAGATGTTCGCATCGTTACCAATCCTACTCTCAACCCTGCAATTATCTTTGGTTATCTGTTGAAAGCTCCCTTCGGTGGCGAAGGTTGGATTATCAGCGTCAATAACTTAGAAGATGTTGTCGGCGGACATATCTGGGTTGGCTTAATCTGTATCGCTGGTGGTGTATGGCATATTCTCACCAAACCTTTTGGTTGGGCACGTCGCGCACTCGTCTGGTCTGGTGAAGCTTATCTATCTTACAGTTTAGGTGCAGTTGCTTTGATGGCGTTTGTAGCGTCGATCATGGTTTGGTACAACAACACTGTTTATCCTAGTGAATTCTTCGGTCCTACTGGTCCTGAAGCTTCTCAAGCACAAGCATTAACCTTCCTGATCCGTGACCAACGTCTGGGTGCGAACATTGCCACTGCACAAGGTCCTACTGGTTTGGGTAAATACCTGATGCGTTCTCCTTCGGGCGAAATCATCTTTGGTGGTGAAACCATGCGCTTCTGGGATTTCCAAGGTCCTTGGTTAGAGCCATTACGTGGTCCTAACGGTTTGGACTTGAGCAAGGTGAAGAATGATATTCAACCTTGGCAAGCACGCCGTGCGGCTGAGTACATGACTCACGCACCGCTGGGTTCCTTGAACTCTGTTGGTGGTGTAATCACTGAAACCAACGCATTCAACTACGTTTCACCTCGTGCGTGGTTGGCTTGTTCTCACTTCGTATTAGGATTCTTCTTCTTTGTCGGTCACCTATGGCACGCAGGACGCGCTCGCGCTGCTGCTGCTGGGTTCGAGAAAGGAATCGATCGTGATAATGAAGCGACTCTATCCTTGAATGATATCGCTTAATCGATTCGATTGATTAGGTAAATTCTCAAAAACTCCTGTCAATTCGGCAGGAGTTTTTGTATTATAACAACTGCCAAAACGTTTAGGACAGCGATTAAAATCGCCGCTAATGCTGCAAAGTCCGCCTACGCGGACTGAGATCTAGAGTGCCCTAACCGCTTCTAACAACCTATTTAACGTGAGTTGGGGTTAAGCAGAACAGATTAAATTGTTCTGCATAGCGATTCCCGGCTTCTTGGGTTGATGGCAATAAGCGATCAACCCACAGAGAATGTTGACAAAGCAATTAACAGGAGAGCGATGTCGAGAATGTTCGATTTTAAATTAGTTGCATAAACCTGCCCCTACAGATTTCTATATTTTTACAAATGTTGCTCTTAGCTGCTTCTGCATCGTAAATGGGCGGCGCACTGGGGCAATTTCCGCAGTTGTCGGTGTCACTGTCCAATCGTAATTTTGCAGCAACGTAGCAAGAATTATCTTCATTTCCATATTGGCAAATTCCACGCCGATGCAACTATGAGCACCGCCACCAAACCCAATCAAGGAATAAGGATATTTCTTATCTTCCTCACGCGGTGGCGCAAATCTATCGGGATCGAAGGCATCGGGATCTTGGTAAATTTCGGGCATTCGATGTGTCATACTGGGGAAAATAATTGCATACCAACCCGCCGGAATTGTGTATCCTGCATATTCAATATCTTCTACCACCGCTCGGCTCAGTGCGTGAACTGGTGGATAAAGACGTTCACCTTCTTTGAGGACATTACTCAGTTGGGGAAGTTGGCGAAGATGTTGCAGCTTTAACGGCTCATTACCTACCACTTGTTGCAGTTCGGCGCGTAATTTCTGCTGCCATTCGGGACGATTGCCCAATTCAAACATCAACCAACTCATCAGGCTCGATGTGGTTTCATGGGCGGCAAAGAGGAAGCCAATCGCTTGATTGATAATTTGGGTTTCGGTAAACTTATTCCCATCTTCATCGACAATACTCATCAAGAAACCGATAACATCTTTGGACTTTTCTAAATCGCCAAGCTCGATTCGATCTTTAATAATCTGCCGAATATACTCGCTAATTTTGCGCCGCGCCGCTTGTCCGCGTCCGTAAAAAGTGAGCGAATTATCCCACTTCACCATCCCGTTCAGACTATTAACTAAAGTGACATACCACTGGGATACTCGATCAATCTCCTCAGTCTTATTACTACCTAAAAAAGTCCTGACTGCGATCGCCAGTGTCAGTTTCCGCATCTCAGTTTCTAGGTTAATCGTGCCCTGATTGCCCCAAGTTGCCACTGTTTCCGTCGCCACTGCCTGAATCGTATCAAAGTAAGCCGCGATCGCTTGGTGGTGAAATATCGGCAAGATTAGCTTACGACTAGCTCGATGCTCTGCCCCATCTTGTAACAACACCATATCTTTACTGAGGATCGGTTCTAGCGATCGATTCCCCAATCGTGATGATAACTTCTCGGCGGCATCTTTTAACACCAATTGGTTAGCCTCTGGGCCAATTAAACAAGCACATTTACCAAAGCCGATCGCCTCTGGTAGTGATATTTTGAAAATATTGCCGTACCGTTGGTACTGTTGCCAATAAAATAGTTCTTGTTTAGCGAGGATGCCGATCGTTTGCCCGATGAACGGTAATCCAAAACTACCAGGCATCAAATCAGCGGGTTTGAGTTTATTAGCCATAACAACAATTTAGTTCCAAATTGTGACACAATTAGTTTATGAGCAACTCCTCATCTTTGTCAAGCGACAAAAATCTCCGTCGCCAACCCCAGCAAAAACGTGGGAAACAGCGGGTAGAGAAGATTATCATCGCGGCTGCGGAAGTTTTTGCCGAGGCAGGATTTGCAGCGGCGACAATCCAACAAATAGCCGATCGATCTGACACAGCAGTTGGTTCTATTTATCAGTTTTTTCCAGACAAATTAACCATTTTTAACGCTATATTTGCCGAGTATATGCGGCTGACAGAGATGATCGAGGCAAACTTTTTTGCTCAGGATATTAACTTTCCACTCGATCGAGGTATTAGCGAATATATCGATGCCCATGCGGTATATTTCGAGCAGCCGATTCCTCGCTGTATCGTTTTGCAGTATTACTTACAGCCGATCGGGGGACTGGAGAGTATGATGGCTGATATTCCTACTCTTCAGTCGATCTCATACAAAAGACATGCCAATTTTTATCGCCAACGCAATCCTAATTTGAGTATAGCCAAAAGTGAATTATTGTCAGAAGTTGCTCATAACATCGTCCAGGGTTTAGTGCCGAACGCCCTCAAAAATGATGAAAAATATCGGCAGGAGATCTATGCTGAAATTAAGGATGTCCTCTATGGTTATCTTAATCCACACATCGGCGACCATTTACTCGTCATGCACAATCAGTTGATGATTTGTCCAGATTGTCAGAGCGATCGAGTGGCGAAAAATGGACGACAGCAGGACAAGCAACGTTATATATGTAGAGGATGTGGGCGGCAATTTGTCGATCGCTATGTCGAAAGAGGATATCCTCTACAGATTAGGCAAAAATGTCTCGATCTCCACGCGCAGGGAATCAGTTTTCGAGAAATCGAGCGCAGTACTGGAGTCTCCCACAATACGGTGATTAATTGGGTCAGAAATATTCAAACCGACAGGTAGGGGTAATTCATGAATTACCCCTACCTGTCGGTTTGAATTACCCCTACTTTGGTTTGATTGGTTTATTCTGTAGCTAGAACAGTAGATTCACTGTCTACTGCTGAATCTATTTCTGGATCTGGATCTACAGATTCAGCCCGTTTTAAACTAAGCTGGTTGATGAGTGATAGGACACTGGTTGCTCGATCGAATGATGTATCTTCAACAAAGACCACCGTAGGAGTACGTCTGAGTTGGACACGTTTACCGATTTCCCTGCGAACGTATCCAGTGACGGCTTTGAGTCCTTCCATTGTCTCGGCGCGAGCTTCATCACTACCGTAAATACTGACAAAAACTTTGGTATGCTGAAGATCGCCAGCAACATCGACACCAGTGACACTGACCATGCCAGCACCAACCCTGTCGTCTTTGATATCAAAGAGGATCATCTGACTGACTTCGCGCTTGATTAGTTCGGCGACACGCGACACGCGACGAGTATTAGTCATAATTTTTATTATATCTTGCTATTGCGATCGACTCAACTTTAGGAGATCGGTGTAAACCCTAACATTGCTCTGAACGTCAAGATTGTTGTCATGACGGTTCCCACCAAAAAGCCCACCAGCGCGATGGCTGTAATTGGACGTTTCCACAACGGTGCTACCCAGCCAAACGCTGAAATGAAGATACCGAGGATAATCGTAATAAAGTAACTTCCGTATCGTCCTACGTTATCAAAAAAATCACCAAACATTACACTTTTGATTATACTAGCTGCCAGCAATCATTATAACCGAATTCAACATCAGGCGTTCGCGCTTACCCCCAACCCACTTGTAAAGGGTGGATCTACTCCATCCCCTTATAAAGGGGATGGCTGGGGTGGGGTAAATATCTACGCATCAAATCAAATAAAATTCTTAGTTTTATCTTTATGCAGCCCAAATTTGCGACTGAATTAGCTTGGCAACAAGCGGAGTTTCTGATGCAACCGATATATATTCGGATTATCGATCGAATCCGTCAACAGGCGGAGGTTTCGACATGGGAGGTGAGTTATGAGGAGGTGAAGGAGCCGCAGCCGACGAATTATCTCTGTCTGAAGTCTCCAAATGGGCTGTTAAAGTTTGATATTTGGGATTTATGTTATCAGGTATGTTTTCTCAATTATCATGGCAGTCACAGCGAGATTGGGAGTCAAATTGTGGAGGTGGATGCTAGTCTGATTGACATGGCTGCACAGATTCCCGATTGGACTCGATTGGATCAGAAGGCTAAGGATGTGATTGTTCGTGTCTTTGAGAATTTGCCTTCGTAAGATGGTTGGCGGTTGAAACCGCCGCTCATGGTGCAAAGTCTGCCTACGCAGACTAATAAATATATGGAAGATAATAGTACTTTGAATAATCTACAGACAACACTGCAAGCTGCCAAAACTGGTGCTGCTATTTATGATAGTTCTGATTGGGGTAAAATTCTTGTTGGAGATCGAGACCGCTTACGTTTCTTGCACAATCAAAGCACGGCAGATTTTGAGAAACGTCAGGCGGGGGAAGGTTGTGATACGGTATTTGTGACTTCGACCGCAAGAACGATCGATCTAGCAACAGGTCTAATTTTAGATAATGAGGTGTTATTAATTGTCTCGCCCAATCGTCGGGAATATTTATTTAATTGGCTCGATAAATATATCTTTTTTGCCGATCGAGTGACGTTAAAGGATGTCACTGCTAGTCTAGCTAGTTTTACTTTGATGGGTGACGAGAGTTCCGCTATCTTAGAACGATGGGGATGTCCAAACTTGACAGAGTTAACCCAGTCTAGTCATAAATTATATCACGTCGATGGAATTGAAGTCCGCATCGCGATCGGGACTGAATTGGGCTTACCTGGATATCGTTTAATCGTCAATCGATCTGACTCAGCAGCATTACAACAAGCTCTAACTAATTTAGGTGCTGTAATTCTGGGCGAGGATGCCTGGGAATGCCTGCGCATCGCTCAAGGCAGACCAAAACCCGATGCGGAGTTAACGGAGGATTATAACCCCTTAGAGGTGGGTTTGTGGCAGACAATTTCGTTTAGCAAGGGCTGCTACATCGGTCAAGAAACGATCGCGCGGCTAAATACTTATAAGGGTGTCAAACAGTATCTGTGGGGCGTTAAATTAGCTGGAGCTGTGGCAGTGGGTACGATGATGACTGTCGATGGGGAAAAGGTTGGTGTTTTGACTAGTTGCAGTGAGATCGATGGAGAAATACGCGGATTGGGCTATGTTCGATCGAAAGCTGGCGGGGTGGGTTTAAAGGTGATGGTGGGTGATGTGGATGGGGAAATTATTAGTCTTCCTTTCGTTCGACATGAATACCCCATTTAACAAGTATTGTTAGATCGAATCTATCCAAAAGATTCACTATTGTTTAATATTTTTGATGCCTTTGTATTAATGAATAATTTGGTCAAAAGTGCAGGCATATTTATCGATAGAATACTGAGCATGGGCAAAAATTAGTAAGCAATAGATATCATGAAGATACTATCATAGTTCTATTGATGGCGCTGATTGTGCTATTTATCAATCTAATCATAATATTCCAACTCCCCATTTGATGGGGAGTTTAGTACAGCATTCAGAATATATCAATCAAAATTGCGATCTAATCATTGCCTCTCAATTTATCCAGCACGCTGCGATCTTCGAGTGTAGAAGTATCTCCAGAAACTTCCTTACCTGCAGCTAAATCGCGTAATAATCGCCGCATGATTTTACCCGATCGAGTTTTGGGTAATGCGTCGGTAAAGCGAATTTCACCAGGACGTGCGATCGCCCCGATTTCGACACCGACATGTTTTTGCAACTCTTTAACTAAACTCGGATCGCCGATAAAGTTACTATTTAAAGTCACAAAAGCAACGATTTCTTCGCCCTTAATTTCATCGGGTTTGCCAACAACTGCGGCTTCGGCGACAGCGGGGTGAGAGACGAGCGCGGATTCGAGTTCCATCGTCCCCAGACGATGCCCAGAGACGTTGAGCACGTCGTCGGTGCGTCCCATAATCCAGAAGTATCCATCTGCATCCTGACGCGCTCCATCCCCCGCAAAATACATATATTTGCCATCTTTGGGCGCAATATGTTCCCAGTAGGTTTTACGGAAACGTTCATCGTCGCCGTAGACTGTGCGCATCATCCCTGGCCAAGGATATTGTACGGTTAAGTAGCCGCCACTATTGGCGGGGAGGGTTGCGCCATCGAGATCGACGATCTCGGCGATGATACCAGGGAAGGGGCGAGTGGCGGAGCCTGGTTTGGTAGGAATTGCGCCAGGGAGGGAGGTAATCATAATTCCCCCAGTTTCAGTTTGCCACCAGGTATCAACGATCGGACATTTTTCTGTACCGATGACGCGGTGGTACCACATCCAGGCTTCGGGGTTGATCGGTTCGCCGACTGTACCCAGGAGGCGGAGGGAGGAGAGGTTACGGGCGTTGGGAAGTTCTTCGCCCATTTTCATGAAGACGCGAATGGCAGTGGGGGCGGTGTAGAAGATGGTTACGCCATATTTTTCGATGATGTCCCAGGTACAACCAGGTTTGGAAGGGCGGGTGACACCTTCATACATAACTGTGGTCGCGCCGTTGGATAATGGCCCGTAGACGATGTAGCTATGTCCAGTAATCCAACCGACATCGGCTGTACACCAGTAGACATCGGTATCATTAAGGTCGAAAACCCATTTGGTGGTGATGTGGCTGTAGAGGTTATAGCCGCCTGTGGTGTGGACTACGCCTTTGGGTTTACCTGTACTACCGGAGGTGTAGAGGACGAATAGCATGTCCTCAGCATCCATTTCGACGGCGGGACAGTCGGCGGAGACAGTAGACTGAATTTCATGCCACCAGATATCGCGCCCTGCGATCATCGGGATTTCTTGCTTGGTACGTTGGACTACCAGAACACTTTGAACGGTGGGACAAGCATCATTTTCTAAGGCTTTATCGACCTGAATTTTCAAAGGTACAATCGCATCTTTCCGCCAGCCACCATCAGCGGTAATTACAGCTTTAGCCTTACCATTAGCTAGTCTATCCCGCAAAGCATCGGCACTAAAGCCACCAAAGACAACAGTATGTACCGCCCCAATTCTCGCACAAGCCAGCATCGCGATCGCGGCTTCAGGAATCATCGGCATGTAAATCCCAACTAAATCACCTTTGACTACACCCATCTGTTTGAGCGCATTCGCCATCTGACAAACTTCCCGATGCAGTTGAGCGTAAGTCAGGGTGCGGGAGTCGCCCGGTTCGCCTTCCCAAATTAGCGCGGCTTTATTCTTACGCCAGGTGGTGAGATGTCGATCGAGACAATTATAGGAGATATTAATCTTACCGCCTGTAAACCACTTGGCAAATGGGGGCTGCCAATCCAAAACTTTGTCCCATTTTTTGAACCAATGCAGTTCGCTTGTCGCCAGTTCTGCCCAAAACTGTTCGGGATTAGCTTGAGCGCGGGCGTAAATATCTTCGTATTCCTGCAAGCTTTTGATCTGCGCGGCTTGGGAAAATTCTGCTGAGGGGCTAAATAGTCGCTCTTCGTGGAGCGTAGATTCGATTGATGTTTCTGACATGGTAGGAGCTGAGATCTGCAATCAATTATTCGGTAATTAATTATCGCCCAGTTAGCGGGACAAGACACCTGCCCCTACGAGCTATCTGAACAAGGTTGAATTTGGAATTGCTGACTCTCAACAGGTTAATTCACTCATCATTTACTACAACAACACCATTGAGTAACTTTTTTGCCGTTGCTTGAGCAGCAATAATATTGATTTAAGTATTGCTGCTCATTTCAGGATTCAGCTTAGGGATTAAATTCCTAAGCAGCTAAAGAATTATCTTCAAAATCCTCCCTAAAAGATACTTTTATTTTTGCGGTAGGAACGATTTCCCAACCAGCTTGGAGTAGTCGCTGACTAGTTGCCCAGCCTTTCGAGCCACCCGGCACTGGATAGTCAGGAACGCACAGATATGGAAAAGCCGCATAGGTTGTCCAGGGGTGGAAAGGATCTAATCTAAGATGTAGAGTTAGTTTTCCCTTTGATGCAAACGTAGGAATCCAGCATAGTTGTCCAGTCATTTTAGTGTCCTCCTGAGTTGAACTGGGGGATCTCTCTGTTGCTCGATTACCGAATGTCGTCTTCACACCGACGATTTAGCTCGGTAAAAATCTAGACGACGATCTGGAGCTAAAAGAAAGACCTTAGCTCTATCCTAACAAAGATAATTTTTGTAAATGGTAACTATAACTACCAGTCAAAACATGCATTGAAGATTCATGACTTGGTGACTGCCAACTATTCTCCGATGCAGAGGCTCCGCCAACAACTATCTAACGACCTAAACCGATGTAATCCTGTAAGGCTTTGACTTCTAGCGGTTGAGATTGGAGCGATTTAATCGCTGCTGCGGTGGCTTTTGCTCCGGCGATTGTGGTGACGATGCCAATCTTATAAACTAGAGCTGTGCGGCGAATTAATTTACCGTCGGCTTGCGCTTCCTCACCAGAGGGGGTATTGATAATCAGTTGGATTTGACCATTCTTGATAATATCTACCACATTTGGGCGACCTTCATGGAGTTTGAGGACTGACTCGACGACTAAGCCATGTTCTTCTAATACTTTTTGGGTACCGGATGTGGCGATAATTTTGAAGCCTAAATCGATCAAATCGCGAACAACTGGAACTACTGCTAGTTTATCGCGATCGCTGGTCGAAACAAATACTTTCCCTGTTAGGGGTAATTTCTGTCCTGCGGCGAGTTCAGCTTTGGCGTAGGCGCGTCCAAATCCGACATCGATACCCATGACTTCGCCTGTCGATCGCATTTCAGGGCCTAAAATCGTATCAGTACCTGGAAATTTATCGAAGGGTAAGACGGCTTCTTTGACGGCGATGTGGGTGGGGATGACTTCCTCGGTATAATCCAAACCGACTAGGGTTTCGCCTGACATAATTCGGGCTGCATATCCGGCTAAGGGTACGCCTGTGGCTTTGGCTACAAATGGTACTGTGCGGGAGGCGCGGGGGTTGGCTTCGATAATGTATACCTGTTCGCCACGTACTGCGAATTGGATATTCATCAAGCCGATCACTTTGAGAGCTTGAGCTAATTGTACCGTCCATTCGCGGATGGTGGCGACGGTGGCATCGGAGAGGGAGACATAGGGGAGGGAGCAGGCGGAATCGCCGGAGTGAATCCCTGCTTGTTCGATATGTTCCATAATTCCGCCGATGACCACTTGCCCAGATGCGTCAGCAATTGCGTCTACATCGACCTCGATGGCGTTCTCTAGGAACTTATCGATCAGAATGGGGTGATCGGGTTCTACTTGCACTGCATAGGTCATATAGCGTTCGAGTTCGCTATCGGAATAAACGATTTCCATCGCGCGTCCACCCAATACATAGGACGGACGTACCACTACAGGGTAGCCAATCCGATTGGCGACGTGGAGCGCGTCGTTGTAGTCTCGCGCCATGCCATTTTCTGGCTGTCGGATTCCCAATTGGCGTAATACTAACTCAAACCGTTCCCGATTTTCTGCCATATCGATCGAGTCTGGGCTAGTGCCCCAAATTTTGGTATTAGTGTTTTCGCCTTGCGCGTCTAGGTATTCTTGTAATGGTACGGCTAGTTTGAGGGGAGTTTGTCCGCCGAATTGGATGATGATTCCTTCTGGTTGCTCGGCTTCGATGATATTCAGGACATCTTCTTTGGTGAGCGGCTCGAAGTATAATCGATCGCTGGTATCGTAGTCGGTGGAGACGGTTTCGGGGTTGGAGTTAACCATAATTGTCTCGAAGCCCTGTTTGCTGAGTGCGTAGGATGCGTGACAGCAGCAGTAGTCAAATTCTATCCCCTGTCCGATCCGATTTGGGCCGCCGCCGAGGATCATTACTTTACGACGGGTGGAGGGGATGACTTCGGTTTCTTCTTCGTAGGTGGAGTAATAGTAAGGTGTTTCGGCTTCAAATTCGGCGGCGCAGGTATCGACTAATTTATAAGCGGGAATTACACCTAGAGATTTGCGATAGGTGCGGACAATATCTTCGGTAGTTTTGGTTGCATAAGCAATTTGGCGATCGCTAAATCCTTGCCGTTTGACATCCCATAGTTGCTCTTTAGTTAGAGATGTTAATTGTTGAGTTTTTAGGAATGATTCAGTTGTTAATATACCTTGGAATTTATCGAGGAACCACGGATCGACTCCGGTGAGATCGTAGATATCTTCGAGTGAGACTTTTAGTTGCATCGCATGGCGAATACTAAAGATGCGATCGGGTGTTGGAGTCCGCAGTTGGGAACGCACCTGCTCGATCGATGGTAAGGATTCATCTCGATCGCAACCCCAGCCAAACCGACCGATTTCGAGCGAACGCAATGCTTTTTGAAATGACTCTTGGAAAGTCCGACCGATCGCCATTGCTTCCCCAACTGACTTCATTTGAGTAGTCAAAGTATGGGAAGAACCAGCGAATTTCTCAAATGCAAACCGAGGGATTTTCGTAACTACATAATCGATCGTTGGTTCAAAGCAAGCCGGAGTTTTCTTAGTAATATCATTAGATATTTCATCCAAAGTATAACCCACCGATAACTTCGCGGCAAATTTAGCGATCGGGAATCCCGTCGCCTTAGAAGCTAACGCCGAACTCCGACTCACACGGGGATTCATCTCAATCACGATATATTCCCCAGTATCAGGATGTACCGCAAACTGAATATTAGAACCCCCAGTCTCCACCCCAATCTCACGGATGATCTTAATCGACGCATCCCGTAACCGCTGATACTCCTTATCCGTCAAAGTTTGCGCCGGAGCAACAGTAATCGAATCACCAGTATGAATCCCCATCGGATCGATATTCTCGATCGAACAAACGATCACCACATTGTCAGCTAGATCCCGCATTACCTCTAGCTCATACTCCTTCCAGCCTAGGAGCGATTTCTCCACCAAAATCTGATCCACCGGCGAAGCATCCAAACCAGTCTGCACAATCGCCTCAAACTCTTCCTGATTGTAGGCAATCCCTCCTCCGGCACCTCCCAGGGTGAAGGCGGGACGAATAATCAGCGGATATGTCCCAATCTCTTTTCCGACTTCCCGCGCCTCTACGAGCGTTGTAGCGATGCCTGAAGGACAAACTGGAACGTTAATCCGCCCCATCGCCTCCTTGAACAATAGCCGATCCTCAGCCATTTCGATCGCATCTAACTTCGCGCCAATTAGTTCGACCCCATATTTCTCCAATACTCCGCTCTTCGACAGAGCTACAGCCAGATTCAGTGCTGTCTGTCCTCCCATCGTTGGTAACAGTGCATCTGGGCGTTCCTTCGCAATGACTTTTTCGACTAATTCAGGTGTCAGCGGCTCGATATAAGTCCGATCCGCCGTGTCAGGATCGGTCATAATCGTTGCAGGATTAGAATTGACCAAGATCACATAATAACCTTCCTCCCGCAGTGCTTTACAAGCCTGGGTACCAGAGTAGTCAAATTCACACCCTTGTCCGATCACAATCGGTCCAGAACCTAAGAGTAAGATTTTGTGTATGTCAGTCCGGCGAGGCATATAGATTTGGGGGGAGAGGGGAGTGTGGGGAGTGTGGGAAGGAAGAATTTAAACTTTGGATTGAGACGATCGAAAAATTATGAATTCCGATCCATCTTAAGGCGTTTAGGCCACTTCGGGGGAATTTTGCTAACAAATCAATCCCTAAAGCTATCAAGCCTAAATTGTTGTAATCAAGCTCTAAAGAGGGAACTATATCAGGGGATAGCAGCAATATCAGCCGAAACACTACACCTTGCAGGCTCACCTAGTTACTAGAGATTGCGGATTCTACGGACACTTCAACTAAATAGATTACTCAAATCAAGATGACAACTATCACTCAAGAATTGGAGCAATTGGCGCAATCTGTCAATCAGACGCTAACGACTCAACATCAACAACTTCAGGTTCAGCAAGAGCAAATGAAATCACTAACACAGCTATTAAATGCTTGTGTTAACTCTAGTTTAGATCAACATTGTATTAGTGCGATCGAACGGTTGACTGCATCACTCGATCGACAACAACAAGCGAATACTCAAGTCTATAGTATTCTTAATACGCTCACCCAAGCTAAAGATGCTCAAAATCTGACGATCGATAGTCAAGGTGAAATGGCTATTTGTCTGAAATTATCATTAGCTGAATTAGCACCGCGATTGGGGATAGATAAATTCACAAAATTATCAACAGCAGCTCATCATCTGTCTGATTGGTCAAAATTGATGAAATCATACCCCGATCCTGACGGCTATCAGTGGCAATTTCCCAACCCCACGCGTGGTTTCTTTCACAATCCCCGTCTCCAGGTAATTGGCACCAAAGCTACCAGAATTGCATCGATTTCATCACTCAATTAATTTAGAGCAAGTGCCTAAAAGTGCAACTTTTTTTGAGATGGGGATTCAAATCCTGTCTCAAAATTAACTCGTTACTTATTACTTAATCAAAAATCTTCCCTAATTACTCAACAATTTAGTAATTTTCCTCAGCAACTGTTCGGGACTAACTGACTTCCAGAGATAGTCATCGACATACTGTGAGCTAATTGGACTAATAGTATCCTCTTGATTGGCAACTGCGAGAATCTTGACATCACTAATTTTATTAGATCTCCTAATATTGCCGATTAATCGATCGATTACTTCGGTATTGAGAGTCAGATCGATAATTAAAACATCTGGCTCAAACATGGATATCTGTCTAAATGAGGATTCGGCCGATAGCAACCAAGTTACTTGATATCTTGCCGCAGTGAGAATATCACACATAAAACTCGCTAAATCTTCATCTTGTTCGATTAAAACAATTCGGTTGGAAACTGGATTGAGTTCTGGATCTTGAAAAACTAATTTACGATCCATTTCTACCCAATCATTGCGTTCAGCTAATTGCAGTGGTTGATTAGCGATACGGACTGTAAAAGTAGAACCAGAACCAATGATAGAATCAACCTCTATCGATCCACCATGCAACTCAACTAATTGCTGGGTAATTGCCAATCCTAGCCCCATGCCCTCATAATCCCGATCGAAGTTACGATTGAGTTGATGAAATTTTTTAAATAGTCGTGGAATTTGGGATTCTTCAATCCCAATACCACTATCTTCAATCTCAAACACCGCATCAGAATCTTCCAACCACGTGCGGATGATTACGGTTCCATTTTCTGGTGTAAACTTAATTGCATTATTGAGGATATTCCATAAAATTTGATGAATCCGCTTGTTATCACCACGGAATCGTAAATCTCGACCGCTAACTTCCGAGACATCATTCCCATTATTAATGATCTGAATCTGGAGATCGATTTTGCCGTGCTCCGCCTTTACTCTCACACTGCCAACTACTTGCTTAATTAGCTTTGAAAGTGAAAAATCACTAACTTTTAGGAAAGTCTTACCGACTTCCAACTTGTAGAAATCTAAAATATCATCAACTAACTCGGATAGATGTTCGCCACTATTATGAATGATTTGTAAATACTTCTGTTGTCGATCGGTTAAATTGAGTAATGGCAATCTGAGCAGTGTCGCCGACAAACCTAAAATACTAGTCAACGGCGTTCTTAATTCATGACTTAATAGTGCTAGAAATTCAGTCTTAGACTGATTTGCTGTTTGAGCGACAATTACGGCATCCCGCAATTCTCTCGTTCGTTCATTGACTCGCTGTTCGAGGTTTTGAGTATTAGATAAACTAGCTGTGTACAGCTCAGACTGATTGATTGCAAAGGCTAAATGTTCAGCAATCTGTTGGAGAAATTTAGTTTCTCTAACTTCCCAACTCCGTGGAGCTTGGCATTGATGTGCGATTAGTAAGCCCCATAATTCGGTATTAACAACGATCGGGATGACCAGTTTAGATCGAACTTGATATCGATCCATCAACTCTAACATACAATGATTTTGAGCATACTCCAGATCGACTCGATCGATTGATCGAGTCATCCCACATTGATACTTTTCCCACAACTGTCGATCGTCAAAACAATCTTGATACTCAGCAATATCTAAAACCGACTGAAAATCGGCAACTCCAGTTGCTTCATAAGCAACTCGACCTCTACTAGTATAATCATCGAAGCTTTTATCACCGATCTTGCCTTCAACCTTTGCAAACTCAAGCTGATAAATAATTAATCGATCTGCGTGTAAAAATGTCTGTACCTGCTCGACAGTAGCTTGGAGAATGACAGGTAAATCTAATGATCGATGAATTTGAGTACTAATATAATTTAGTAATTCTGCTTGAGCGAGCTGCTGCTGTAAATTAATTTCTCGTTGACTTAGTTGTTCGATTTTCATAGCATCTGTCTTACCTTCAGCAGAAAAAGAATCGCTAATCGGCTCACTAGCGCATGGCTTATCTTTGGATAGTGAATTAGACATTGGGAAAGCTGAGGATACAGACAAAGAATCAATCGAAGCAAAATACTCTAGGCGCACTGCCCATCTACGATCGAAATATTAGCTGAAATTGATCGGCAGATGCAGCTACTTTGCGATAACTTTCGATCGCCTAATAGCCCTTCACTATCCATTAGTCTAATCTGACTGACATTGCTTTCAAACAATACACATGTTTACATCAGTATTGATGGTGGATAGTGGATAGTGGATAGTGAATGAGTAGCTAGGGTTAATACGGTGCGATTTAAAGAGATCTCTAAATTATTCACCATCCACTATTCTGATAAAATGAGACAGCCATTGGAGGACAAGACCCTTGAGTACGCGAGTTATCATTTTACGGCACGGACAGAGCAGTTATAACAGTCAAGGACGGATCCAAGGGCGAAGCGATTTGTCAGTGTTGACCGATCGAGGTCAAGCGGATGCTAAGATGACGAGCACAGCATTTCAAGACTTAAAATTTAGTGCTGCTTACTGTAGTCCGCTCCAACGAGCGCATCAGACAGCCACAACCGTCTTGACTGGATTGAATCAACAGGATTGTTTGCAGACAGACGATCGATTACTAGAAATCGATCTCCCCTTGTGGGAAACTATGCTCAATCAGGAAGTGCGGGAAAAATACGCCGAGCAGTATCAAGCCTGGAAACAACGTCCCCACGAATTGAAAATGTTGCTCCCCCAAGCGGATGGGGGCACGCAAGAATTTTTTCCAGTCTTAGCCTTATACGCCCAAGCGACAACATTCTGGCAAAGAATCATCCCCCAACACCAAGGACAAACAATCCTGATCGTCGCCCACAATGGCATTAACCGCGCTCTCATTAGTACAGCATTGGGGATACCTGCTCACCTCTACCACAGCATCCAGCAGTCAAATTGCGGTGTCACAGTCCTCAATTTTAGCGGCGGTTGGGGTGAAAACGTTCAACTAGAATCCCTCAATCAAACTAGTCATCTCGGTCAAAAATTACCCACATTCCGTCCCCCAAATCAAGGTCCGCGTTTTTTACTCGTCCGACATGGCGAAACCGACTGGAATCGCGCAGGCAAATTTCAAGGTCAAATTGATGTCCCCCTCAACGATAATGGACGCAATCAAGCCAGTCTAGCCGCAGAATTTTTAAGAACCATCAAAATTGACTTTGGATTTACTAGTCCGATGTTACGTCCAAAAGAGACTGCTCAAATTATTCTCAAGGATCGATCTGAATTAACCTTAAATGAAGATGCCGATCTCCGCGAGATCGGACATGGACTGTGGGAAGGCAAATTTGAAGCCGAAATTAAGGCTGAATATCCAGGTGAACTAGAAAGGTGGCAAAGTCACCCCGAATCCGTCCAAATGCCCGAAGGCGAGAATCTCCATGATGTCTGGACGCGGGCGACTGCTGCATGGCAAAAAATCATCGCTCTGGTAGGAAATCAAACCCAAACAGGGATCGTCGTCGCCCATGATGCAACGAACAAGGTATTGCTGTGCAATCTACTAGGATTAGGTTTAGCCGATATCTGGAAGATCAAGCAGGGTAATGGCGCGGTGACTGTGATTGACTATCCTGATGGAATTGAGGGACAGCCTGTAATTCAAGCTCTGAATCTAACTAGTCATCTCTCCGCTGGCGGCATTCTCGACAAAACCGCCGCTGGCGCACTCTAGAGATTCAGAAGATTTAGACCATTACTGCAAGAAACCCGACTTTTCCAAAAAGTCGGGTTTCTGTAGTGTCTTGTCTGAGCATTGAAATATTTTAGGGTGGGCAAACTGAGAAAGATCGATCTCATTATCGATTAATACTTGTTGCCCACCCCAAATAATTTTAGTTACCGAATAACTTTTTAGCAGCACGTTCGCTTCTGGCTTCGGCTGATTCCATCACATCATTCATGTTTTCCAACATTTCGCCAGGGTGATTTTCGAGGACTCTGGTAGAAAGGGAGATTTTGCCAGTACCTTCATCAAGATCGAGAATCATTGCTTTGATTGATTGTCCAACAGTGAACACTTTTTCACAAGCTTCTACGCGATTTTCACTGATTTGTTTGATATAAATTAAACCAGTATTTCCATTGAATTCAACGAAAGCACCAAATTGTTTGATCCCGACAACGATACCAGTAACTAATTGTCCGCGTTCTAGTTGACTAAAGTTAGCCGTGCGAGTAGCTTTGCGTTGGGAGAAGACTAATTTATTTTTGTCTTTATCAGCTTCAATGATGACACCTGGTATACTAGTACCAACTAATGATTCTAGATCTTTTTCGACTAATTGAGATCGAGGCACAAATCCACGAATACCTTGGAAATTAACGGTGACACCACCTTTATTTACACCAGTTACGCGCAACTGGACTGATTCTTTATTGCTCTGGATATCATCAACTTGATTCCAAGCATATTTTGCCTGCAGTTGGAGTTTGGATAAAGTAACTTGTCCATCCGCATTTTGTTCGCGAATGATCAGAAATTCTTGCTCGTCACCGATTGGTAATAATACCGACAAATCTGCTGACTCATCTGCGGCGATTTCCTCACCAGGAACAAATGCGAGGGATTTACCGTTGATATCTACATAGACACCATCGCTATCATAACTATGAATTTTACCCCGCACTAATTGGTCTTTCTCAAAGGCGACTACTTCCGCATCTAGAGCTTTAGCAAAGTCATCCATCGAAAAGATTTCGGCTGAGGTACTTTTAGTCTTATTCATTAAATTAGAGGGTAGGTGATAGGGTGTCGGAAATAAGAGTTCCAACAATAGCTAGTATCTTCGATACTGTATCTATGGTACCCGCGATCGAGTGAACTATTTCCCCTCAGTCGTCTAAAGCCGATCTAGATCCGTAGTTAAGTTCTAATTTTTACATAATACTGAGGTTTTTCTACTGGAAGCTGGATTGCCAAGCCGAATAGTCAAGTTTTCTTAAATATTTTGCTATAATGCGATCCGAAAAGTGTTTCGATCGTCCTGTGCGATCTGTAGATCCGATCGACAAATAGCAAAATCTTTAAAGGCGATGCGATTTGGAACTATAATCAAACGACATTAAATAATCTCAGCTAAATTTCAGGAGTTGCTACAGTGGCCAAAGGCGATCGACAAAATATCACAAAGCGACTACTACCAGGTAAACTATTCTGGGTAGCGATCGCCGTAGCTTCTTGTGCCGTATTTGCATTGCTGCATACTCTCTTTGGTACTGTATCTGCTGACGCACTAACCGCCAAGTCAGGTATCGACAAATCGGTGGATACGACTACCGAGATTGCTAGCCGGATCCCGATGAATTTCGATGTCCCTAGCAGCTTCCAAGCGAAAACGATCAAAGACGCGCCCGTACCTGCTGGTGAGAAGGTAATCGCACTTACCTTTGATGATGGTCCTTGGCCAGAAACTACTGAGAAAATTTTAGCAACTCTTAAGCAAGAAAAGATCAAAGCGACCTTCTACATGATCGGTCAACCGCTGAAATCTTTCCCCGAAATTGGTAAAAAAGTCCTCGCTGACGGTCATGTGATCGCCAATCATACCCTCCATCATTGGTATCACAAAATGAGTCCGCTCGTGGCTCAACGGGAAATCGAAGATACCGCCAAAATCATCAAAGAAGTCCTAAACGTTGAAACAGCATACTTTAGACCTCCTGGTGGTGTATTAACGAATGGCTTAGTTGACTACGCATTCAAACATGGTCAATCTGTCAATATGTGGTCAGTGGATTCTAACGATAGTCACCCCAAACGTCCATCACCCGAAGCGATGCTCAAAACTATCCTCGCTCAAGCGACTCCAGGTGGAATCGTACTGATGCACGATGGCGGTGGCAGTCATGATAATACCGCAAAAGCCGTTCCTCAAATTATCGCTAAATTGCGTGAACAGGGATATAGATTTGTCACCGTTCCCGAACTACTAGAGATATCCTCCGCAGGCTCCGAGAAGGTAGCTAGCGCAGTAGCTGAATAGAGGGGAGTGTGGGGGCGAAATAGTTGTGATGCTTGCGTCCTTAATTGCTCTCCCATCTCCCATCTCCATTAATAAATATTAGTACCAAAGGTTAAACACCCCCGATTGACAGCTAATTCAGTTAAAATGTGCTATTGACCTCTACTTTAACTTAACTGATATCGTGTCTAAAGTTCTTGTTTCCGATCCGATCGACCAAGCGGGGATTGATATCCTGGCACAAGTCGCACAAGTAGATGTTAAAATTGGCTTACCGCCAGCAGAATTGGCGGGGATTATTGGCGACTACGATGCGATTATGATTCGATCGGAAACCCGTGTCACCAAAGAAATTATTGAAGCTGCTACCAATCTCAAGATTATCGGACGCGCAGGTGTTGGGGTAGATAATGTCGATGTCCCCGCCGCTACCCGCAAAGGGATTGTGGTAGTCAACTCTCCTGAAGGTAACACGATCGCCGCCGCCGAACACGCATTAGCAATGATGTTGTCGATGGCTAGGTATATTCCCGAAGCCAATCAATCGATGAAAGCGGGACAATGGAACCGCAAACAATTTGTCGGAACTGAAGTTTATAAGAAAACTCTTGGTGTGGTTGGACTAGGTAAAATTGGTTCCCACGTCGCTACTGTAGCGAAAGCGATGGGAATGAAATTATTAGCTTACGATCCCTTTATTTCCGCCGAACGCGCCGAACAATTGGGTTGTACCTTAGTCGATTTGGACACTATTTTCCGCCAATCCGACTATATCACCCTGCACATTCCCAAAACGCCAGAAACTGCGAATCTAGTTAACGCCGAAACATTGGCGAAAATGAAACCCCAAGCGCGGATTATCAACTGTGCGCGAGGCGGCATCATCGACGAATCAGCCTTAGCTCAAGCCCTCCGTGATGGTACAATTGCCGGAGCTGCGATCGATGTCTATGCAGTCGAACCACTCGGTGAATCAGAACTACGTGACATCGGCAAACAACTCGTCCTCACTCCCCACCTAGGAGCCTCCACCGCCGAGGCGCAGGTAAATGTAGCCCTCGACGTTGCCGAACAGATTCGGGACGTACTGATGGGGCTACCAGCCCGCTCTGCGGTAAATATTCCTGGCTTACATCCCGACGCGCTCAAACAGTTGAAGCCATACCTGCAACTTGCGGAAACGCTCGGCAATATGGTCAGTCAACTAGCTGGCGGACGCATTAACGATCTCCAAATCGGTTTATATGGAGATCTCGCCGAACAACAAACCAAACCGATTGTCACCGCCGCGCTCAAAGGTTTATTATCCCCAGCCCTGCGGGAACGGGTAAACTATGTCAACGCCGGAATTGAAGCCAAAGAACGCGGTATTCATGTCTCTGAAACTCGCGATGCTTCCGTCCGTGACTATGCAGCTACACTCAAGCTAACTGCCAAAGGTTCCTTAGGTCAACACTCAGTTACTGGCGCACTATTGGGTGATTCAGATCTGCGGATTACCAGCGTCGATGATTTCCCCGTCAACGTCGCACCAACTGAAAATATGCTCTTCACCGTGCATAAAGATGTCCCTGGTATCATCGGGATTATCGGTTCACTCCTAGGTAAATTCAATGTCAATATTGCTAGTATGCAAGTCGGACGCAAAATCGTCCGTGGTGATGCTGTCATGGTATTGAGTTTAGACGATCCCTTACCCGATGGTATCCTCGCCGAAATCAAGCAGGTAACAGGAATTAGCGATGCTTATACTGTGACGTTAACTTAGTTAATAAATGCGTAGACAGATTGGCTCCTCCCCCTTTATAAGGGGAGGTTGGGTGGGGTAAATATCTGTGCTTATACCGTCACCCTAACCTAGTTAATAAATGCGTAGACAGATTGGCTCCTCCCCTTTATAAGGGGAGGTTGGGTGGGGTAAATATCTGTTACTTTGCTTCAAAAATTGGTGTTAAATATAGATAGTTATTAGAATTTTTTTATACGTAGATACTTGAAATTATGTCTAATAGCTGGTGGGAAATTAAAGTTACTTGTGTACCAGATCTCGAAGACAGTATCTTTTGGAGACTGACCGAATTCGGATGCAAAGGGATGTCCGTCCAACAACAAAAGGATGAAATTCTGATTTCTGCTTATATCGCACGAGTGCAGGTTAAACTATCAGAAGTCACCGATCTCTCATTCCAATTCGAGGAAGATGCGACCCAATTTGGTTGTCCGATTCCAGTTACTAAATGCAACCTAATTGACGAAGAAGATTGGTCTAGTAGCTGGAAACAACATTGGCAACCACAAGAGATTGGTGACAGATTATTAATTAATCCAGCCTGGGTAAAATTAACAACAGATTTAGATCCTCTGACTGAGACGCTACCAAGCAGAATTATCCTGCAACTCGATCCTGGGATGGCATTTGGAACTGGTACTCATGCCACAACTCAATTGTGTCTAGAAGCCCTCGAAATGCGCCTGCAACCTGGGACAAACCTCACTGTTGCCGATATTGGTTGTGGATCTGGTATTCTCTCTACAGCGGCATTACTGTTGGGTGCAGCACAGGTCTATGCAGTTGATAACGATCCTCTAGCTGTCAAAGCAACTGGTGAAAATCGAGAGTTGAATCTAATTCCAGCCGAAAAATTAATTGTCGATTTGGGCAGTATTGAAGAACTTCAGGCGATGATTCCCGAACCTGTCGATGGTTTTGTTTGCAACATTCTCGCAGATATTATTATGCAGCTTGCACCTTCGATGGCTGCATTAGTTAAACCAAAAGGTTGGGCAGTTTTGAGTGGGATTTTAGCTAGTCAAGTCGCTGATGTTTCTAATGTGATGGAAAAACACGGCTGGGTAGTCGGTACTGTTTGGAATCGTCAGGAATGGAGCTGCATTAATCTCAAGCACAAATAGTAGTTTAGTTTTTAGCGAATAGGGGTGGGAAGTTACCACCAAATAGATTTCAGGCGATAGAACTTGCTAAACCACTAACAACTAAACCACTATTTGCTAATTCCTAACCCAAATCGCTCGGTGAACTGGCAAACCCTTATTCAACGTTGCTACTTCGCGTTCTGTTGGTACGCCAAATGGATTTGGTTCTATCCAATCGGATTGGGTGCGGTGGAAGGCGGGATTTTCGCTAAATCTGTCGCACATTTCTTGTGCTACCCATTCGAGATCTGACTGGAGAAATACTTCTCCAGCACTAGGCAAATAGTTCGCGATGTCGTTGACTAATTCGGGTTGAACGACACGTCTTTTTGCATGTCTGGTTTTGAAACAGGGATCGGGATACTGAATACTGATTCGCTGCAATTTTCCAGCGGGGAGAGATGCCAGTAGCGTCGCCAGGGACGTATTAATATTGCCGAATACATAATGAAGATTGCTGAGATTCGCATCATCCCGCTTTTGATTGGCGTGGGTGACTAGAGCTTCGCGAATTTCAATTCCTAGATAGTTCCAATCTGGATTTTGTTGTCCTAATTCTACCAAAAATCGCCCGTAAGCACAGCCAATATCGAGATGAATTGGTGCGGCTAAATTGGCATAAACTACCGACCAATCAGGCGGAATCAGCGACTCTTTGTAGATAATGCTGAGTGGATTAACATGCTGTCTGACTTTGATCCGAGACATGAAACTAGCAATGATGTAGGGAATAAGTTAAACAGTGGACAGTTGACAGCGGTGTTTTCAGATTGGGGGTATTTAGATCCCATTCTAAAAACTTCGTTGTCAACTGCTCGCAATGAGGGTGGTCGAACAAAGAGTCTCCATAAGGAGAACTGTCAACTGTCAACTGGATCTATTCCTCGCCTTCTTTTTCAACTTGTTTGAGATGAATGTGCTTGCGTCCGAGGGTGATTTCAAACACGTCGCCTTCTTTCAATCCCATTTGCTTGGTGTAAGCAGCACCAATCAATAAATTCTTGTTAGATTGAACGGTGATTTTGTAGCTGGCACTACGACCGCCACGACCGCCACCAACTGATTTGCTATCGAGATCGATGCCTTCAGCGTCGATCATTGCGTTCAAAAACTTCATCATGTTAACGCGCTCGACACCGTTCTTAGTTTCGGTGAAGTAGCCGCATTCCCGTGCTTTATCTTCTTTGCTGGTACTGCCGAGGTCTTTGACTTTTTGAAGTAGTTCTTCGCCAACTAGTGGTTCAATATTTTTCTTATTACTCATCAACTTAGATTTCAAACTAGAGGGTCTAACGCTATCCGGCGTTGCGGTTTTGCTAACCTAGACCTGCAATTAGTTATTGGAGGTTGCTATTAGCTCTTATCTCCATAGTACACTGATTAGATCGATTTTGTTAACTATCTCTAGCTAAAATATCGTCTTTTTTGAGGCAAAACGAAACTTATCTTCAAATGTCAGGTAAATGGTAAATAGTTGTTGGTAACGATACTTACCGCTTGCGCCAATTAACCGATAGTGATTTTGCACGAGGTATTTTGAATCTGGTACAAGATGTGAGTTATTAATAATAATCGATCGATAGATTCACCATAATTTCGATAGTTAGAGCGGCTAGATTCTGTTAGGATCGTCAAAGATTGAGTGTCAAGGAAGCAAAGCAATCGAATGCAACGGCCAGAAGATATATGAAACTGACTACTCGCGGACATTACAGCGTTAAGGCGATGTTAGATCTCAGTTTACAACCAAATTATGGACCAGCCTCCGTAAGTGCGATCGCTACTCGTCAATTTTTACCGGCACCATACTTAGAGAAATTACTAATCGAATTGCGACGAGCTGGATTGGTTAAATCAATTCGCGGTGTCAATGGTGGTTATAAACTTGCCAAAAAACCCACTCAAATTTCTCTGAGTGATATCTTAATCGCAGTTGGTGAATCAATGGTAGTCGATTTTCCTTCTGCTCAAGCAGACGCTCCGCGAACAGAAAGACTATTGCAAAAGCAAACGCTCCGCTACCGCCAACGATCCGATGACAATCGCGCTCATACTGCTCAAGCTCTCAATGCTAATTTAGCCACAGATTGGGTGACGCTGATGGTGTGGCGCAGGCTCAACGAAAAACTTCAAGCAGCCTTGGCAAGTATTTCGCTGGCAGATCTATATTACGATGCTCGTAGTTGGCAAGCGGCACAGGGGGAGGTGACTAATTATATTATTTGAGAGAGGGGGACGGGGAGACGGGGCGACGGGGAGAATAATTAGTCGATTCACTATCCACTATTCACTAAACCACTAAACCACTAAACCACTATGAAATTATTAATTAGCAACGACGACGGGGTATTTGCGCTCGGTATTAAGACATTAGCTGATACACTGGCGGTAGCCGGACATGAAGTGATTGTAGTTTGTCCAGATCGAGAACGATCGGCAACTGGACATGGTTTGACGCTGCACGATCCGATTCGCGCGGAAGAAGTTACGGGAATTTTTCATCATACCGTTAGAGCGTGGTCGTGTTCGGGTACGCCAGCAGATTGTGTCAAATTAGCTCTGGGAGCATTGCTTGACAGCTTCCCTGATTTTGTCCTCTCTGGTATCAATCATGGTGCGAACTTGGGTACCGACGTTTTGTACTCTGGAACGGTGTCTGCGGCGATGGAAGGGACGATTGAGGGGATTCCAAGTATTGCATTGAGTCTGACTAGTTTTACCTGTCAAGAATTTCAACCAGCAGCCAATTTTGCGCGAGATCTCATCGCTCATTTGGCGCATCAGCCCCTCGCCGAATCGACATTATTAAATGTCAATATTCCCCCGCTTCCCGCCGCCGAAATTGCGGGAGTTAAAATTACCCGTCAAGGAATTAGGCGATATTTTGATACGTTTCAAAAGCGGATTGATCCGCGTGGTAAAACTTACTACTGGCTATCTGGGGAAGTGGTGCAGGATCTAGATCAGCCCGAACATCTCCATCTCCCACCGGAGATCGAAACCGATGTGCAGGCGATTAAACGTAATTTTATTACGATCGTCCCACTCCAGTTTAATATGACTTCGACCACTGGAGTATTTAGTCTCAAAGATTGTGGTGTTGAAGATATTAAAGTAATTAATAATTAATAATTGGGTTGTTAGGAGGGGGTTTGAAAGCCCCGTTATTACAACCGCTTACGACTTACGACTTACTTAATTCTCCCTAGTGCCTTCATCTCGCAGTCGCTGGGCGATTTCTTCCGCAGTTAAGGCGGCTGGATTGAGTTGGTTGTAAGTAGCTAAATCTCGATCGATAGGGGCGGGATTTCGATCTAGATCGATCGAATGGACACTCGGTGCCAACTGATACCAATCATACCAATTCCGTGCGACTAACCAGATGACCGACAGCACCGCCGCAATACTCAACAGCACTCCCCGCGCACCGAGCAGGAAGCCATAAACAGGTAAAATCGCGCCCAAAATCGTACAGATAATCGCCGCCAGAGAAATCCGCCAATTATTACGTCCTAAACCCCACACTAACAGCAGTAAACCCACCGAAATCCCGCTCCAGGCATAGATCGGATCGGCGAAACGACTAAAATAAGTCAGGGCAAACATTCCGGCAAAAAATACGAATCCAGCAATCGCGATATTTTTTAGTCGCATGGGAATCGAGAAGCATAGCAGCAATAACCACCACAACAAAATCCCAGGCGCGAGCAGTAATAGCATCGGCAATAGTCCCGTCTGTGCGGCAACAGGCGCGGAAACTGTCACCCCAAAAGGTTTTTGGACTGAGGCATTTTTATCGAATGCCCAACTAAATACTTGTCGATCTCCATTGGTACTAACTTTCGTCGGTGCAATGCCATTGATAAAATTGAGTCTAGGCACCTTGGTAGAGATCGCCATCTGAAAGTTCGCGAGCGAGCCATCCTTGGCACTGTAGACCCACTGGGGCGAACCTTGGGCGCGATAGGTGACATGGATCTTACTGACTTTGCCAGGGGCAATTTGGATAGGAAAGCGATAATCACTGGGGTTGGTTCTAGTTAGCTTTTTGCCGTCTTGTTCGACTCCAAAGTTTTGGAGTAGCAAAGAACCAGTTGGGGGACTGATTTGGAAGACAAATCTATCTGTTGTCTGGATCGAATTGGTAATTTGATAATCACCGTTAAAATCGATCGGATAATTCTTGCCATCGCCAGCTTTATTTAGAGCTGGAGCGATTGAAACGAGGAGATTTGAACTGCTGACTGAGGACTGACGAGTGACTTCTTTTTTGTCTTCGACTTTGACTAATTTGCCATCAAGCTGAGTAGTGTAAACATATGGTTCTTGGCTGGTGTAACTTACCTGGGGTGAAGATTGTTGGACGAGTTCAGTGGCGATTGGCGGAGTGGTTTTTACTAGTCGCGCTTGTTCCCAATTTCGCTGATTATTTGCCAGTGTCGAACACAATTCAAACCCAGCTAATAACAACGTTGCAACTAATAATATTTTTTGCAATCCTCTGATTAATTGAGTCGAATTCATCATCAAATCACCGATGGCAACATTACCCACTGCGGAATTTCGCAGGGAAAAGTTAAATAAAGCCATTGCCGCAGTTAAGCCAATCGCTAGCACGACGAAGATGGCAATTGACAGCGGTAATTGACTAGCGATTCGATCGAGATATTCCGGTTGAGTGAAATCTGGCAATCCTGTCTGGCTCATCTGTCCAGTTTGTAATAGCAAGTCTGGAATGATAATTTTGGGCATAAATAAATTCCTATTTAGGACTGCTTAATTTTGCTCGATGACGATGGTATGGTAGCTGCCAAAATTTTTAACTGTTTCTGCATAAGCATCTAAATCTGCTAGAGCTGATTTTAATTGGGGGCAATTATTAACGTCAGTTTCGATGTCGATAAAAAATAAATATTCTCCCAAAGAACGTTTGCTCGGACGAGATTCGATCCGGCTCAAATTCAAACCCCGATTGGCAAAGAACCCTAATGCTGTCATCAATCCACCTGGAGCGTTTTCGCTCAAACTAAAGGCGATCGAGGTACAATTTCCGGTAGTTGATGGTTGTAAACTAATTGCCCAAAATTTAGTCTGATTATCGGGATAATCATTAATCGGCTGCACCAAGACGGGCAAATTGTATAATTTTGCCGCTCTGACTGAAGAAATTGCCGCTGCGTGAGGTAGAGTTGCCAGAGTTGTTAAGGCTGCTGTCGTCGAATTTTCGGAAATCCGCCCAGCTTGTGGTAGATGCTGTTGGAGCCATTCCTGGCACTGACTCAGAGCTTGGGGATGAGAGTAGACTGTTTCAATCAGATCTAAGTTCGTCGCGATCGAAATTAAGGCATGATGGATCGGTAGCACGATCGCCTGTTGAATTTGGAGCGTCGCAGTTAGTTGCCAAATTGTATCGGCTGTCATTGTGACACTACCTTCGATCGAGTTTTCCACTGGTACGATGGCTAGCTCAACGTCCCCGCCAGCAACCGCGATTAGGGTTTGAGCAATGTTGGGATAAGGCTGCAAACAGAAGTCTGTGTCAGAGAGTTCTATCTGAGCATAAGCCAACGCAGCAGCTTCAGCATAGGTACCTGTCGGCCCCAAATGGGCAATCTTTAGCATTCAGATCGATATGATTGGACTAATTAGGCAAAAATACTGATTTTAGTTATTTTGCCGATAAATATAGATCGCAGATGCGATAAAATTTAAGGGTAGATACATTTTATCGCAGCTATACAGTAACTAATCAAAACTTATTTTTTCGCTAAGTTTCCGATATTTAAGATCTGACATAATCGGTAGTTAGTCCCGATCAATTCTCCCTAATTCCTGACGGCAATCCTCGTCTCCAACTCCTGCCTTTACATATGCAAACTGTTAAATTTACAGCAGATCGATCCGTTGACATTGCTGTACCCAAGCAGCCTGTACCCATTCAGCACTATCTCCGTCAGCCCCATCGTCTGGTTCGATCCCTAGGGGATCCAGATCGGATCAAACAGATTGGTGATGATGAATTTTGCCTGACAGTGCGGACGCTAAGTTTCTTTGGATTCGAGCTTCAGCCGACAGTATTTTTGCGGGTTTGGGCGGAAGCAGATGGCACCGTGCGGATCGTTTCTACTAACTGTGAAATTCGGGGAATTGATTACATCAACCAACGTTTTAGTCTCGAACTCGTAGGTAAATTGTCACCCTATCCAAAACAGGGACAAACCTACCTCAGCGGGCGTGCTGATTTGTCAGTCCAAGTCGTCCTTCCACCACCCTTGAGCTTTACACCCAGAGCAATTGTCGAAGCTGCTGGCAACAGTCTGCTCAAAAGCATTCTGATTGCTTTTAAGCAGAAATTAATGCACCAATTACTGGCTGATTATGTCATCTGGGCAAATACGGGGACTGAGAGCGAATATCCGCAATCGATGTTGAATGGGAAACCAATGAGTGAGATTTAGGGGAAAATCTCGGAGGGTTGACTAAACTACATCCTGATAGTTGTCTCCCCACTAAAAATCTTCGCCAGGGCAAGTTAGACCAATCTGAACGGCAACATAACCGCCCATTAGCACGACTGCGAATCGTCGTTGAACATGTTAACCGCAAGCTTAAAATATTTCGGATTTTGGCTGAACGCTATCGCAATCGACGCAAACGTTTTGGTCTAAGATTCAACCTCATTTCCGCTATTCTCAATTTTGAACTTGCTTCTCCATCCTGATTCACGCAAGAGGTCTATTATTCAAAATTGCACCATAATATTGTGCTTCCAACCCATCTAATCGTACTGTGCGACTAGAATCTTCCAGCAGCAGAACAGATCCACCTCCAGAGGGAGTTATAAATACAGATGCGGCTCGTTTGATGTCAGCGATCGCTAAATCGCGCGGTACAGTGAGTTTGGTTGTCGCGTCAATTACTAAATCTGCACTCTCGACCGCAGTTTTCAACTCAGTATTCGACCAGTTAGTTACGCTATCGACAATGGCAGCAGCTTTGGCATAGCCTTCAAAATAGGTATACTCGACTAGTTGTTTGACGGCATTTGCTTTAAATAGACTCACATCTTGCACCAATGCATAGATACTAGAATTGAATCGAAACTAATTCTAACGCCAGCCCCTGAGAAGCCAGCAGATCTCGTTTACTCTCTATTTCTACTAGCAATAAGTTGACAGCGGTTTTGGGAAGTAGTTGC
>JANYDE010000142.1 GCA_025359915.1 Chamaesiphon sp. 336R_metabinner_41 | reverse complement strand
TTTGGTTGTTCGCTATGCTGACCCGACTTACTGGCATCAAGCGATTCAAGATGAAGCCGAATCTAATCTTGGCTCAAAGCCATGACTAGCAAGGGTTTGAAATGTACTTGTACATTTTTGGCGCGTTGGGCTATTTTAGCCGATTGGCTGGTTTAGCAGGTTTATTGGGATTATTAGGACGACGTAAAGAGCAACATCGCACTACTAATCGTCAAGATAATACGCCAATCTACCACGATCCCAACGTTCGCTAGCTTTACCCAGACAGATCATCATTAGGCAGATCGATTCGGCCAAGTAAAGTAAAAGGTGGTGCCCTGTCCCAGCTCGGACTCTAGCCAAATCCGACCGCCAGCGGTCTCGACGATTTTTTTGACGATGCTTAGACCAATTCCGGTGCTGTCGGGATTGGTCTGAGCATTTACGGATTGGAAAATGACGAAGATTCGATCGCGATATTCGGATAGGATGCCGGGGCCATCATCGGCTACGGCAAATTCGTAGCATTCACCGAGATCTCGACTGGAGATCTGAATGCAGCCATTAGGCTTGTCGTGATGTTTGAAGGCATTGCTAATCAGGTTGGCGAAGACTTGAGATAGCAGCAGTCGCTTGGCATTAAAGGTGGGCAGATCGGTGGCGATCGCGATCGAAAATGTCGGTGGTGGCGCAATCGATTCGATCGCTTCAGCCACCAGATCGGCAATCGAAACTAGCTCTAGCTGACTATCTTGCAGGCCAACACGGGCATATTCCAGCAGTCCATCAATCATTCCTTCCATCCTCTGTACCCGATCGCGGAGCAGCGTCATTTGCTCGGTAGTAGTTGCTGAAACTGTGCCTTCAAGATCTTCTTCAATCCATACAGATAGATTGCTAACGGCGCGCAGCGGTGCTTTGAGGTCGTGGGAGACAATGTGGACGAAGCTATCTAGCTCTTGATTGCGCTCTTGGAGCCGGATCTCGGATTGGGCAAGGCAACTGTTGAGATCGGCAAGTTCGTGGGCGCGTTCGGCTAGGGTGATTTCGGCGAGTTTTCGATCGGTGATGTCGATCGAAATACCGGAGACCCGCTGTGTTTGTCCGTTCCCATCATAGAAAATTTGGCCATACGCGCCAAACCAGCGGATGCCCGCTGTGGGATGGGCAACCCGAAACTCTAAATGAAAGTTGCTTTGCCGCTGCGCTAGGGCTGTTTGCATCGAGCGATCTGCTGCGGCTCGATCGACCTCTAGCACTGAGTTGAGCCAGTTTTCATAGGTGGCTGGAACTGCCGGATCGATGCCGTACAAGCGATAGTACTCCGGCGACCAATAAATCTTACTTGTTGCTACATCCCAATCCCATGCCCCAATCTTGGCGGCTAATTGGACAATACTCAATCGCTCCTGACTGGTGCGGAGGACAATTTCTGCCTGTTGGCGATCGAGCAAGTCGGCTACCTGTCTGGTGAGTACATCGAGCAATCGTAACCTGCGGGCGGATGGCTGATGCGGTGTCCGCCACTGGGTGCAAATTGTACCGACGACCCGACCATTGCGCGAAATCAATGGTACAGACTGTACCGATCTAATGCCACTGAGTCGAGCAAAATCGAGATCTGCTGTGCCGACTAGTGCGTCACAGGTTTCAACATCGCTGACAAAGATTCGTTCACAACTGGTGACAGCCCGACCGCCAGCCGTATTCGTTGCATCAACATTCACACATTGCCAAAACTCTGCTGCTGCTGAAGGTAGCCCCCGCGACGCTAACAAACGCAGCTCATTGCTGTCGGGGTAGAACATGTAAACAATCCCCAGATCGGCACACATTAAAGAAATCGCTGCGTCCAGAATCTGCTGATAGAGCGCATCGATGTTATCTTGGCTAATTAACTGACTGCTAATTTGCTGTAGTTGCTGCATGTCGGCTAGCTCTACGGCTAGTTGTGCCTCGCTAACTCGCAATGCTTCCTCGACCCGTTTGCGATCGGTAATATCGATCGCCACACCCAGCATCTGCGTGGGTGTACCAGCAAGATTGTAGGTGCAAGAACCTCTCGCTGCGACCCAATGTACCGTCCCATCTGGCCAACAGGAGCGATATTCGATATTATAATCAGTCCGCTCTGTCATCGATCGAGTTACTGCCGCCTGAGTGGGCTGGCGATCGTCGGGATGGAGCGTGGCGAGAAAAATTTCGTAGGACATCTCTGCATCAGCAGCTAAGCCAAAGATTGCTTTACACTGTTCTGTCCAAGTGAGAGTGTCGGTTTCAAGGTTCCAAAACCACATGCCTACTTTGGCGGCTCCCGTGGCTAGGCGCAATTGTGCTTCGCGATCGCGCAATGCTAGGGTAGTTTGTCGCTGTTCGATGATGTCGGTGGCTTGACGGGCGAGTAGATCGAGCAACTGTGATTCGCGTTGGCGTAGCCTCTCCTTTGGAGAATCGCTCGGTTGATGGCGAGTGCGCCAATGGGTAGACATCATCCCGATCAGTTTGCCCGTGCGGGAAATTAGGGGGGTAGACTGAGCGCATAACAATCCTGCCTCCGCATGTAGCCGCATCGAGCTGTCGGGATCTGGAATGTCGGGTGCGTCAAAGTCCACAAATATCCGAGTCCCCTTCCGTAGGGCACGCCCGCAGGATGTATCCGAACTGACATTAACTCGCGCGAAATGTTCGATTATGGCTGACTCGATGCCTTGGGAGGCAAGGAAGCACAGATCTTGAGTGCGATCATCGAGCATTTGCACCGTACCAGCATCTGCACCAGTGATGGCGATCGCGGTAGCCAGAATCTCGCGATAGAGGGTGTTGATATCGTCTTCGCTCACCAGTTGTGCGCCGAGTTCGAGCAGCAGTTGGGTATCGCGGAGGTTGGCGGCAACTTCGGCTTCGGCGCGGGCGCGTTCGATCGCCGACCACGTTCGCTCGGCAACTTCTTCACATAGGGTAATCTCGTCTGGTGTCCACTCCCGCGCCTGGGATACATGGACTGCCAATCCCGCGACAAATTCGCCACTTTTGACTAAAGGGATACCGATGTATGCGCCAATCTCGATCGCCGTGTAAGCAGCTCTCTGTGCTAGAGATAGGTAAGGATCGTCCGATACATTAGACACAGATACAGTGCATCCCGACCGGTATGCTTGCACCAGCTTCACCCCAAATGAATCGATCGAGTATCTGCCACTAATTGGAGTGGCACCATTGACATAATCGCGGTCGACAACGTAATCAGTACCACGAACCTCAAAATACGCCACCCGATTTGCACCCAGATACTCGCCCAATATACGGCTAGCAGTGGCTTGAATTTCGATTGGATGACTGCGTTGGACGTAGGATTCGCCCTCAAGTGGGCGCAGGGCATCAGCCAGGGCGATCCGAAAAGCATCCAATTTTGCAGCTCGCTGCGAAATTTTCTCTGCTTGCTTGCGCTCCGTAATGTTGTCAAACACGATCGCGACGCGGCGGTTAGCGGCATCACCCACCCGCGTAGCGTAAACATTGAACCAACGATTCATCTGGGCGGAATAGTTTTCAAACCGCACCGCTTCCCCTGTCAGTACAACCTTGCCATAAGTTTCCATCCAAAAGTTTTCAAGATCGGGCACTAGTTCGCGCATCGTTTTGCCCAGTGCGTCAGCGGGCAAACCCGTCAGTCCGAAAAACGCCGGATTTACCTGCAAGAATCGATAATCAACTGGCTGCTCTTGGTCATCAAACAGCATTTCAATAATACAAAAGCCCTCATCGATCGACTCAAATAGCGTCCGATATTCGAGTTCCGATCGTTTGCGCTCGGTCACATCTGCCATCAAGATCGCCAGTCCGTCATCAGTGGGATAGACGCGATGCTCAACCCAGCAATCTAGTCGATCGTAGTAATACTCGAACTGCTCCTCCACCCGTTCCGTCATTGCCCGATTGAGTCGATCGAAAAACTTGATGCCTACCTGATGTGGAAATACTTCCCAAGCCTGTTTGCCGAGAACTTCAGCGCGATCGAGATTAAAAATTTCTAACAGGCGATTATTTACGTATGTATACCGCCACTGCCGATCGAAAGTTGCAAAACCATTATTAATATTGGCAACAATCCGATCGAGCTTGGCTCTAACTGTATCATTTTCTTGCTGTAATGCCCGTTCGCGATCTCGCGCACTTAACCGGAGTCGCACTAGCCTAAGCGTAGCATCCACCCGCGCGACTAGTTCCCGCGAGGAAAACGGCTTGATAATGTAGTCATCTGCGCCAGCTTCGAGTCCAGCAATGCGGGATTCCTCGTCCCCATGAGCTGATAACAAGATCATGGGTAGATCCTGAGTTGCCGGATTAGCGCGGATCGATCGCAATAACTCCAAACCATTCAGATTGGGCATCAATATATCTGTCAACACCAAATCTGGTGGCTGACGATCGATCGCCGCCATCGCCGCCACTCCATCCGCCACAGTTTCTACTCGATAACGCTCACTCAACAACCGCTCTAGACAATCACACATCATCGGGTCATCATCAGCGACGATAATTCTGGGACAATCGATCGACTTTGACACCACTACGTCTAGTCCATCGATTGTCACTGCTTGCGCGGCTGATTCGCCTGAGAGTCTTGGAAATCGATTGTCTTTGCTCATGAAATCACCAATCGCGTAACCCTTGGAAAATACTGTCAGCAGCTATCTACTTATCTAGACATAACATGACAATGACCCTTGTTCTTGAAGAAAAAGTATATTAAACCATTATTATACCGTTCGATCGAATCGACTTTCATCATCCTTTGGGAAGATTTTCTAATCGCAGATCCAAATACTGAACACCAGTGGACGATCGAACAGACATTAGCTTAAAACCGACGGGTTTGTCTATCTTTTGATAGATGCTCGGTACTGAATTTGTCTGATATTATTGCAGAACCGAAAAAGCAGGGACATTCAAATAAACATCGATCTCCAAGGGCGAAGTCTGCCGCATATTTTTGTTTAGAAACAGGTCATGGTTTATTTAAGGCATGAGCTTTATTAATTTGAGATCGCTAATGTAAATTAATTTACTTTCAGTCATTCGTTGGCACAGCCTTTCGGAACGAAAATCGTATGGAAACTAATCCCCAGCCCAAACCACCTTACCAAGAAACTAACGAAGACACCCCTGAGATCGGTGGGGGGACACACATTATTGAGTATTGGGCACAGAAAACACTATCGCCCCAAAGCGCAAAGCTGTGGAAAACACTACTCCATAAAAGTGCTTGTCTATCTTGCTCTTGGGGAACGGGCGGACAAAAGGGCGGATTCACTAATGAGACAGGTGAAAAGCTCCAACGCTGTATGAAAAGCGTCGAGGCGATTTCTGCCGAACTTCAGCCAGGGGTATCGACACACTTTTTCGACACAAATCCAATTGCTCGGCTCCAACAATTATCTTCCCTCGAAGCCGACAAGTTAGGTAGATTGAGCTTTCCAGTAATTTTACGGGCAGGTTGTTCTCACTATGAGCGGATTTCTTGGAATGAGATTTATGAAATTGCCACTACAGCATTTAAGAAAGATCCAGAGCGCGTCGCTTCCTACAGTTCTGGGCGTGGCTCCAATGAAGCAGCGTTTTTGCTGCAACTAATGATGCGTACCCTCGGCTCGAATAACCTGGCAGATTGCTCGGATTTGTGCCACGCACCCTCGACTACAGCCCTGAATGAGATGTTTGGTACGAATACCTCGATCGTCAGTCTGGAGAGCTTAAAGGAGGCGGACTGTGTGGTATTGGCAGGGGCAAATTCGCCATCAAATCATCCGCGATTGATGAATGAGCTAATTAAAATCCGTGATAAAGGTGGCAAAGTTATTGTCATCAATCCTGTGATGGAAATTGGCTTAGTTAAATTTGGATCCCCCGCATTTCCCGTCAAATCTCTAATTCCTGGCTCGGATATTGCATCACTATATTTACAACCGATTCCTGGTAGCGATGTTGCCTTATTCGTCGGGATTCAAAAAGCACTACTAGAGCAGGGTAGAATCGATCGAGCCTTCCTTGAAGCCTACACCCAAGGCTGGGAATCAATTCTAGCGCAAGCACAAACGACTAATTGGGAAACCATCACCACTACCTGCGGAGTCTCCCGCACCGAAATCGAAACCGCCGCCACCATCATCGGTACGTCCAAACGAGTAGTATTTGGCTGGGCGATGGGGATTACTCAACAGACGAACGGCGTAGATAACGTCTATAGTATTGCCAACACCGCATTAGTCAGCGGTAATGCTGGCAAAATGGGAGCCGGAGTGATGCCTGTACGGGGGCATTCCAACGTCCAGGGCTTTGGTTCGATGGGTGTGACAGTCAAGCTCAAAGCCGAGATTAAGCAAGCCTTAGAGCAGCTATTAGGGCGACCATTATCACTGCCCAAAGGTTATCACACTCGCGATCTGATCGAAGCAGCGGCAGCAGGTAAAGTAGATAGTCTGCTCTGTGTTGGTGGCAATATCTATGGTGCCAACCCCGATTCAGTCCAGGCAAAACATGCATTAGGCAATATTGATACGATTATTTATCTAGCCACCAAACCTAATATCGGCCACTTTCATGGACTCGCAAAAAGCAACACAATTATCATTCCAGTGTTAAATCGGTTCGAGCATCCATACAAAACCACGACAGAATCAGGTAATAACTTTGTCCGGCTCAATGATGAAGGTGAAACCCATTTAAAAGGTGCCGATTTAGTTGCCGAAGTCGAGTTTATTACCAAGCTGGCGCATAACTTACTCGGAGAAGCACCGATTCAATGGCGTAAATTGCAAGATCCTTATTACGTTCGACAACTAATCGCAACAACTATTCCAGGTTACGAAAAAATCGCCACTATTGATGAGACTAAAGCTGAGTTTACTATTTCTGGACGAATTGTGACTGAACCACACTTCAAAACACCGTCAGGAAAAGCGAAAATGTTTGCTACACCTTTACCTAATCTCACACTACCAGCAGCCGAAGAATTTGGGGTTGATTCTCAATCCGTTAAGAGTCTAGTTCTTGCCCTAATGACTGGACGCAGCTATTCCCAACACAATACAGTCGTCTATAAAATTGGTGACCATTATCGGGGAATGCCTCATCGAAACTGTATTTTAATCAACCGCATCGATGCTGAAAAAATCGGTTTAGCGGCACACGATCGCGTGACGGTGCAAGGCGATGCAGGTAAATTAGATCGAGTAGAAGTAATCTATGGAGCCGTGAGAGTAGGTGCGGCGTTGATGTTCTATCCAGAAGTGAATGCGATTTTTAAGGCAAGAACTGAAACTCAAACTGGTACGCCTGCATACAAACGGGTGCCTGTGGTAGTTTATCGGTGATAAATAAATAATCAAGTAACCTGAGTTCGACGCTCAAATCTTTACCAGCAGTCATTTATAGAATTTTACAGACCATTTTGAGGGATTAAGGCCAAAATACTAAGTATTTGAGTGTTGCAAAAATCTTTGACTCCTTGCCTCTTCTCTATTTCAGCCTTTAATTCTCATCGAACTCAGGTAAGTAAGGAATAAATAGATATTCATTTTGGCAGACTAGATTTAGATTAATAATCTTTCGATCGACTGATGTGAATCATTAGTTATTAGTTGAAGATAAAGAAATTAAACTTACTGAGAACCATCAACATCATGAAAACAACTCCCCAAGTCTCCGAATTAAATCCCCCAAATATTACTCCTTCTGTCGGTACAACTATCAATGGTATTCTAGTCTTGCTGCCGCTATCTTTATTTTTAATCGGTCTGTATACAGGCGTAATTAACCCTTAAAGAATGTTTAGAAATACGGAGATCTCCCTAAATCTCCGTTAAAAAGCTACCATGCATACGCAGTTCTAATCGGTTAGATAAATATCAAAAATCTACCTTTAGATAGAAGTTGTGATAAAGATATTCTGCAATGCTACTTGTATAATATTAGTTGGGCAAAACTATCATGGCAAATTTATATGATATCCTTAAAAACGCTAAAGAATTAAAATCTCGAATCGATCGGGGCAAGCCAGCTTTAACAATTGTTGATGTGCGAGATCCTCAAACTTTTAATCGGGGACATATTATTGGGGCAATTTCTGTACCATTCGATCGAGTCGCAGATCTCGCACGATCGGCTTTAAACCGTCATCGCGAGATTTATATCTATGGTGAGTCTGACGAGCAATCTTTAGCTGCCGCCCAAACCTTGCAGGTGAATGGCTTTACCCGTGTGGCTCAAATCATCGGTGGTTTAGCAGCTTGGCGCGAAGTCGCAGGCTCAATTGACAACGGTTGAAACAAATGAATATTAGATTATTCGATCGAATATTTCGAGCTGACTGCACTTCCAAAAATTAAATAAAACAGTTGTAAAAGATCCCTCTTCAGGTAGAAGACATTAACGCTTCCGAAATTAGACAATCATGACAGTTGCTATTCAGCTATCGATTCACAATATCTAAGTTTAGGAGTTACGTCATGCGAATTGCTCAAATTGCCCCCTTATGGGAGCGCGTACCACCACCAGCCTATGGTGGAATTGAATTAGTCGTGGGGTTATTAACTGACGAACTAGTCAGACGCGGACATGACGTAACTCTATTTGCTTCTGGTGACTCGATTACCCGCGCAAAATTGTCATCAGTCCATCCCCAAGCCCTCCGATTAGATCCGAGCATCAAAGAGTGTGGGATTTATGAGATGCTCCAATTGGCTCAAGTCTACGAACGCGCTGGAGAATTTGACTTGATTCACTCCCACATGGGTTGCGCCGCTCTGCCCTACACCAAGCTGACTAAAACGCCGACAGTACATACTCTCCACGGTATTTTTACGCCAGATAATCAAAAGATGTTTAGCTATGCTAAAGCTCAACCTTTTGTGAGTATCTCGGCAGCGCAAAAAGAAGCCCAGTTGGGATTAAACTATGTGGCGACGGTTTATAACAGCATCGATGTAGATAGTCATAAATTTTTCTCCACTCCCGATGCACCTGCCTATCTCGCCTTTTTAGGGCGGATGTCCCCAGAAAAAGGTCCCCATCATGCGATCGAGATTGCCAAAGCGACGGGTATTCCGCTGAAAATGGCGGGTAAAGTCGATCCGGTAGATGTGGAGTTTTTCGATCGAGAAATAAAACCCCAGATTGATGGTGAATTCATTCAATTTTTGGGGGAAGCCGATCATAATATGAAGAATAACCTAATGGGACGGGCGATCGCGACCTTATTTCCAATTACCTGGCGTGAACCATTTGGCTTGGTAACGATCGAATCAATGGCTGCGGGGACACCCGTAATTGCCATGGGTTTAGGAGCCGTACCCGAAGTAGTCGCCCACGGTAGAAGCGGCTTCATCTGCCATACTGTAGCCGAATGTATCGCTGCTGTCAGCCAAATTCCCTCGATCTCCCGCTGGGCTTGTCGAGAGTATGTAGAAACTCACTTTGGGGTAGAGCGGATGACAAATGGTTATGAAGCTGTCTATCGCCAAGTGCTAGCCGAGAAATTCTCGCGCAACGGCTATCTCTACATGGCTAAAACTGCTTGAATCCTGGCAAGATACTCCCTTCCCAGTGATAGATTAGACATCTAGTATGGTGGTGGATAGTGGATAGTGGATAGTGGATAGTGAATAGTAAATTACAGATGTCCATTTCTTGAGTGGGAAGGGAGTAGGACAATAAATACAGCCCAGGATGTCGATTCTGTTTTACCTGGATCGGTTAATTAATGCTAGAAAAGTCTCGATTATTAACTTGTTGGTCGCGGCTGTCCCTATCTTATCGAGGGGCGGTAATCGTCACAATTCCCGCCCTGTGCTTGTTGTCAACTTTGTTCACTTGGTATTGGTCGCGATCGGCGGGATTGGAACTCAGGAATAGGATCGATCGCAGCCAAGCTCAAATCGCTCATACCAAAGAGCTGTTTGCTGTCATGGTCAATGCCGAAACTGGGGTGCGGGGGTATCTACTTTCTGGCGATCGAGATTTCTTAGAACCTTATCGAATAGCCGATCGAAAATTACCAACTGCTCTAGCAAATATCCAGCAATCGATCGGTAACGATCCCCAAAAATTAGCTCAATTAGACTCGATTCGATCGCAAATTAAATCAATTCGATCGTTAATGGTAGAGTTGAGAACGACCTCAATCGCTTCAAAACAATCGCAGCTACTCCAGCAAAGTAAACGAGAAATGGATGCCCTGCGTCAAGTATTTTCTGCGATTGAGAAGACCGAACAAGTATTCCTCGATCGTCAGCTCTCCAGCCTCGAAGAGCTGCGCTCTCTAACTCAAGCTCTCCAGCAACTATTTACTGCGGCTGGCATTCTGTCTACAGTTGGCGGAATTTATCTATTTCATTTATTAGAACAAGAATTGCGCCAGCGCGAAGCTCAAATCCAAACTCGCGATAGTAAACTCGATACTTTAACCACCAATGTAATTGATGGGGTGTTAATTTTAGATCGATCGGGTCAAATTGAAACCGTCAATCCAGCTCTAATCGAAATGTTAGGCTATTCCTCGATCGAGTTACAGAACTGTCCCCTGATGCGGTTGCTCGTAACTCCTAGCACCCAACAACCCCTGCCAAACCTGCTAACTTGGCTCGCACAGCAGCCAAAACTGGGGCAAGTCTGGCAGCTTACCGCCCATCGTCGCGATGGAACTGGGGTGCCGATCGAACTTTCTCTGAGTGAAATTCCCCACGAGAGTCAATGGATCGCCATCGTTCGTGACGTATCTGCACAAGTTAATTCGCTCCAGCAACTCCAAACCCAGCTCGAAGCCATCGAACAGCTCAACCTCACGCTCATGGCGACCAATATTACCCTCAACAGCCGCAATCACGAATTAGCCGAATTTGCCTACGTCACCGCTCACGATCTCAAAACTCCGCTCCGAGGAATCGGCACACTCGCGGAGTGGATTGAAGAAGAAGTCCAAAATACCCACTCATCACCACAGCTTTTACAACACCTCCAACTCCTGCGCCAACGCACCTATCGCCTCAACGCGCTGATCGATGGGCTATGGGAATATAGTAACTTGGGGCAAACCCCCATCACCCCAGAACTAATCGAAATCATCCCTTTTTTAAAAGAAATCACATCTGCTTTTCCCCTCCTAGCCAAATTCAAGATCGATGTTCAGCCCCAAGATCTCCAGGCGATCGTTTGTAAGCCGCACCTCCGTAAAACGATCGAAGAATTGCTAGAAAATGCCGTCAAACATACCGATCTCGATCCTACCAGTGACGATCGAGATCCGATCGTCATTTCCGTCCAGTTAGTCACAGATCGGCTCGAATTTGTCATCCGCGATCGTGGCCCAGGAATTGCCCCAGAGCATCACCAACGGGTGTTTCGACTATTTGAAACCCTCAAATCTCGCGATGTCCAAGAAAATACTGGGATCGGACTAGCGATCGCCAAAAAACTGGTCGATCGAGTCGGTGGTAAAATTTGGCTAGAAAACTCACCATCGGGCAAAGGTTTATCGGTATCCTTTACCTGGCCGCAATTTCCCTAATTCGTGTGATTCGACTGTTTTAATTAAGCACTCCTTTGGATAGATGGACAATCTGTACGATATCTTACAATAGAAGAATACCGATCGAAAACTAGAAAGCCATACTAGAGCTAAAACTGCTCATTGAATGTTGATAATTAACATTCAATTAGTTAGGTATAAAATCATGATAACAGCCACCCGATCTTCTCAAATGACCACTACTGTGCAACTCAACATTTTATTAATTGAAGACGACGAAGTGGACGTGATGAATGTCCAACGCGCTCTCAAAAAAAATAGCTCAACTTCCACGCTCTATCGTGCTGCTAACGGAATCGAAGGTTTAGCCATGTTGCGGCACAACCAGCAAATCCCTAAAGAAAATAACACCAGATTATTGATTCTGCTCGACTTAAATATGCCCCAAATGGGCGGCATCGAATTTCTGCGGGAACTACGTGCCGATTCTGACTTGTGCCGATTACCTGTGGTAGTTTTGACCACATCAAGGCAGGACAGCGATCTAGCTGCTGCCTATCAGTACAACGTTGCCGGATATCTCGTCAAACCGATTACTTTTAGCAGCTTTGTCGAAAAAATGGATGTCTTGAACCGCTATTGGTCGATGTCTGAGATGCCATTGCCACATTAAGCAACTTATGAAAACGCCGCCCTCGGTCGTAGAACCCCTAATGGATAGGGTTTTCAAAGTACTGGTAATCGATGACGATCCGATCGATCGGATGACAGTCACTAGAGCGTTTAAGGGTGCTGATTTTCGCACAGAATTACTAGAAGCGATCGACTGTATTTCTGGGGTTGCTTTAGCTACGTCCCATCAGTTCGATTGTATTTTTGTAGACTATCGCTTACCCGATGGTAATGGAATTGAATTGCTCCAACAACTCCGCCAAGCAGGTATTCGGGTGCCGATTGTCAGCCTCACCGGACAAAATGACGATCGCATCGCTGTCGAACTGATGAAAGCAGGTGCGTCGGACTATTTATCTAAATCTCATATCTCTTCAGCCCAACTCCGCCAAGTCTTTCAAAATGTGATGCGAGTTCACCATGCGGAAATGGCTGCCGAGCTTGCCAATCGTCAACGGGAAGAATTACTCGCCCAAAAAGAAGAATTTATCTCCCGCATGACTCACGATCTCCAGACACCATTAGTCGGTGCCAATCGGATGCTAGATCTACTCTGTGATGATGTGTTTGGTGAGCTGCCCGACAAAGTAAAACATAGCCTCAAAACGATCGAGCGGAGTAATCAAGATTTACTCCAAATGGTGCGAAATATTGTCGAAGCTTATACCTACGATACCGATGCCAAGCAGTTTAATTTTATCCCGATCGACCCAGTTCAATTAGTCGAATCAGTAGTGAGCCAACTTCTGCCAATTGCCATAACTAAAGGCATCGAACTCGTAATTAATCCGCCTGACGATCGTTACCAAAATCCCGATTTCCAGATTTTAGGCGATCGGTTAGAACTCAAACGATTAATTACTAATTTAGTCGGCAATAGTCTCAAGTTTACCGATGTCGGCAAAATTTCGATCGCCATAACTCCAGCGACCCCAGATGCGCCCACTGTCACTATTGCTGTTTGTGATACAGGCAATGGCATTGCCGAAATCGATCTCCCTGAATTATTCCAACGCTTCCGACGTGGCAATCACAAACGATCCAATAGTGGACTGGGTTTGTATCTATGCCAACAAATTGCCCAAGCTCATGACGGCAGGATTTCAGTTACATCGACAGTGGGTAAAGGAAGTACCTTCTCGATCGAGTTACCTGTTGCCAGATGAGTAGATCGAGAAGAGTGTTTGAAAGCCACCTGCCGCCGCTGTGAGCGATCGAGCATCCCTCGATCTCCTCCAGTTTTGAATGGCGGTTTACTCTCGATCGACTAAACCACCCGACGTAAAGTAAATCTGAAGTAATGCTGGTATTTGCAAGTGCAATCAAAGCTTTAGCGATAGGGCTAGAAATTGTCGATCGATCGCGCCGGCATAAGGGCTGGGAGCCAGATTCTCTGTGTGTGCTGTCAGGAGTAAACTGAGGTTTAGACCACGAAAAAATAAATTGTCGTGTACTTAATTCGTGCTAAAATGCTATCAGTTCCAGCAATTTCACCAACTCCAAGTATAAAGGTGCCAGCCAAAGATATTTTCCAAAGGTTGCTTCACAGCAGCCCTAATCAAGGATGGGTGGCAGATCAGTCACGATCCTTAGCAACAAGTACTTTAACCGACTTTTTGAGACTGAAAATATCCGCCAATACCAAGCGAAACTACAGTAAAGCAATCGCCGATTTTTGTCGTCGCACCTACGATATCGAAGTATCAGAGTGGCTGATGACTCAATTTCTCTCCTTACATCAATCAGAAGCCGTCTACCAAGTCCTCCAGTACCGACAACAACTCATCAATGCTAAATTAGCCCCCAGTACGATTAACGTCCGGCTCAGTGCCCTAAAATCCTTTGTAGATTATGCCCGTACTGTAGAGCAGTGTAGCTTCAAT
>JANYDE010000141.1 GCA_025359915.1 Chamaesiphon sp. 336R_metabinner_41 | reverse complement strand
CGAGGAGATGATATCGAGTGCGGTGATAGCTGGGCAATCCATCAACCGACAGGGAACAGGATTGGGATTTTGCCAGGTTATATTAGAGCTTTGTTTGCAGAGCACAGATCGCAGGTACAGATGAAAGTTCATCAAGTCAATATTAAAGCACTTCCTCAAGAGAGATTGTTATGTTCGTTAACTTGTAAGGGATTTATCCCTTTTACTACTGCTGAATATTTGCCATTAGGAGATCTCAATTGATATCTTCATTTCCAATTTATCGAGTTGAGCCAAAAGATCGCTATGGTACTGACACAGGTGTTGATGCTGAAGGTCGTTTTTACAAGTATTGGTGCAATCATCCCGAACTGGGGCATTGTTTGTTTAAAGCCGCAAGTCCCGATGGATTCACTCCCAGAGAACGTCGCTGGGATTGGAGTGAGAAGGTTGCGGCTGAACTAGGGAAGTTGTTGGGTTTACCCATCGCTCGAACTGAGTTAGCAATTGGTTATGCTCAAGAACTTGGTGGTTACATTGATGGGACTTTATCGATAGATTATACCCCCAAGAACGGACAAGTAATGAGCTGTCGTCGGTTTTTGTCGATTGTCGATCCACTGTATGATGTGGAGTCGCTAGATGGTTTAGATGCGTATAATGTTGAGAATGTTCTAAACTATCTGCAAGCACAATCGGTTGGTTTACCACTGAATTGGCATCCACCAGCAGGAATTCAGACAGGTGCAGATGTGATGGTGGGATATCTACTATTCGATGCGTTGATTTCGGCAACAGATAGACATGATGAAAATCTAGAGCTGGCTATTTTAGAAGCGGGTTATTTTCTCTGCCCAACTTTCGACCACGGTGATAGTTTGGGTGTTAAATTATTAGCTGAAGCTAGATCGATCTATAATTTTGAACAGCCAAAATTAGTCGAGTCTTGTTGGTGGAAAAATTTGACTGTTGAGGGACGAATTGAGGCAGTAGAAATATCAAACATTGAGGCTTTTAATATTGCGGCAGAACTTCGACCGATGGCTGCAATTATATGGCTAAAGATGCTCGCTCAAATTAAGACTGATGATATTCACGCGATCTTTGAGCAACTTCCAGCGGAAAGAATCGATAAAGTTAGCAATCGATTTGCGATCGATCTTTTGGACTTCAATCGTCAAAATTTGCTGTCTAGATCCGAACGATTGGTAATCGAGCAAACAAGTATCGACGTAAAAGAAGAGTTGGGGCGGTGAATATGAGCGTCATAAGCAATCCTTCAAATCTTGCCTCACAGCAGCTAGAACTGGATTTGTGGCAGATATTAGCTGTCGCTCAAAATGAACCTGCTACTGTCGGGTTTATCGAACTGTGCGGTCATTTGGATGGGTTGAATTTGGTTGATGGAGCGCGGGCGGTGGGGGAGATTGCGGAGATTTATCGAGTTCGGGCGGAGACAATTTTAACTGAGATTTCTACGGCTTATTTACCAGTTAAAGAGCCGATTGTATCTGATGAACTTTGGGCGCATTTGTATCGGAGTACTTTCGTTTTAAGGGATGAGCATCTGTATTTGGGATAGCTACAGGATACGTGTAAAAACCTGCAAGATAGACCTTTAAGCATTGCCCAGACTAGTTTTCATTATTGAGATCGATCGGAAGATGAATCGCTCTCTCCAATGGCGCAGGAATGCTTTGCAGATCGATGACAAAATCGCCATACCGCTTCAAATGCCCAGTCAGATAAGGACTCAACGTAGCTAACATCAGACGATCGATCTTAATCCCCTCAGCCGTCAGTTGCTGAATGACCACAGACAGATCCACAGCATTATGAAGAATTACCGCACTAGCAACTAGATCCAGATACTTGACCCGCTTCTCTTGCTGTTCGGGATCGTTTTCCGTAATAATCCCCTCCTTCCCAAAAAAGATCCAGTCGAGGAAATGATTGTAGCCTTCCACAATATTAGTACAGGCAGTAATCTCCCGTCTCAATCCACGGTCGGAAATGTATTCCAGTAAAAATATCGTCCGAACGACTCGACCTAATTCTCTGAAAGCCTGATAGAGACGATTCTTCCGGCTGTAACTCCCTAATTTCCGCAACAGCATTGAAGGTAAAAACTTCCCCGCCTGAATCGATAACACCACTCGCATTAAATCCTGCCAATGAGTGCGGATTAGCTGCCAATCAACAACATCCTTAAACAATGGGTCGATATACTCGTAAACCGCATCCTGACTGGGACGGAAGAACTTATAATCCTGCCAGTTACGAATCCGAGGCATCAGTTTAATGCCTAACAAATATGACAATCCAAACACGGTAGTTGATTGCCCTTGGGTATCAGCGTGCAAAGTATCGGGTTGAATATCCGAAGTATTCTTGAGCAAGCCATCTAGGATATAAACCGCCTCCCAAACTCCACAATTAATGAAATGGGTGAACAAAGCAATGTAGGTATCAGAAACATGGTGATAAGCAATACCCCCATAGCCACCATAGCGAATGTGATACTCTGACATCAAATTATTCTCATAGACCTCAAACTTACTGCCATCAGCCGCAGCCTTCTTCCCCGTCCCCCAACACTTGGGCAACTCCAACAAATTATAGGCATTAATCAGATCTCGCATTGCTGCTTCAAGCTGTTGAATGGAAATGTGTTGGCGATTGACATAAGCCAACATCCGCGAACTAACTTGCCCCCGTGTATGTCGTGCGGTTTGATTCGGCCCCAGATTACAACCATAGCCAAACACTGCCAAAATATACCGTTCAACCGAATTTTCAATCTTTGGCTCAGAACCAGAAACTGGCCCAAAGTGACGCACCCAGTTGAGCCAATGCTCGACATGACAGAGGATATCCAGCACACTCCGCTCTGGCAGGCGTTGTATAATCGCTGCTTCTAATTCCGCTGCCCCAGATGGCGGTGGTGCAGCAGCAATTCGTTTGAGGACTGGTTCGCCTTGGGCACTAATGGTTATCTGCGTCCCGTCTTTGCAAATTTGGTCTACAGTAGTGGCTGTTTCTGTCAGCTTAGTCTGAAGCTGTTCGACAAATTGAGCGGCGGTAGGAGCCATTCCTGTTTGTTGACAATAATCTGTCAATAGCGGCTGACACTCATCCCAGGACAGTAACTGTTCGCGGAAGTCAGCATAGTTCTCCGACCCCACCACACAAGCATCGCCACTCTTCAATTCTGCTGCCAAATAGGTGAAGATACACACCTCGAATTGCTGTCTCACCAACCGCAATTTACCTTCATGTTCCTCCACGACTAATCGCCGCCAGCGTTCGCTCATAAAGCTCAGATCTAAATCATCGATTGGCAACCATTTGACGCGGCGATCTTCATGCGCCAAAACGACAGTTAAAGCAGCCGTTAAGGAGAGATCTTGGCTGGTGGATTGGATTTCTAATCCCCGAACTAACGGAAACAACACCGAACGGTAACGACTGTAGAACCGCCAGATCAGGGGTAAGTAATTGTCGCTATTGTAAGCAGTAATCTCCTCACACTGCTCCAACAAGGCTGCGGCTCCGCCATGAGTTTCCAGAACCGACTGGACTCGTTCGCCCAAACTAGTCGCATCCGGTTCCCCCGTCGATGTCTGTAAGATTTCAGCCAAGACTCCCAGCATCGATTCCGTCCGCGCTAAATGCTGCTCGCGTAACTCTACCAGCTTGTCCTTGGCGCAGGAGTGCATTTTGGCAACACGTTTGAGAAACATCTCGACCAAATGGTCGCGAGTTTTAACTTGGACGCGGTAGAGCAGACAAACCAACAAGGCTCGACCTTTGGCTAGTTTCAGCTCCCGCAAGTCCGTCAGAGCCAAGGCTTTGGCTTGAGCGGCAAAAGATTTGACCTTGGCAGGTGCAATGGTGACGAGCAACTGGCGCACGTCCCCACAGGTGAGCATTTGCTCGAATTTAGCTTGTAATGCTTGAACGTGAGACAGACGAGCACTTTTCGGTGGTGCCCTCAATAAACTGAAGGTTAATCCCGATGCGGGTGAAGTCAATAGCAAATCATCTACAAATGCTTGCTGAGTCGGATTCATCGCATTGGTAATGCGCCCAAACAAGCGGTTATTCACGACGGTACGGATATGACCGACCAAACGATCTAAGCTACTAAAAGCTGGTAATTCATAGCGTTCTTTGACCAATTCTTCAACCGCGACATTGATTAAATCGGCAGGATACTCCATCACCTCAGCCGCTTGCGCGATAGCCGTAGCAATGGCAGTTTGAGCCTTGCGGTCGTAAGGATGAACGCCCAAGTAGGCTCGAATTGCCTCAGCATAGTAATAACGAGAGCGTTCGGGTGGGATGGCACAGACATTGGCACTGAGATTTAAGCAAGCCCGAATGTGTGCGATAACCTTTGGTGGAACTGCCTCTGAGGGTGGAAAATAGCCCAATCGCTGGACTGATTTGAGCATCACTAACAAACGCAGCAGTCCGCGTTTACTTTTGACATGTGTTTGAGCGAATACTAGCTCAGATGCAGATGGAGTATAGAGTTCGGTCAGTTCCTTTACAGTTGCCTGAGATTTGAATCGGGGATAAGCAGTCCGTTCGATAGCGGTCATAAAGCCATTGGGAATTCCAGCTCTAGCTGGCAATACTCAGTTGTCCAAGGCAGAGTATAAGCCATACTCTCTCAATTTACGATCAATCTCAATCAAACATTATTTTTAAGAGATTTATTGACAGCTATATTTGACTGTTTTCTGAGGTTTGTAGCAGTCGATCTAAAGCTGCTTGAGCGACGATCTCGGCTCGTTCGGAAGTAACTTTTTGATAGCGTAATGTAGTTTGAATGTTAGTGTGTCCCATCAGAGCACGTAACTCCTCGATACCCATTAGGCCAACTCGTTCGGTAGCAAAGGTGTGTCGTAAGTCGTGCATTCTAATCCCATCCAGTTCTGGTGCGCTCTCAATTAAGTTTGTCCAGTCTCGATGTGCTGTGCGATAACTCAGACGGGTGACTAATTTGGTGATGGGTTTTTGGGCGGTAAATAGGGCATTTGATTCTGGGTGACGGTAGTATTTTAGATATTTATCTAATGCTGTTGCTGCGTCTTCACTGTAGAAGCACCATCGGATTTTATTGCCTTTACCAATCACTTGAAATTTGCGCTCGATTAGGTCGATGTCTTCTAGGTTCAATGCCAAGATTTCGGCAATCCTGGCACCAGTGCGATGTAGTAAGTACACCAGAGCTTTCATCCGACTGCGATGGTCGATTACTTGGTAGAGTATGGTGATTTGGGCTGGGGATAAGTACCGAATCACTCGATCTGAAAAATGCTCTCCCCTTTCTAGGTTGGGTTTGCGTCGTTGAAGTCGGGAGATGGGGTTAACTTTCAAGTAACCTTGTTCTACGGCGAAGTTGAATAAGGCTTGGATGATTGCTTGATGTCGTTGATGAGTCGTGTAAGCTAGATGAGATAAACCGTCAAGGTAAATGGTTAATACCCTGCGATTCAAGATTTCAATTGGATAACTACCGTATTCTCCCAGTAGCGGCATTAGACTTAGTTCATATGATTGAATGGTGCTTCGAGCGAGTCCTGGACGCTCTAGGAATTCAGTAGCGACTGTAGCTAGTGGGATAGACAATTTATCAGTTAGTTTAACTAGTAAAGTTGAATAATACTTTCCATAGTATAGTTCTGAGTTAACATATTTTAAAACACCGTTTTGTGAATATTCTCCAAAGTAGTAAATCGCCCAATGCTAGTGAAACCGTGGGTGATTATGTCAAACGAATGCGATTAATGCTCGGTTTGAGCCAGAAGGAGTTGGCTTCTGTCGCGGGGATTCACTTGCAAAGCGTGGGGAAAATCGAGCGTGGGCTGACAACCAAACTGAGTTCTCACAGTAAAAGTGGCTTGGCGAATGCTTTGCAAGTTCCAGTGGAATATCTAGAGGCTGTCTGTCGTGGCACTATGATTGTGGCTGTCGAGCGACTTAAATTCTGTGCGTCATGTTGGACTCCTGGAACGCCGCCAGATCCGCTGTGGATGGACGTGAGGGCTAAATACTGCTTTCTGTGTGGCTCTGGGCTAAAAGATCGCTGTAGCCATTGCCAGGAGACGATTGTTTCTCTCAAGCATCGGTTCTGTCCTTTTTGTGGCACTGCTTATAAGGCTGAAGCCGATTCTAAAAAATAGTCTAGGCAAGGCTTAGAGGTCTATCTTGCAGGTTTTTACACGTATCCTGTAGCTATCCCCTATGGGATTTACGACTTGGTTCACAATCAGGGTTGTGTCTATGTTGGGACATCTCATGATACCGCCGCCTTTGCCGTGGCGGCGATTGTCCGGTGGTTCGAGCGTAAAGATCGTCCCAAGTTCGCTGATGAAACCAAA
>JANYDE010000117.1 GCA_025359915.1 Chamaesiphon sp. 336R_metabinner_41 | reverse complement strand
TTCGCTCAGGAACAATCGATCGGCTTATCAAGGGCTGACAGCAGCTCAGATCGATCTCAGACCCCAGGTGCTCGATTTTGTCCTCAAGTGGCGCGATAGTTGCCGCGCTCATCCGTTGGCGACGATCTATATTGTCCCTTAGATCGCATAGTGCGAAGCTACGGCGTGACTACATTGCTGATTACAAAAAAGGGTGTTACCAATTCGGTAACACCCTTTCAATCGATCTAGGCTAGTTGCTTCTGGGTTGGGGCTGGCTCTAGTCGGGTTTGATCGAGTTGGGTCTGGAATTGTTGGGCAGATAGAGCAGCTCGATCATTGCACAAAGCATTCCGAGTTTTTTCCATCCCTTCTGGGGAATATTGCATGTTTCCCAATATCCAAAGACCACACAAATATTTGATCACTTCGTCCGGCATCACCTTCAATCGATCGTCCAGCATTGCCGCTTCATCAGGTGAAATGAAGCCTTCAAGCGTCCCATCGGGATGGTTGTATTTTTCCCACACTGCTTCGAGCGACGGATATTCTCGATAGCACCACCACGCCTCTAATCGATCCATCGTTTCTTGATCTAGGTTGTAGATATCGATTGGCTCTAGAATCGGCTGCGCGATCTGTTTGAGCAGATTTTTCGCCAATTCAAATTTCTCAAGAAGATCAAACTTGAGATCGACGGCTTGATCGGTATTGCTAACCAAGGTTAATATCGCTGTCGATTGAGTTTCGGTCAACCAATAGATTTTTTCAGGGCGACCACCACGACTTTTAGCACCTGAAACCTTTGCTACGAGGGGTTTAGCGATTTCAAATCGACAAACCCCAAATTTGGATTCTAATTTAATTTTGTGCTCCTCAATGAGCTTTCTCAAGCTTTTGTGCTCGATTCCCAAATCCAAAGCAATTAGCCTCGAATCTACAACTAGCGTATTGCCCTGGCAAACAACGGTGATATTATTAGACATGTGACCTCGGTATAGGTTACTCCCAGTGGAGCTTTCGGTGTTTCAACCACCAAACTCGCGACTGGGTTGTATTCTCTCTATTCTACCACAATATTTGCTTGACGCTACTCCTTTTGTGACATACACTTAAATTAGCAATCAAGAGAATATCATGGGCAGACAAAAAAAAGACAATACCACGCATATCAACTTTAGGATGGATAGTAATGCCGCCGAATCCCTCAAAGAAGCAGCAATAGAATGCGGCTTTAAGTATGGTGACACCGCCGCTATGGGTGCATTTTTAGAGCGGCTAGCTAAAGTCGATCGGGCATTACTCAAAGTGATTATTGAAAAGGGTTGACGAATAACTGACACTCATTTATTATAGAGAAGTAGAGCAATTCACTTAAACACTATTATGCAAGTTGAGCAATCCGAGTTACAGCAAGTTTTAGAATCTATCCGAGAAGTCGAAGGGAGACTAGAAACCAAAATCGATACCTTTAACGAGAAATTTGACAACTATCAAAAAGCAACTCAGTGGGTAGTAGCATTAGCCTTTAGCCTAATTGGATCTGCTACCGTTATCACAATCATCTCTAGCGTCTTCCGCCGCTAAACAGCCCCAAATACAATGAGAGTGACCCGCCTGGACAGCTTAGTCACTCTCATTGGTCAACAGAATCTCAAACAAAACCATCAACCCCGACATAATATCATGAACCTGATTCCTCGCAAATTCACTAGTCTTCAATCTGCTGTTGAGTACGCATCTATCACCAAAGGCATCGTTTATCGCTTTGGCACTATCTTTAAGGTCTATATTGGCAATTGCCCTCAGCCGCTCGGTATTAGTGCTGCTTGGAGTTGTCCAGACGTTGATGATTCGACTTTGATTGAGTGGTTGGCAACACTTTAGATCGCGCGGTGCGAATTACAAAAGCCAGCTTTAGATGTTCTAGAGCTGGCTTTTAATTGCCTACTTTTGTACGCAGCAATGTAGTTAGGCTAGTTGTTTTTGATTATTAGTTTCAGCTAGTTGAATTCGATCGATCTCCGCATCAAAAGCTTGAATCAAAAGCCTTGTTTTACCGCATTGACTAGCCATATACATCGACTGAGAGCTATTTGCTAGCTCAAACTGACGAATCCCAACGGTAGTTTTGCCAATACGTCCAGCATCAAATTCTTCCTGGTAGAATTTAGCCCAAAAACTGCCGATTCTCTGCATCAGAGGATATCGCAAGGTTGCTTCAAGCTGCTGAATCATTGGCATCGTTAGATCCCAGAAAATTCGTGGAACATCTTGCAATATTAATTCTCGATCCTCTCCCTTTGCTCCTACTATCAAAGCCAGGTTCAGAGCTTCAAGCTGAGTCTCTGTTAAATCTTTAGTTGTTAAATGCTGTAGCTGTTGCGGCTTGCTGTAGCCTAATTCAGATTGTACCCATGTGCGAATTCCGATCGCACCATAAGCTCGGAAATAATTACGAGCCTGCAAAGTACAGTTTTCTTCAGCTTCAAATGCATAGTATTCAAGAATCACAGTAAGCATGGTATCTGGTATTCCTAGCTGCGAAAACTTAGAGAAGTCCGCACCCTTAAACCCAGCATCAATGAGCATTTTAGCCATTTTAGAGGGTGAGAAGTCCGCACTAGAAATTTTAAGATTCTTTCTGAGAGCTTTTTCATCAACTCCAGCAATCCGCGCAGCACCGCGAATACTTATGATCGCCACTCCATCAGAAGTAACTTTAAAATCTTTCTTAATATCGTCTGGGATGTGTATAATAAACAAGTTGGATCTCCTATTAGATCTAATCCCAGTGGAGCTTTCAGTGTTATAGCACAGCGAAGACGAAATAGTTTCGATTGAAAAAATAAGGGTAGGGGCAATTCATGAATTGCCCCTACCCTTATTTTTTCAATCATTAACAGTCAACTGTCAACTAAATTTACACCCGTTCTTCGCTGCGGTATCCACCACGACCGCCACCAGCACTTCCGCCACGGCTATCGCGTTCGTAACGACTGCTTTCATTGCGAGGTGCGCTGTCACGACGATCGTAACGACCACCGCCACCAGCACTACTACCTTCGCGTAATACAGGTTTACCAGTGGCACCGCTGCCAGCACGACGTTCGCCGCCGCCGCCGCCACCACGAGAGCGATAGCCACCATTACCACGATCTCCACGGTCGTTACGGTCGCCGCGATCTCCACGATCGTAGTCACCACCACCGCGATTTTGTGGCTCTTCCATGTCCAACCAAGCTGGACGAGTTTGGTCGTATACCAATTGAAGTGCTGCTGCTGCGACGGTATGAATGTCGTACTCTTCAGCCATCTTAGCGATGATTGGTAGGAAGGATGCTACCCGTTCGCCGGATAAAGCTTCTTGAACTTTCGCTTGGATTTTGTCAACGTGTGCCGCTTCTACTTGTGAGCGGGTAGGAATCTGACAGACTGCGAGGGACTGTTTGACCCGACGTTCGATCGCTTGCAGTTTACGACGATCGAGTGAATGAATCAAGGAGATCGCTACGCCTTCTTTACCAGCACGTCCGGTACGACCGATCCGGTGAATGTAGTTTTCTACACTGTCAGGTAGATCGTAGTTGATGACGTGGCTGAGGTGGTCTACATCTAGACCGCGTGCCGCGATATCGGTAGCAACGATCCAGCGAACTTTGTCACCACGGAAGCGGGCTAATAGGCGTTCCCGTTGGGTTTGAGTTAGGTCGCCGTGATACTCATCCGCGCTGTGTCCAGAAGATTGGAGTTGGTTGGTGAGTTCTGCTGCTGCTTTCCGAGTACGGACGAAGATAATCGCCGATTCTGGTTGTTCGAGTTCGAGAATTGGTTGCAGAGCTTGAGCTTTAGTCCATCCACGCGGGATGAAGTAAACTTGCTGTTTGATCTTAGAAGGTGCTGCTTTAACTTGATCGACTGTGACTGTCACAGGATTTTTGAGGAAGCGATTGACCAATGAGCGAATAGGGGGTGCCATCGTCGCCGAGAAGAAGGCGGTTTGGCGTTCAGTTGGCAATTTGCTCAAAATTAGCTCGATGTCGTCGATGAAGCCCATACTGAGCATTTCATCAGCTTCATCTAGTACCAACCATTCAACTTGTCCGAGGCGGAGATGACCGCGATTGATGAGGTCGATGACGCGACCAGGGGTACCGACAACGGCTGATACACCGCTTTCTAAGCGACGAATTTGGAGGTCGATCGCCTGTCCACCATAGACAGTTAAGATGGGTGAGCGACGCTCGTTGCCACCTAAGAAGGTCTTCATGGCTGCGGAAACCTGCATTGCTAACTCACGAGTAGGAGTTAATACTAATGCTTGAATTACCGGACGCTGCCAGTCGATCCGCTCGATCATGGGGAGCGCGAATGCAGCAGTTTTACCTGTCCCTGTTTGCGACTGTCCGACTACATCTTTACCAGATAGTAGATAGGGAATGGCTTGTTCTTGAATATTGGTTGGTTCAGTAATCCCCATCCCTTCCAATTGTGTAACGATACGATCGGAAAGGCCAAGGCTAGAGAAAGAAACGGTCATAATTTATATGTAAGTGGATTCGGTATGATTACAATCGAAAATTTAGGAGCTAATATTTAGGAATTAATCAGTAGACAAACCAAGGAAAACATCGTACCCAATATTCAAACCATTCAGTCTAGGGATGGGTGTGAATTAGCTGTAATTCTACACCGATAAAAGAAATACCAAATAGTTTCAGAATGTTCGCATCAGTTGCGAGGCGGAGATTCTGTGATAAATTGTTGTCGAAATAAATCGGTCTTTTTACTGAGTTCTAGCGGCTTCGCTCCAATCCAAAATCTAAAGGTATTCTAGACTTTGAATTTAACAGTTATTTTGTTAGTAGCAATCATTTACCAGCTTAACATCAATTGTCAAAATTTGATACTGGCGGATAACCGATCGCTCGTTACTTTTTACTGATAGACAATCTCACCGTGGAGATCGTAATGGTCTGCTTCGTGAATCTTAGCGGAAACAATCGACCCAAGGCGGGCACTTCCACTAAGATACACTAATCCGTCCACTTCTGGTGCAAATCTGGCAGATCTGCCCACCAACAGCCCTGATTCTGGATTTTCCTGTTCGACGAGGACATCCACAGTTTTGCCCACTTCGAGCTGATTTCGCCGGAGTGAGATTGGTTGTTGCATCGCCATGATGCCATCGCGTCGCTCGTCCATAATTGCCTGGGGCAAATGATTGGGCAAGGTGACGGCGGCGGTTCCATCCTCGGCGGAGAAGGTAAATACCCCAACGTGATCGAATTCATGCCGTTGCAAGAATTGTTGCAGATGTTGGTAATGTTCGTCGGTTTCGCCAGGGAAGCCGACAATCAATGTTGTCCGCATGACTGCATCGGGTAGAGCGATTTTGAGTTGCTCAATGATTCGATCGTTTACAGCTCCTTGCCACGGGCGATTCATGGCACGGAGGATCTCAGGATGGGAATGCTGTAATGGTAGGTCTAAGTATGGTAAAATGTTCGCGGTTTCCTGCATGGCGGCGATTACCTTGGGAGTCAATCCGGTGGGGTAAGCATAGTGCATCCGAATCCAGGGAATATCGACTTTTCCTAAAGCGCGGAGTAATTCCGCTAGTTTAGGTGTACCATAGATGTCTAAACCATAGTTGGTGGTGATTTGGGAGATTAGGACTAGTTCCTGAACGCCTTCATCTGCCAATCTTTGCGCTTCTGCGACGATCGATTCTATTGTTCTCGATCGCTGTTTGCCGCGCAGGTGAGGGATAATGCAAAACGCACAGGCATAGTCACAGCCCTCAGCAACACGGAGATAAGCGACACCTTCTGTCGTTGTTCGATAGCGCGGCGTATGTTCGTCGGCGATGTAAGTTGGTTCTGGACTAACTTCTACAACTCGTTCGCCAGTCAGACTGCGTTCGAGGACATCAACGATTTTGTGATAATCACCACTACCGACCACAGCTACCGCTTCAGGAATTTCGGCTAATAGTTGAGCCTGGAAATGTTGCGCCATGCAACCAGTAATCACGATCTTTTTATCTGCTTCGGCTAGTTCTACTAGGGTGCGGATCGATTCTTCTCTGGCAGCGTCGATGAAGCTACAAGTATTTACGATCACATAATCTGCTGAAGTTTCATCAGCGTCTACTTCGTAGCCTGCTTGGACTAGCAGCCCTAGCATATGTTCGCTGTCAATTCGATTTTTTTCGCAACCTAGGTGAGAGATTGCAATTGTTGGCTTGTTGCCCATGTAGTCTTGAGTTTAATTATCTTTGGCGTTCAGAATCTCATGCTTTCGATTCTTTTAACCAAGATACTCTAGGCACCGTTAAAACTAATAAAAAGCCATCTTAAATTTCTTAATGCCATCTTAGCACATTTTTGTTGCGAAACGTAAAGTAGATTTTGGATGAGAGCAGATCTGTAGGTTGGGTTGAACGAATGTGTTGGCGTAGCCTCTCGTTCCGATAAAACCCAACATCAACACCATTGATTTGTGGGTGTGTTGGGTTTCGCTCGCGCTTCTACCCAACTACGGATCTTCTAACTCTTGGGTTAATTAATGGGTGATTCAAGCCCAATTTGTGGATAATAGTAGGTGAAGGTTTAGCCATGTCCAAGTTGAATTGGTGCGGCAATCGCTATCCGCCTAGTTTAAAAATAAACGTGAATTTAAAACAAATTTTTAATACCACTCAGCCGATTATTGGCGTAGTTCATCTGTTGCCCCTGCCGACTTCGGCGCGGTGGGGTGGTAGTCTGAGTGCAATTATCGATCGAGCTGAACAAGAAGCAGTCGCTTTGGCTTCGGGTGGTGTCAGTAGCATCATCGTCGAGAATTTTTTTGACGCGCCGTTTCCGAAAAGTCGGGTAGATCCGGCGGTAGTGAGTGCGATGACGACGATCGTGTCACGATTGAGGGAATTAGTATCGATTCCGATCGGAATCAATGTCTTACGCAATGATAGCCTGAGTGCAATGGCGATCGCCAGTTGTACCGGAGCTGCTTTTATTCGGGTAAATGTCTTATCTGGCGTAATGGCAACAGATCAAGGCTTAATTGAAGGCTGCGCTCACGAGTTACTTAGGTATCGGCGCGAATTGGGTAGTGATGTTAAAATCATCGCCGATGTCTTAGTTAAGCACGCTCAACCATTGAGTTCGAGCGATATCACTACAGCGGTACAAGAAGCTATCGATCGAGGGCTAGCAGACGCAATTATATTATCTGGCGTAGCTACAGGTAATCCGCCGAGTCTGGAAGACTTGAAACTGGCTAAAGCCGCCGCTGGCAACACTCCCATTATCATCGGTAGCGGTGCAGATTATCGCAACATTAGTGGCTTGATGCAATTTGCCGATGGAGTCATTGTTTCGAGTTCCCTCAAAAGACAAGGTAAAATCGAGAACTCGATCGATACAATTCGCGTCAGTCAATTTGTCGAAGCCATGCGTCAAGAAACCAGTCAATCTGTACAACGAGCAATTGATTCGATGAAAATTCATTCTTGAGTTGGACAGATGGTGAATAGTGAATAGTGGATGGGTTTAGTGTAATCAACCCTTTCCCCTTTCCCCTTTCCCCTTTCCCCTTCATCCATCCACTATCCACTATTCACTACCCCCATTCCCTATGACTCGTCGTCGTCAAGTTCCGTGGATTTATCAATACTCACGCTTATTAATTGGCATCACTGCAATTTTAGGTATTTGCGTTACAGCTTATTTAACCTGGGTAAAACTCAGTAATAACGGCATTTGCGGTACAGAAGGCTGTCAAATTGTGCTTACCAGCCCCTACGCCAATGTGGGTGATTTTCCGCTGACTGGATTGGGTTTGTTGAGTTATATTGCTGTTGCGATGATGGCATTTGCACCGACATTAATCAATCCACAAACTAAAAAAGCGGTTCATAATCAACTCAATCACCTGAGCTGGTTAGGGCTACTATTAGCTGGCGTGGGAATGGCGGTGTTTAGTGGCTATTTGATGTATCTATTGGCTTTTGTGATTAAAGCGGTTTGTCCATTTTGTATCGCTTCCGCCATTTTCACCTTTGTGATTTTTGGACTGACATTATTTGGGCATGAGTGGGATGATCTGGGACAAGTAATATTTATGGGTATGGCAGCAGCTTTAGTTTCACTGCTAGTATCATTAGTATTTTACAACACGGCGATCGGCAGTGAAAAAGTCGTCCTTGCACCCACAACAGCAGCAGAGCCAGGGATTGGCTGGGAGATTAAATCTACCTCTGGAGCAGCAGAAATCGAGTTAGCGAAACATTTAACTCAAAAAGGTGTCAAGATGTACAGCTCTTACTGGTGTCCACATTGCTACGAACAAAAACAGCTATTTGGTAAGCAAGCTTGGGCGGAAGTTACTAATGTCGAATGCGCTGCTGATGCCAAAAAGAATCCTCAGCCGGAAGTCTGTGCAAAGGCTGGAATCAAAGGATTTCCAACTTGGATCATCGATGGCAAATTAGATCCTGGTGTCAAGAAACTGGCTAAACTGGGTGAGCTGACTAGTTATAAAGGAAATACCGCATTTCGATACGATAAATTATTTACTAGGTAGTCAATGATACAAAAAAATGGAATTTTGGCAAAATAATTAGGGTAATATGCGGTTGTTGCATCCTTCTGTAAAATATAAACTTGTGCAAATGACGTAAATAGTTTATATACTTTAACATCGCTCCTCAATCACTCACTAAATTCTAAATGCTTACAAAATTTCAGTTAATTCAAACAGCCACCGCAATTGGGATGGCAATTGGCACTCTTACCGCTCCAGTGCTAAAGGTTGAAGCCAACCCATCAATTCCCACCATGGGGCAAAAAAATATTCCTGCGACACAACTGATTGCAGACAATGCAGCAACAAAACCTCGTCGATACAGTCGTTCGATTGCTTTGGGTGCAAAGGTTGATACTGTCTCAGGTGCATCAGAAATTTCGTTAGCCGAACATTTAGCGGCTAAGGGTGTTAAGTTCTATGGTGCTTATTGGTGTTCTCACTGTCAGAAACAAAAGTCTTTATTTGGTGCAACCGCTGTAGCGAAATTACCATATATTGAATGTGCCAAAGAGGGTGAAAATTCTCAACGACAATTGTGCATGGACAAAGAGATTAAAATGTTCCCAACTTGGGTCATTAATGGTCAGTATATCACTGGAACTCACGAGTTAGCAGAAATAGCTAAGTTGACTGGATACACTGGCTCTACAGATTTCAAATATCATAAATAAAAGTCTAGTTATATTTAGCAACTTCGATCAGCACTAAAAAAGTTGCTAAATCAACTATCCAAAAGCTAACTGCTTTAAGCACTCTTTATTATCAAATTCGTACAGCTTATGCTATGACGAACTATTTCAAATACCCCCGATCCTAAAAATGAATTATTTACTTAATTTGTGGCGATTTCCCATCTTATCCATATTACTATCATCGTTGTTTTTAGGTTCATTGCCTGCGCGCGCCGCAAACCAAACGAGCGTAGTAAATAGGCTAGCATCTTTATCAAAATCTTTGCCACAGCCAGTCGGAACGATTATCGCCACAGATCGAGTTAATTTCACAGCTAATAACAATTCATCAGCACAGCCTTTTTCTGAACAAATAAATAATTTAGGAAAGGAGTCAACGCCAGCTAGTGAAATGTTACTTGCTCAATCAATCAAGGTAAGTCCTCTATTAGAAAAGCAAATTCTTGAAGTTCTCCGCAAGCATCCAGAAGTTTTGCTAGAAGTTCTACAGAAGTATACGATCGAGCAAGAACAAAAACAACAAAAAGCTCAGGCGGAAGCAATTAAACAAGTTCGCACCAATACCAAAGCTTTGATCGGTGATTCGCCAGTAATGGGATCTAACGATCGTAAGATTGTGATGGTAGAATTCTCTGATTTCCAGTGTCCATTTTGTGCCACTGCAAATAAAAATCTGAAGGAATTTATGACGAAACACAAGGGTAAAGTTACCCTTGTCTATAAGCACTTTCCACTGACTCAAATTCACCCCGAAGCTCTACCCGCAGCTCGTGCTGCTTGGGCGGCAAATAAGCAAGGTAAATTCTGGGAATATCACGATGCTTTATTTGCCAATCCAGCTAAATTAGGCGATACTTTTTATCTAGAAACCGCGACTAGTTTGAAGTTAGATATCGCAAAGTTTAATGCCGATCGCAAAATCGCCGATAATTTTATCGTCCAAGATTTTCAGCTCGGTCGTAAAATTGGTGTCGATGGCACACCAACCTTTATCATGAATGGAGAAGTCGTCACTGGTGCTGCTTCTTTAGCAGATTTAGAGAAGGCTCTAGCGAAAGTCAGTAAATAGGCTTGATAGCTTTAGCACTTTTCTCCCATCTCCCATCTCCCATCTCCCATCTCCCCCATGCTCGACACCCCCATTTCAATCCAACCCGCTGTATTGCGAATTTTGGATGCAAATTTCGATCGAGCAAGAGAAGGATTGAGGATAATTGAAGAGTGGTGTAGATTCGCGCTCAATGATTCGGGGATGGCGAATGAGTGTAAGCAGATGCGCCAGGAATTGGGGATGTGGCATACAGCGGAAATTCGATCGGCACGGGATACAATGGGGGATGTTGGTACAGCTTTAACTCATCCGCGTGAGGAGCAACGCGCCGGAATCGAACAACTACTTCAAGCTAATCTGTGTCGAGTACAGGAAGCGTTGCGAGTACTGGAAGAGTATGGAAAATTGCACTCAGCTAGCATGAGTAGCGGCTGTAAACAGATGCGCTACCAGGTATATACGCTCGAAAGTAATTTACTTAACTATCACCGCCAGCAGATTTTTACCAAGGCTAAATTATATTTAGTCACGTCTCCCGCTCCCGATTTGATCCAACGAGTCGAAGCAGCTTTACAAGGCGGCTTGACACTGGTTCAATATCGTGATAAGCAAAGTAATGATATCGATCGATTAGCAATTGCCCAGCAACTATGTAAATTGTGCCATGATTATGGTGCGTTATTTATCCTGAACGATCGAGTGGATCTCGCGCTCGCAGTAGACGCAGATGGCGTGCATTTGGGGCAGCAAGACATCCCTGTTGCGCTGGCTAGGCAAATCCTCGGATCGCAACGAATTATCGGTAGATCGACTACTAGCCCTGAGGAGATGTCACTAGCAATTAAGGAAGGTGCCGACTATATTGGAGTAGGACCAGTATATGAAACTCCGACGAAAGCTGGGAAGGCTGCGGCGGGATTGGAATATGTCCAATATGCTGCCAAAAATGCTACGGTGCCCTGGTTTGCGATCGGCGGTATCGATAGTAATAATATAAATGATGTCCTTCAAGCTGGTGCGCCCGGTGTGGCGATCGTTCGCGCGATTATGGCAGCCGAAAATCCCACTCATGCAGTTCAGTCTTGTCTCTCAATTTTGAATCAAGTTCGATGAGGTGAAGAGTGAATATCTGACCAGATCCCCGACTTCTTCAAGAAGTCGGGGATCTACCCAAACAGCTTATTAAATGGCGGTTTTGAAAAATCAACAGGGGTTAAACCGTTGATAGCTCATCGCAGATAGTAAATTATCGGCTTGTTGATGCCACACGAGATCAGCGATTAACTTCGCCGTAATTGGAGTTAATAAAATTCCATTCCGATGGTGTCCAGTTGCTAAAGTCAGATTATCATAGGGACTACTACCTAAAATTGGCAACTGATCCGGTGTCGCTGGACGAAAACCCCACCAACTTTCATGGATGGGAAAATCTTGAAGAATGGGAAACAATCGAGTCGCATTCGTCAATAGTTGCTGGACACCTCTGGGTGTATTTTGCGGTGTAAACCCAACATCTTCATTAGTTGCACCGATGATAATTTTGCCATCTCGACGCGGCACAATGTAGATTTCCTCGCCAAATAAAACTTGTTGGAGCGGTAAATAAGCTATTTGCTCGGTTGGCACTAGTACCGATAACATCTGTCCCTTTCGAGGTACGACAGGAATCGGTAATAATTGCTGCGACCAAGCACCTGTGGCTAGAATATAATGCTGTGCAGTTATGTCGCCCTGACTTGTCTCCAAATGCGTTACTCTGCCACAGTTGTGACGAATATTGGTGACTTCTAATCCATCCAAAAACTTTATACCCAAAGACTGACTGGCATCAAAAAGCGATCGAATCAAAGCCCGATTATCAACCTGTCCATCGGCAGGATACCAGTACCCACCCACAATAGATTCACTTAAACCCGCTTGACGATCGTGAATAGTTGCCATATCCAACCACTGGATACTTTTATCGACTTGATGATAACGCGGTGCTAAAATCCCGCACTGCCAATAACCTGCATCAACTCCTGAAATTGACTCAATTTTCCGCACCCACTCAGGATATAACTCCCGGCTAGCCAAACACAAATCCAACATCGATCCAGTCAAAATTTGTTCTGCCTGCGGTGCCAACATGCCTGCTGCGGCATGACCTGCCGCCGCTTTGAAGTCTTTGCACAAAACCTTTACTTCCGCGCCCATCAGACGCAATTCGATGGCAGTGGCTAAACCAATTACACCGCCGCCAATTACAATGATCTCACTACCAAACTGCATCGATCGATTCATAACAATGCGATCGAGTCTAACTCAGATATCGATCGCATTGCCAGCACTAAATTCAGAAATCAAGTAAATCTATTTACCCAGCAGCCACTAATAGTTGCTCATTCTCGACTTCCGGTATCACCATCGGTGAAGATTGAAGCAATGTCGCCGCCAATTGCTGAGATAAACGGATAATCCGCTGGCAACTTTCCGCGTGCCAAATTTTAAAATCATCGCCATCCATATTACCTGCTACTAATGGCCCCATTAAATAGCAATTTTCGCTAGCTATAGATTTAAAATTTCGATCGATTACAAACCCACGATTAGAATCATTAGGGATACAAATTCCCCGCCGAATTAGATTTTGAATCAAAGGAGAAGAAGATTTTGTGACATCTTGGAATCCAGCACAGTTAATAATGATGCTAATTGGAGCATCAACTATTTTCTGTTGCCGATCTTCGCTATCGATATATTCGCAACTAGATCCGCCAGTTGTTAAAGCAGAATATTTGACAAACTTACCCTTGATAAATTCTAGTTTTTGGTGAGCAATCAAATTATCGATCACATCGAGATATTCGCCTCCCGCTCGCCGCTGCAATTTACCAATCTCAACAGCATATCGATCTACAAACTGTTTTTGTTCCCCAGGACTGAGTAGCTGCAATGCTTGAACCCAGCCGTCGGTGATGTTTGGGTAAATATCCGAAATGTTAATATTTTGGGCAGTCGCGCACGCCACATCTTTTTCTACTGCTTCTAAAATCTGTTTGGCAGTGAAGGATTCTGATTGAATTAGATCGTTTAGATGTTGAGGCGTATAATTAATTTTGACGACTTTTTGGCTAATTCGATGTGGGAATACCGCATTCGGCGAGAGGACGACAAATTTATCGATCAAACTAGTTACTGCTGTTGAGTTGTTGATGCTATAGAGCGTATCTAATGTACCAGCATTCGAGCCGACAACCAGTACTTGACGTTGTGACTGGCGATCCAATTTCGTTAATGATCGATGAATTCGCTGGATGTTTTCATCCAATGATGGTTCATACATGTTATCGATATAACAAATTTCATGCTCTAACGACTGAGGTTGAGCATTTTCAAATGCGATATTTGGCGGACTACCGATTGCCAAAACTAATTTTCTCGCCAAGAACGAGTTATGATCGTCACCAGCCAGATCGATCTGATAAATATCTTGAAGATCTTGGATCTGATAAATATCTACCACATCGGCGGTGATTTTTCTGAACTCGATTAATCCTTTCTCAGTTGCGGCATCAATTAGCCGCTCAATTCGCTCCTCCAGATATAGTCCAAAAGTGTGTCTAGGAATAAATAGATCATCCCAGCAACCTTGAGACATTGCCGACTCATTCGCTTGCAGCCATCTGCGAGACAGTTCGCCTCGACCGTTATATTCTTCGGCATTGAATACCCAATCGCGATTTTTGGTCAGCCAATCAATAAAAGCTTGGCGTTCTACTGGCTGAGGGATAAATTCATGCAGTGACGAAATTAACAGAGCATTGCGTCCCGACCGACTACCATATGGAAGACCTTTCCAAAAATCATCTGACTTTTGCGCTACCACAATCTTGACAGGACGATCCACTTGTAAAGAACCTGCTGCGATCTCAGCGCGCTGTTCTAATCCCGCGATATAATTAATCAGCGTATAAGCGGACGAAATTCCTGCTCCAATAATCGCTAGGTCATAACAGGTTAATTGTGATAAGTCAGATTGTATTTCGGTGAGCATGGTCAGACTTGAATACTCCATGATGGCTATCTATTTTATATAAAAGTTTAAATTTATTGATTATCTTTAGCGATCAAGATAAAAGTGGTTACGCTCCTAGATCGACTCTCTCAATTAACATACCCCGATTGAGGGAATTATGCTATTTTTGTTGGCAATAGAATGAAAGCTAGTCCGTCTTATCTCATGATCTAATTCTGGGTAATATTAACTATATCCTTTCTCGATATTGGTAGATATCAGCTAAATCAGTGATTTTAGTACCGTCAATAATTGAGATCCGAGTAAAATATGTCTGTGGAATTAAACATTCGAGAGTTTTGTTGAGAACATTAATCTCTGACCAAAGGTTTTAAGATCGGTCTTCTCGATCGGTCACAACAGTCGCTGTCAGCTCAATTTGGTTAGAATGTTGCTGCCGATTGACCACGAAGGAGACCGATCAGTATATAATAATACTGGATAGGTTCTATGCGTGCGGACAGTAGTCGAAGTAATTCGTTTTACATAGGAGCTGATTCACGAAGGCATTGTGAATCAAGTATAACTACACATTTTTATTTCAGCAATATATTTTTTGTAGTGCTATCGGGAGAATTTATGAGTGCCAAGATCGCGATCTAGTTGTTTGTTCTTTAAGTTATTTGGCTGAAGTGTAATTTTTGCTCAGACACGGCTCCCGAAATTTAATTACTTTGGCAGGATTTCCCACCGCAGTTGCAAAATCAGGAATATCATTAATCACAACAGCACCTGCGCCAATAGTACACCATCGTCCAATCCGGATACTCGGAATCACGACAGCAGCAGCACCAATATGTGTGCCTTCACCTACTTCCACATGACCGCACAAAGTAGCATGAGGCGAGACATGCGCATAGTCACCGATGATATTATCGTGGTCGATACTTGCGGCCGTGTTGACTAAAACATGTGCGCCGATTTTCGCGCCAGCTTGAATTATGGCACCCTGCAAGACAACTGTGCCCGCACCAATATGAGCCTTAGCGGAGACGATCGCCGTGCCATGAATAGCAGTACCATATTTTGCATCAATTAAGGAGGCAAGTTCTGCGCGTCTGGCATTGTTACCGACACTGATAATCAATGGCGCGTCCAACTTCGGAAATCCTTCTCCCAATAACCGAATGCCATCTCGCACTTCCATAATTTTGAATCTAGCACTAGTCGGGTTATCGTCAAACATGCCAATCACTTCTATACCCAAGCTATTGAGAATATCGGTGATGACTTTCGAGTGTCCACCAGCTCCATATAGGTAGACATATTTGGTCACTGTATCCATAGTAGATAGAGAACTAATCGAATTTATCTGTTTCCGATCGAGTAAGAGCTGTGCTGGCAAATCGCAGTTACAATTAAGCATGGCAATGTGATTCAATTGGGTTTGGGTATTTAAGCTGAAGCAATCTTAGAGCATTGCTACATTTTGGGCAAGGGGTGATAAGTGAACTATCTAATGTATAGAAATATTAGCTGGTTTAATATACATGAATAATCGATGGTTTTTTGTCTCATAATTGACATATCAAGAAAACAAAAATATTACATGTCCAAATCTATAAATACACCTGTTCAGCGATAAATTCCGATCTAATCGACAACTAGTGGAAGTATTCTTCACCAGTTTTTCGCGAATTATCGTGGCTAATAATGAATCAGGTCGTTTGCCAGCCGCTGAGAATTACGGATTTATGACATTGTTATTATTCCCCAAATCTTGGGCATACTAACATCAAAGATCGTAATTTTCCATAATTATGACCTGATAATGCTATTGCTAAAGGTTCGATTTTAGGCTGTTATTAATTTAGATAGCGCACAACCGATACTAGCTATTGGTGTGTTTTTAAAATAGCATTGGTTGATAACATGCTTCTTTCTTTCTGAAACTGAGGTGGTAAAATTAGGTCAAAGATTAATTGACACCAAATTACGTCACCACGTCACCGATAGTGATCCAGTTAAGGCTGGTTTCTGCTTTTATCGGTTTTATAGGGATGAATAGTTTGTTTATCTTCATCCGATTACTATTTGAATCATGATAAATTTTTTAGTTGCTTTTCGACAGATATCACTATGTCTTTGCCTGGTAATCATGGGTTTTATTGTCTCAGCAATGCCAGCCTGGGCAGAGGGTACAGCCATCAGTTCTGGATTCAATCCTCAATCACTGCTGAAAAACGCACTGGAATGGGTAGAGAGTTTGGGAGCTATTGGTGCGATCGCTTTTATGGCAATCTATATTGTGGCGACGATTGCCTTTCTACCCGCTTTTATTTTAACACTGGGTGCAGGCGTATTATTTGGTGTCTGGTTGGGTAGCATTTATGTTTTTATTGGGGCAACATTTGGTTCGATTGCTGCTTTTTTAGTTGGTCGGTATTTGGCACGCAATTGGGTTGCGAAAAAGATTGCTGGTAATGATAAATTTAGGGCGATCGATCGTGCTGTTGGTAAGGAAGGCTTGAAAATTGTACTGCTTACCCGTTTATCACCAATTTTCCCGTTTAATTTACTTAATTATGCCTTTGGAGTGACCGGAGTTTCGGCAAAGGACTATATAATTGGTTCGATCGGGATGATTCCTGGCACGATCATGTTTGTGTATATTGGCTCTCTTGCTGGTAATCTCGCATTGCTGGGGAATGATGCTCAACCAACTAATCCCACTCTGCAATGGACGACTAGAATCATTGGATTTATCGCCACAGTTGCAGTGACGATCTATGTCACTCGTATTGCCAAACAAGCTTTAAATCAGTTGACAGTTGACAGTTAACTGTTCGGATTGTCCTACCCTTACCAATACTTCACCTCATGACCAAAATAATCCCGATGGATGCGTACAATCAACAACTGATTGAATATGTACATCCAAATAATTGGACTAATCCTCAACCTGCTAGTGTCTATGATTTGGTAGTGATTGGGGCAGGTACAGCGGGTTTAGTAGTGGCGGCTGGTGCGGCTGGATTGGGGATCGGTCTAAAAGTAGCTCTGATCGAACGTAATTTAATGGGTGGAGATTGCCTAAATTTCGGCTGTGTGCCCTCCAAAACTATTATTCGATCGAGTCGCATCATTGCCGAGATTTGGCGAGGTCAGGAGCTAGGTGTTCGCGCAGATAAGATCGACATCGATTTTGGGGCTGTGATGGAACGGATGCGACGGATTCGCGCCGAAATCAGTCATCATGATTCAGCAGCTAGATTCACAGCTCTGGGTATAGATGTCTTTTTGGGCGATGGTAAATTTACGAGTAATGATTCCGTCACCGTGGATACGCAAGTTCTTAAGTTCAAAAAAGCGGTCATCGCCACAGGTGCTAGAGCTGCGATGCCTCAAATAACAGGCTTGGCTGAAACCGGATATCTAACGAATGAGACCGTATTTTCCCTGGTCGAACGCCCCCGCAGATTGGCGGTAATTGGTGGTGGTCCCGTTGGCTGTGAGCTAGCCCAAACCTTTCGACGACTTGGGTGCGAGGTGGTATTATTCCATCGCAGCAGTCAGATTTTAAATAAGGAAGATCCTGAAGCTGCAGCTATTTTACAGCAGGTGTTGCGATCGGAAGGTGTAAATCTGATTTTGGATTGCCAATTGCAACAGGTCACGAAAACTGATGCGGGTAAAACGATCGCCTACAGTAGCAATGGTATCGTCGATCAAATTACGGTCGATCAAATTCTCTTGGGTGCAGGACGCAAGCCGAATATTGAAAGCCTAAACCTCGCACAGGTTGGAGTTAGTTACGATGCCAAAGGAGTCCAAGTTAATGACTACTTACAAACCACTAATCCCAGAATTTATGCGGCTGGCGATGTCTGTCTGAAATGGCAGTTTACCCACGCCGCAGACGCTGCCGCACGGATTGTAATCAAGAATACACTATTTTCGCCATTTGGGATCGGCAAAAGTAAACTTAGTAATCTGGTAATGCCGTGGGTGACGTACACAGATCCAGAAATCGCTCATGTGGGCTGGTCGGAAGACGATGCGCATCAACGAGGGATGGAGTTTGATACTATCAAAATTTTAATGTCTAATGTCGATCGAGCGATTACCGATAGCGAAACTGATGGATTTGTTAAAATTATTCATCGTCGAGGTAGTGACGAAATTTTGGGAGCTACCATTGTTGCTAGTCATGCGGGAGATCTGATCTCCGAAGTAACTACCGCAATGGTGAATAAGATCGGACTGAGTAAACTCAGCAGCGTCATTCATCCCTATCCGACCCAAGCAGATGGCATCAAAAAAGCCGCCGATGCTTATCGTCGCACTTTACTCACCCCCAATACCAAAAAAATTCTCGGATTGCTAGCCAAACTTTCATGAGACTATATTTAGTATTCTCAGGCACAGAATCTTTGCGTTAAAATCGGTATTTTGCAGATATGTACCAATTTTTACTAAACCCCTAAATCCCTATCCCCTAATCCCTATCCCCTAACTTATGACTGAAACAACTAAAACACTTTGCCCTTACTGTGGAGTCGGCTGTGGTTTAGAAGCTTCGCCCCCAGCGCAGCCAGGGAAATCGATTAATCGGGATAGTAGTGGTACGCCGATTTGGAAAGTAATGGGAGATCGATCGCATCCTTCCAGTCAGGGGATGGTATGTGTGAAGGGGGCGACGATTAGTGAATCGCTGTACAAAGATCGGTTGTCGCACCCAATGGTACGGGATAATTTAACCGAGCCATTTAGAAGAGCTAGTTGGGATGAAGCTTACAATTTGATTGTGGATCGGATGCAGACTGTACTGGAGACCCACGGTGCGGATGGTATTTGTATGTATGGTTCGGGACAATTTCAGACCGAAGATTACTATACCGCCCAAAAACTGCTCAAAGGCTGTTTGGGTACGAATAATTTTGATGCTAATTCCAGACTGTGTATGTCTTCGGCGGTATCTGGATACATCCAGAGTTTTGGAGCCGACGGCCCGCCATGTTGCTATGATGATATCGAAAAGACCGACTTTGCCTTCTTGATTGGGACGAATACCGCAGAATGTCACCCAATTTTATTCAATCGTCTCCGAAAATATCATAAACAACACGATCGAGTCAAAATAGTTGTAGTAGATCCCCGCCGCACTACGACCGCCGAAGCCGCAGATATCCATCTAGCGATTACTCCAGGAACAGATATCGACCTATTAAATGGGATTGCCTACTTATTGCTCCGTGCCGGAAAAGTAGACCAACAATTCATCGAATCCTGTACCAGTAACTTCGCCGCTTTCGCCGAAGTTATCCAACATTATCCCCCCGAAATAGTTGCCGCAAAATGTGGCATTTCCCAAGCAGATCTAGAACAAACCGCCAAATGGTGGGGAGCATCCAATAACGTCATCTCTCTATGGTCGATGGGTGTCAATCAATCCAGTGAAGGCACCGCCAAAGTCCGCCACATCATCAATCTTCATCTGATGACCAAACAGATTGGTAGACCTGGCGCAGGCCCATTTTCCCTCACCGGACAACCAAATGCAATGGGCGGACGGGAAGCTGGCGGACTAGCACATATCCTCCCTGGCTACCGTCTCGTCAAAAATCCCACGCACCGCGCCGAAATCGAGCAACTATGGAACTTACCTCCAGGCAGAATCTCCCCCAATACAGGTAAAACTGCCTGGGAGATGATCATCGGCATGGAGACTGGCTCGATTGGCTTGCTGTGGATTGTAGCTACCAATCCGGCGGTAAGTATGCCTGACATCCTGCGGACGAAAGCAGCGTTATTGAAATCGCCATTTACGATCCATCAGGATGCCTACTATCCTACTGAAACGGCTAAATACGCCCACGTCCTGCTCCCCGCTGCCCAGTGGAGTGAAAAAACGGGCGTGATGACCAATTCCGAGCGGACAGTCACCCTCTGTCCCGCATTTAGAAGTCCTCCAGGCGAAGCAAAAGCTGATTGGGAAGTATTCGCCGAAGTTGGTCGAAGACTGGGTTTTACCAAGGAATTTTGGTTCAAAACTAGTGCCGATGTCTATGGTGAGTTTGCTCAACTCAGCAAGGATCGTCCCTGTGATGTGACTGGATTGAGCCATCAGTATCTCAAAGATAATGGTCCCATCCAATGGCCACATCCGACAGACTGTAAAACCAAGTATGGAAAAAGACTCTATACCGATTTCCAATTCCATCACCCCGACAAACGCGCCAAATTTGCCGCCTGCCACTCCAAAGGACTCGCCGAGCCACCAGACTCAGATTATCCATTTGTATTGACCACAGGGCGTTTATACGGTCACTGGCACACGATGACTCGTACCGGACGCATCCCCAAAATTCAGCAGATGCATCCCGAACCCTTTCTCGAAATTCATCCCCGCGATGCCGCGAGATTAAATATTGAAAATGGCGAAATGGTCGAAATTCGATCGCGTCGCGGTACTGGACGGTTTCCCGCATTAGTCACACTAGCTATCAATCGAGGCACAGTATTTGTCCCGATGCATTGGGGTGAATTGTGGGCAAAAGATGCTGAAGCAAATCTATTTACTCACGATGCGGCTTGTCCTGATTCATTACAACCTGAATTAAAGGCTTGTGCGGTACAATTAGTACCAGTTAAATCGATCGTGCCAACATCATCAATTCCTTATGGTGTGCCAATGAAAGTATCTAGCCGCTTGGGAGTTTATTGATCTTCTCACAAGCAGCAGGAGTTGCATAAGTAAGATAATAGGTAATAGGTTCGATTTATTGTTTAACTCAACCGGAAAAACAATAGATCGAAAACTTTTTTCGCCTCAATTCTAGTTTTTGCCTTCCTGTTTGGCTTTGATAATATGAAAAATAGATGGAGCCAACGAAATAAACATAATTCCCAAAGTAATCGGAATCAAGTATTGGTCAACTTGTTCTTCTGGAATACTTCTGCCTAAAAAATAGCCGAGTAATGTCAATCCGATACCCCAACCAAATCCACCGATGACATTGTATGTCATAAATGTCTTGTACTGCATTGCCGCAATTCCTGCCACAATCGGCGCGAAAGTGCGAATAAATGGCATAAACCTCGCTAGGATAATGGCTGTTTTTCCTTGACGATCAAAGAATTCTTCAGCAGCCATGAGATGTTTCTTCTTGAAGAACTTAGAATCCTCTTTGTCAAATAATTTACGACCGAATCTTTTGCCAGTGTAATAACCGACACTATCACCCAAAACGGCAAATACAAAACAACCAAATGCCATGACGCGGATATCTAGTCCTGTTTTGGGCAAAGAACACAAAAATCCAGCAACAAAAAGTAAGCTATCACCGGGCAATAGAAAGCCAACTAGTAATCCTGACTCAGCAAAAACAATACTCCATACTAATGGATAACCAAATGTCTGAATCAACGCGCGCAAATCAAAATGCATATTAATCTAAATCCTCACTCACAGCTCTATATTTGATGGTATTCGCAATCTAAAATCTCGATTCCGTCAATTATTTCAGGGCATAGTTAGCGATCATTAGCAGACGGGATGAGAGCATAGTAGATAATTGACGGGAGTGAGGATGGTACAAATAACAGGTCTAAATTCAGGAGTGTTAATAAATATTATATAAACTAACCGTGTCAGTCTCCAGAAAATTAGTCAAAATGCGGTAATCTTAGCGATAAAACTGGGTAGATTGTCTTACCAATCCGAATAATTGCACCTAGATGTCCAGCGAACAAGTATCCAATGAATCTGGCTGTAGTAAATAGTGACACTAGGATTACTTGCCCGATGGCGATTGCGTTGAGTAATTGCGTCGATGTCAACCAGTAGGTAAAACCTACTAATTTTGGTTGGAGAAAAGCCCATAACACTTAGCCACTGCCATAAGTTGCCACCCAGACTTTCAAAACGCCCCAGCTAATTCCGTCAGACGAGAAGGGGAAGCGGTCATCAGACTATAATACTTGTACGAAGGACAAGAAAATCAAAACTCATGATTCAATCGATCGAGTTACAAGTTAATGGCGAAACTCAGACCTGTGACCTCCAGACTACTTTGCCCCAGTTATTAGTGCAGATGGGGCTAAATCCTCGCCTCTTGGCGGTAGAATACAATGGGGAAATTTTGCACCGTCAGTTTTGGAATGAGACTGAGATTCAGCCGAATGATCGACTAGAAATTGTGACGATCGTTGGTGGGGGCTAGACTGTAAATTATGAATAATAATATCGATCTAAATGTCCTAGGGACAGAACTCCAAACCTGCTGTAACTCTCCGATGACGGGATTCTTCCGTACTGGAGTCTGCGTCACTGGCACTCAAGATTTGGGAACTCATGTAGTGTGTGCTCAAATCACTGCTGAATTTTTGGCATTTACTAAATCCCACGGCAACGATCTGAGTACCCCCGTTCCAGCTTATAATTTTCCTGGCTTGAATCCAGGTGATAAATGGTGCCTGTGTGGATCTCGCTGGAAAGAAGCTCTGGAAGCTGGAATTGCACCGCCTATAGATTTAGCTGCAACCCATAGCACCGCACTCAAATTTGTATCCCTATCAGATCTCCAACAACACGCTCTTCCCCTATGACTGGTAATTCACCTGTTGAAGTCGCACTCGCAATTCTCACTTATGAGGATAAATTTTTGATGCAATTGCGGGACAATATTCCGACTATTCTCTACCCAGGTGTGTGGGGGTTATTTGGCGGACACATAGAACCAGGTGAAACGCCAGAAATTACCGTCGAGCGAGAAGTATTAGAAGAAATTGGCTATCAAATTGCCAAACCTCAAAAGTTTGGCTGCTACAATGACGATCGAGCAATTAGGCACATTTTTTATGCCCCGCTGACTGTAGGGATAGAGAATTTAGTGTTGACTGAAGGCTGGGATTTGGGATTGATTAACCTATCCCAAATTGAGGCTGGGTTTGCTTATTCTGAGATTGCAAGAGAATCTCGTCCTGTTGGTGAAATCCATCAGCAGATTATGATAGATTTTGTAGAATGGTGGGGATAAGCTAGTAGACAATCAAACCGAGAGTGATTTTAAGTAATAAGTAATAACTTTGGATAGCCCCTCAAATCAAACAATATGACTCATTTCGGTTTACTATGTCCCGCTGAAACTGGTCATCTAAATACGATGTTACCATTAGGGCAAGAAATGCAACGGCGCGGGCATCGAGTCACCTTTTTTGGCATAGTTGATGCAAAAGTAAAAGTATTAGCAGCGGGGTTAGAATTTAGATCGATCGGTGAAACTGAATTTCCGATGGGTTCGAGCGAGATATTATTTACTGAACTTGGGAAATTGAGTGGTTTAGCAGCGTTAAAATATACGCTTGATTGGATTGAATCATCTGCTAAAATCTTTCTCAAATATGGACCAGATGCACTAAAGGAAGCGGGTATAGAAGCGATATTAGTAGATCAAATCTCACCAGAAGGTGGAATAGTTGCCGATTTATTAGATATTCCGTTTGTGACTATTTGCAGTGCCTTACCTTTCAATCAAGAACCAACAATCCCGCCGCTATTTACGACGTGGACATATAATCCAGTTTGGTGGGCAGTAATCCGAAATCAGATTGTACATCTGTTAGTCAATCCATTTATGATATCGATGAAAAAATTGCGATCGAACTATCGTAAGTCCTGGAACTTACCACCAGAAATTAGTTCTGATTCTCAATTAGCCATCCTGACACAACAACCAGCCGAGTTTGAATATCCCAGAGCAAATTTACCCGAATACTTTCATTTTACCGGACCATATCATAATCGTACCAGTCGCAAGCCAGTTGATTTTCCGTGGGATAAATTGACAGATAAACCGTTGATTTATGCTTCGATGGGTACCTTGCAAAATCAATTAACTGACGTATTCCAGGCGATCGCCGCCGCTTGTGTAGACTTGGATGCTCAATTAGTCATTTCCCTCGGTGGAGCTAGTCTAGAAGGCTTTCCAGCCTTGCCAGGGAATCCGATTGTGGTGAGTTACGCGCCGCAATTAGCATTACTAGAACGCGCCTCGGTGGCGATTACCCATGCGGGGATGAATACCGCTTTAGAATGTCTGACTTATGGCGTACCGATGGTAGCGATTCCGATTACCAACGATCAACCAGGAGTTGCGGCGCGGATAGCTTGGATTGGCGCGGGGGAAATCGTTGAGTTGAATAAATTAACTGCTGCGAAATTGGAAGCGGCGACAAAGTTGGTATTAACTCAAGCAAGCTATCGTGAAAATGCGCTTAGACTTAAAAGATCGATCGCGGAATCTGGCGGTGTCAGTCGTGCGGCTGATATTATAGAATTAGCGATGTCTACTAGACAGCCTGTCAATCGAGCATGAATAATACCAGCGACTTAAGTCGCTGGTATTTCTAAGTGTAATAACTTAAATTATGACTAAACAAACGATCGAACTAAGTCAATATACGGCGGCTTATACAAGCATCGGTGAAGGTATCCCAGTAATTTTGTTGCATGGCTTTTTTGGTGATGCTTGGACACTGGATTCGATCGCTAAAGGACTATCAGAAAACTATTGTTGTATCAGTTTAGAGTTATTAGGGTTTGGTGATTCTTCCAAGCCCGATATTCGCTACCTCATCGAGCATCAAGTTGATTTCTTACAAGAGTTTCTAATTGCCAAAGGCATATCAGAATGCTATCTAATTGGTTATTCTTATGGTGCTTGGATGGCGGCGGCTTATGCTATTTCTGTTAGCGATAATGCAATCTCAATGCCTCATCTAGCCGGAATAGTTCTCGTAGCTCCAACCGGAATTAGAGACGACACTTTTGTTGGTCGATATAATTATCTCAAACCACTAGTCTGGCAAACACCACTGATAGATTTAGCTCTAAAATTTATCGAACCATTTGCTAAATTAATGAAGTATGAATATTTTAAAACAATCCTGATGGCTCGACACGCGATCTCGACACAACCAGCAGCTCGGTCATTTTTAATCGATCGATTAGAACCAGAGGATGCGGTTGATACACTCGAAAATGATATCGATCGAATCTCAGTTCCCACCTTAGTAATTGCTGGAGAAATTGATGAAACTATTCCATTATGGCATTCACAAACCTATGCCGAAAAAGTCCCTGATGCTAGCTTGATAGTCATCGCTGGGGCAGATCACGACTTAGTTCAGACTCACAGTCAAGAAGTAAATCGTGCAATCCTCAATTACTGGAATCGAGCTAATATTCCTGAATAAAATTTAAAACAAAGATCGAGATCACAATTAAAAGGTGATTCTAGCTATTGTTAATTATAAATAGGGCTTGCTGAATAAGTCAATAAAATGGCATTCAATTCGATCGATCGAATTGAATCCATCAGCAATTAGGAGCCGATCGGCATCAGTTATAATTTTTATTAATCATCCAAACTCAAATATCACAAAAAAAGTG
>JANYDE010000102.1 GCA_025359915.1 Chamaesiphon sp. 336R_metabinner_41 | reverse complement strand
CAGGGTGAACGCACCAAAATGAGGTTTGTTTCGATCGATAAAAACTAGAACAGCTAATTTAGCAGTATTTATCAACCAATTACAATCACTACAATATCAACTGAAACAAAAATCAAATATGAGAGCGTATTAATTTGATTTAGTGTAGCAAAAAGCTTGACTAGGTATCTTTAGTCTTTAGTCAAATTGAGATTAATTGTTTAGTGAAAATAAGTTACAGAATAGCTTCTAAAAGTTCATTTGAATATTCTTCATCAAGTGTCGCTAGAAATCTCTTACTTCTAACACTTAATTTTCGACTCTTGTTCTGTCCGATTATATTAACGGCCATGTGTCTTAAAACTGCGAAATTAGCTGGAGCGTTATCCTTTCTGATTCGACTATTATCTTCTTTGAAAGAAACATCAAGTATCCAATGGAGAGAATTTTCTACCGACCAATGACCTCTAATTCCTTCTGCTAATTTTTGAGCATTTTCTCTTAAACTACTGATAAAATAACGAGTTTCTACACTAGTCTTTTCATTCACAACTCGAACTGACTCTACCATGCCAATGCTAGTTAATTTTCTCCATTTTTGGAGTGGATCTATTTGTCCTGCAATATCTGTTATCATTAAGTAATTACGAATTTCTTCTCTACCTCTATTCATCTCTCTACTGTTGAAGCTACTCATGTTGAGGTCTTTCCCCTGCGTTTTAATTGCCTGTTTAAATAGCTGTTCTATTTGTTCATATAAGTTTGGTTGATTCTTTTTTACGGCAATTACATAGTCTGCATCTTTTTCAACGATTCTGCTAACTATTTCTCTTTGACATCCTATTGCATCAATTGTGACGATACATCCAGCTAAGTCTAAGACTTTAATTAGTTCTGGCAATGCTGTGATTTCATTAGATTTTCCCTCAACTTTCTTTTGTCCTAACACCAATCTATTACTTGTCGCCCAAGCACTCACTGTATTAATTATCCCTTGACCATTCTTTTCATCTCCTGAGTTTCGAGATTGTTTGCCGTCAAAGGCAATTATTTCTCCTGTGGTTATCTTACTTATTCCTTTAATCCAGCTTAGGAATGATTTGTTAAATTCATCAGGATTAATTTGTGAGAATACCCTGGCAAATGTATCATGAGATGGTATTCCGTTTGGCAGTCCTAGAAATTTACTCAACCATTTCTTCCTGGCGATGCCATACATTTCTATATCTATCCATCCATCTGCTCCACATACTACGGCACAAATCGAGATCGTGATGATATCAATTAGTTTATGTTTTTTTCCACGTTCAATTCTAATGTCTTCTATGTCGTTAAAGTGTTCTGCTATACTATGCTTAGGCTTTAATTTCATTTTAAATCATATAAACTCTAAATCAATTTAACACAATTAATTGACTCAAGCTACCTGTCGGCAAGAGCTGTGTAGATTCAAAAATTTAAATCTATGGCTGATTCGCAAGTATTTTTAATAATGTAAAATTTAAGTGCGTTCACCCTGTCTTCCACTGTGCGCCAGAGATTTTGATTCTAAATCCAATCTGTTTGATGGCGGACTCAACTGCTCCAGAACCAATCGAACACAGTTGTTCGGCTTGATAATAGCTATAATTAACAATCCGAGTCTGATGTCGATCGAGATAAGCAATAAAGTTCTTGAATCTTTTGCCTTGGCAATGAGTAAACAAAGCCTTAGCTTTTGATACTAAACCTTGCCATAACAGAGCTTTGGCAGCTTTGATTCGTTTGAGAGAGCCACCAACTTTGTAAAGATTTTCCACCAGATGAAACCAATCTAAAATTTCACAGCGAGATGAGTTATCACTGCCAAATTCTCGGACTAGATTCCAGACTCCATCGTGACCATCGCCCAAGCAAACTAGAGGGTTAACTAGATCTTGACTATTGACATAATCAACTAATGATTGATTCTCATCAAAGAAAGCTCCGTAATAAATACCCTGCAAGCGTACAGCCTTATAGTCACGCCAGTAGCAACCAGCTTTCGGTTTGCCTCTGAGTCGGACTTTACCACCATCGACACTAACTTCTGAGATCGCTTGTTTAGCTTGTGGCAGTTGAATATCTTGTGCTAAAACTAGTTTTTGTTGAGTTGAGTGACCAACTTTGACCCCCGTTAAGGCTTCAATCTCTAGTTCGGCATTTTGGTATGATTCATTAGCTGATAGTCTTAAACAGCACTTTTGAAGTAGTGGACTTAACCGACTTCTTGGTTCTAAGCCCAATCGTTGTACTTGTTTTGCTGTCAATCTTAGCTCTCCAACTAGACTGGTTATTTTTCGGGGTTTACCTGCTTTTGTTCCTGTCTTTTTTTTGACAAAAAAATTGCAATCTCTGGACTAACTCTTTCTAATACTTGCCGACGGACTGTTTTTTCGATTCCTTCTAGATCTGTGAGCTGACTTTTATCTGATTCTTCATATAAAAGCGATGCTAGCTCTTGAATGCAGGCTTCAATCCGCTCTTGTTTGTCTAAATTCATGATGGGACGTATTCACTTTTTCCTAATAGCTTCATTTTCCCACAAGTCGTCTATCTTCCAAAAGTGGATGCTCCCCTTCAGATTGTACAGTGGAAGAATTAATTAGTCACCAGCAACTCATTGATAGCAACGGATTCGCTCATCGGAACACTAAGGATCTAAGTTTAAATTGGAATCCCGAACTCAAAATTTATATCAATTATGAGTTTCTACTTAAATGTATCTGCCGTTGGGGACGAGAAAGCTTTAGAATTAATCCATCAGTTTTGGTGGATTATGTCCAAACTAATCAAGGAATTATTGGTAAATCTAATTATCAAGATTGGGCTAAAGAACTAGATTGGATAATCGATCGCCAAGAATTTTATCCTTGTTTGGATGAAAATGATATTTTGACTCTCGATCGACTAAAAGGTACATTTCTAACTCGGCATCAAGAAATTCAGAAGATAGCAGCATTTACCAAATAGTAAGAACATAAAGCTCGCGTTGGGGAAATCAGCCCATTTACACATTGGGTGAATGCTTATCTGCATTGGCAGCGTTTTACGAGCGGGAAGTCGAGCATTTAGCGTTATAATTATGACAGATGCCTAAATTGAGGTAAGTTATGGCTCCATCAACCCAATTACTGGATATTTTGGGAATTCCAGGTTCGACAAGTTCAGCTTCCGCGATGCTCCCAGATGCTACCAATGACAGTGTGGAAGTCGTCCGGCGCGGATTATCGATTGAGTCTTTTAAGCGAGTAGCTAATTACTACCAACTTTCAGATGCTCAGATGTCCAAAGTGGTAGGAACTTCAGTCCGCACGATCGTTAGACTTCAAAAAGAAGACAAGCCTTTAAATGCTACTTGGTCCGATCGATTGTACCGACTAGCCAGAGTTGCGGCTCAAGCTCAGGATGTATTTGAGAGTGCTGACACGGCAACAAGCTGGCTGAAACGACCTAATCGAGGATTAAATGGTCATGCACCTGTCGATCTGCTCGATACGGATGCAGGTACAGAGCAGGTGGTGGAATTACTCGATCGAATTGATTATGGAGTATACAGTTGACCCTTCGGCTTCGCTCAGGGCTAGGTCTCAGTCTATGGCGAATTTCTAAGCGCAAGTATGCAGATACAGCTTTTAGTGGCGAAGGTGCCAGAAGAGTTGGCGGACGCTGGAATTCTCACGGACAGGGGATGGTTTATACTTCGGGAACGCTTTCACTTGCAGCATTAGAAGTCTTCGTCCACATGGAGGTAGAAGATGTGGCGACGATGTTAGCTTGGATTCGGGTAGATGTGCCCACAGAGGTAAAGATTGAGTATCTAGAAGTGGCTCAATTACCTCCAGATTGGCGGAATATACCCGCATCTGCTGTTTTGGCAACTATGGGTGATAACTGGTTTAGATCGGGTGCGACAGCGATTTTAGCTGTGCCTTCGGTGGTTATTCCACTGGAATACAACTATTTGATTAATCCGTCACACCCTGACTTTGTGAAGTTAAGAGTAGAATCCCCACAACCATTTGAGTTAGATCCTAGACTTTGGAAAAGTTAAAATAGAATTACCAAAGGGTGGCTGTCGGCGTGAGTTAGATCGGATCTAATAATAAATTTAAGGAGGAAATATTATGACTTACACACAACCTCAAACTGATACTGGTTTCAATATTGTTCCTGGTGAAGATATTGCTATAAGAGCGAAGAAAATGCAAGCTGCGGCACAGAAACAAGTTGCGGAAGACATTGCACGACTCAAAGCGATGGGCGAACCAATCTATTATATGGTTGGTAAAAAATTGGTACGAGAAGAGGCAGATGGTCGCAAATTTGAGTATCGGTTGCGGGAAGATGGCAGTGAAGAAATTCTGGGCGCACTTGTTTAAACTATGCCAGAACTAACGGTAGTTGCGGGGGCAAATGGAGCCGGAAAATCCACCCTAACCAAACTTTCTAGTGTTAATATCCCATTAATAGATCCCGATGCAATTGCGCGGGCGATTGCTCCCGAACAGCCCGAATCTGTTGTCGGGTGTGGGGTGTGGGGTGTGGGGATCTAGAGCAAGTGTTGAATTGGGTCTTAAAGTCTTAATTTTGGTTAACTTACAAGACCAATTTGTTGAGGAATTGATGAAATTTGAAGGGTTATCACCGACACCCTCTTGCCCACACCCCACACTCCATCTCATTTCTAACTTAGTTGTCACCCCTTTAGGGAATTCTCCCCGTACTCCCCAAAGCTTGAGTTGCTTCCTTCAGCCACTTGTTAAGCTTCTCTTTTGTGGACGACAACATCCAATCAGAATTAATCGCCGCTCCAAAAGGGATATGTTCGATCGTAATTTTGTCTCGATCTTCACGTTGTAAGGGCATTTCTGGAAACTCAATTGACTCAAATCCATACTTGTCTAGAATCGCCTGTGCTATACCATTCACATCGAACCCACAATCCCATCTAATATTAGTGGGCGCACCAAGATTCTTGACTAAAACATGAGGGATTTTCCCATCAAAACTTTCGACAGATTCGGTAAACGAGTCGATTGATTGCGGCGTTCCGTTAATAACGAAGTAAAATATAACATCGATCGTATTCTTTGGCTCTGCCAACAGCCCCACCACATCGTTTTCGGTGAGCCAACGGTTGAGATGATTTATTGCCTCAGATGGCAGCACCACTACCACATCTTGAGTTTGGGCGATATCAAAAATTCGATCCCCTGCAAAGTAAGTATCAGGATGCCCATCGAATGTAATTCTTTCCATCAGAGCGACTTTTTTGGCATCTAAATCAGCTATGTCCAAAAAGTGGGTGTAGATCTCCGGTTCATAAGTCAAACCAACGCTAGGATTGTAGACATCAGCATCAATTAAATAAAATTGATGTTTTGCTTCAATCATTTGCTCGACCAGCACTCCTGCGACGATACTCTTGCCTACAGGACTCTTTTGACCGCCGATTAGGATGATTTTAGTTCTTTGAGGACAAGCTTCAGTTTGGCTAAATTCAGTTGTTTGAGGAACCATGTGTTTTCTGTCAATATTTTCGATAGTTTTAACCCCACTAAGCTCAATAACTTAGTGGGGTCAAAAGTAAGTGCTAGGCTGCTGCTTCAACCGCCTGAACGTTCGTGGCAATCTTCGGTAGCTCTGATGTTTCCGGTGGTTTGGGCAGATAATCAGGATGATAGGGCACCAGATCCGTACTACCCAAGGCGATAGTAGCCTCACCCAACCATTTCTTAATCCGCCGCTTAGAAGGAGGAGACATCCATTTATCCCCGATAGCCGAGCTAAACGAGATATTCTCGCTGATAATTTTGGTCTTAACTTCGGGTAATACCTCTAATTCGGGGAATATCAGTGACTTAAACCCATACTTGTTCAGGATTGTAGCTGCCTTCTTGTCATAGTCAAACCAGCTCCAATTAATATTAGTTGCTGCACCATAATTCTTGACTAAAACGTGCGGAATTTTACCCTGACAGCTTTCTACCGATTCGGCAAACAAAGCGATCGATTCTGGTGTCCCATTAGTGACAAAGAAGTAGTAGACATCGATCGTATTCTCAGGATCTGCCAACATCCCAATAATATCGTTCTGTTTAATCCAGTGCTGGACATAGCTAGCTACCTGCGAGGGCAGCACTACGACAACATCCTTCGTCTGGGCGAGCACGATAATTTGGTCGGCTTCAAAGTAGTTTTTAGCATTACCTGTAAAAGTAATTTGTCCTTGCAATACTGGTGGGGTACCGTCGGAGCCATACATCGTCGGAATCACATTAGTTTTTTCTGATGTTCCTCCCGCTCGAAAGCGTTCGTACATCTCCTTCTCATAGGTTAAACCCACATTCGGAGTCGAAGCATCAGCATCAATTAAATAAAACGGATGGTTTGCCGCAATCATTTGCTCCACCATTGCTCGTGCCGTCATACTCTTGCCGACACCGCCAATTTCACCCCCAATGATAATAATTTTAGATCTGGCGAGCGTAATCGCCTTGGGGCTGGGAATGGCATTCTTAGTCATATTTCGGTTCTCAATTTGGTAATTTTAGGTTTTAGCTTTCGCTGTGGTGCTAGCTTTGACTACTGGCTGTGGCATGACATATTTCCACAGACAGTAGACATCTGCCATCCTGGACTGGTATTCCGCTGGAACATCGAGGATGGGCAGGTTGAATGAGCTACTCTTGAAGATTGCCCCCTTCCCGTTGTATTGAGGATGAGGGTTCATTCGATCGTGGAAGTAATCAAATAGTTCTGCCTGAAGTACATCCCCAACCCCACCAGCAACAAACAGTTCATCGATCCGTTTTGGTAGATGCTCCCCCAGCCACTTGAAAATCAAATCGCAGTAATCATCATGAGTTCGATCGATCGCTTCAATTAACCGCTCTAATTCAAACTGACGCGACTCTGGTGAATCGTGCTGGAGGATTGGGTGAAGCACCTTCTCTTCCCGCCGATTCCAGTAGTTGGCAATGGCAGTTGCTAGATCGCGTAAATCGTAGCTGTACGTCATTTCTCTCACCGCTTTCGCCCACTGGTTAAACCCTAGATCGCAAGTATCCAATCTAGAGAAAATGCCGGATTTAGTCGTATAAAAAGTTAAATTGCGATGCCCTGCCATCAAAGTAATCCCCGTGCCAAAAGTTTGGCGGTGATTAGCTTGTTGGAGTGCTACCACTCCTGTTCCTTCAAGGTGAAAATCGCACCGAATTAAGTTGACATTGAACACTCCGATGGGAGTATCGAAATCTGCTAAGGCTAAAGTCAGGCTCTGTTGAATTTTTGCGCTGTCGAGAAACTCACCAGGGGGTAATAGACACGCTAACTCCAAATCGAAACTAGTTCCCACGTTCAAGCGAGTCGCCATAACTGAAACCATCGCCAAGATCTTGTAAACGATCGTTGTAGACTTGAGTGGTTTTAAAGTTTGAAACGCACCTAGCGATTGGGCTATACTCCCAACTGCAAAGTATTCGCCATTAACACCCACAAAGGAACGTTCTAGTAAATCACTGCCAGCTTGACACCGATAACGATCGAAAGCTTCACTCCGCCGTCCGATGACATCTGGGGGCATTACCAGCGCACAAACTTGCTCTCCTGTCGAACAAAATAGTTTTGACGAACTTGCTCCAGCATCAAAAGCTACCCGTACCGATTCCCGTTTTTTTCTGCTCATCCTTACGACTCTCTCATTTGCGTTAACTGATTCCAAAACTCTGGAGAGATTTTGATCCCGCCTAAAGTCATTGGGATCGACCCCTCTTCCATTGATTCCTCTAATGCCTCTGCATCTGAGTCAGAGTCTGAACTATCGATTATTGCCATTTGCAATGTAGGAGCTTCAACCCTTAGCTCTTTAGATCTAGAAGTCCGATTGCTTGTTGACGATCGATCTGCAATCGATGACATCTGTGGACTAGCTGCCCCAGTTTCTAGAGGTAAGCGATCTTGAGACTGCATTACCGATTGAGAAGTTGACCTTAACCCCAATCTCATCAATGATTCAGGTGGTAAGTGGATTTTCCGCTTGATTCTGTGGTACTCAATTAGATGATTCATCTGAGCCGATAGCATACTCAAAGATTTCGAGAGTGCTATTTCTACCTCCTCATCAGAACGATCCGGATCTTCTGCCAATGCGATTGAGTACCAATAGGCAGAGATTGATTCCATCAGTTGAGATTTAATTTTCCCTGTATTTCTTAAATATTTAGCGATCGATACTTCTTGCGGATCGGTTTCAATGATGTTTATCCTAATTACATTTTGAGGTGGTTTTTTAGTCATGAATCAGGTACTAAACGTGTTTAAATCATCTCAATTTAATAGCCATAGCACAGCAGCTAAATAGCGTTACTATAGATATATAGAGCTATAAAACTCAAGCCACATGACCGATTACACCCCCTTGTGGCTTTAATTAGTAACAGCAACGCGCTCTAAAAATTCAAAATATTTTAGAATTTATCCGCAATTTAACCGATCCGAATCTATTAGTAAAAGCGTAGAATTGAGTGCGGCCTGGAGCTGGTTGTGGGGAGGAGTAGCCAGCAGTACCTCTCGTGTTGCACACTCGTCCCATCTGCGATGGGAAACGGTCGCTGGCAAGGGCGGTTCCCCCCTTAACCCCCCTCTCCACTAACCTATAAGTGAAGATGCCAACCAC
>JANYDE010000046.1 GCA_025359915.1 Chamaesiphon sp. 336R_metabinner_41 | reverse complement strand
TTTGCCAATGGCTTCATTCCCGCCCTGACACTCTCTACATTCACACTGATGAATCTCTCGACTACCCATATTCCCGATCTTGCCTCGATAGATGCTTTTCTAGCCTACCTTAAAACATGAAGTTGTTTCTTTACAAGCCCTTACCTCAGCTGTGCGAGTCTTTGTGGTTCACACTCAAGAAGATTGGGCGATAGCCCAAGAATGCTGGCACCTCCTCAACTGTTAACCCCAACCAAGGGATAGCTACAGGATATAGCAGCCAAATGTATTCTCTAGGCAACTCTTGGCTCTAATCTACCTTAATTACCAACGATCGATATCCATAGAGTTATTACTAGCAAAACACTAGCCAGATGTTGAGGGACGATCGATCGAATTGGACGTTTGGCTATTTTCTGAGTTAGAAAAAATGTGATTAGTAATGCCAAGATTAAAGTCGTTCCTTGGAGGAAGGTAATCACGGCTGGATGAGCGATAAAGCTGGGTAAATTATCGCCAATTTGTCCGAATGTGGCAAAGGTGACGGGGATAATTTGCCCGCCTTCTTCTAAGCCTAGTTTAAAATAGTAGGCTAGATTTCCGCCGAGTACTAAAGGTAAATAGCCATAAGCAAGATCGATAAATGGTAATGGTTTACAGCTTTTGAAAGGGATGAATTCTAATTTACCTAATTGATAAAATCCTTGCATTACACCATAGGCTAAAAATGGGATAATTGTAGGTATGACAATAGCTGCGATCGATAGTCCTAAATGTGGCATAAATTGGGTTAGATCTATCTGTAAACCTAACAATCGATCGATCTCTGGTAGCCGATGAAGATATACACCTCCCAATAAGAGAAATAATAAAGCTACTTCATAACTATGGGAAATATGCGTCGTCCAAAGTTCGATGCCTGGTGGACGAAGATTTAATTCTACCGATCGATGGGGACAAGCTTTGAGACAAGTCATACACAATACACAGTCTTTATTATCTGTTAATTGGGCTGGATGAGAATAAATCGGACAGCCATTAGTCGTCGCTCCTTCGCCAAAGCCTACACCACCTTTATAGCAATGATAAGTGGTGCATTCTGCCGCACAGGTACCTTGTTGAGCGCGTAATTCGACAATTGATAACTTAGCAAATAAACCATTCATGCCTCCGATCGGACAGAGATAACGACACCAAAATCGCCGTTCAAACATCAGTGAAAAAATCACCGCTCCCGCCGTAATTAGCAATAGCAAACAACTAGATAAATATGCTGTATTTTCTAAATTCCAAAGTTCTTCCCACAGAAATATTAGCACAAATAAGCCAAATAGAAACCAACCGCCCCATTTCTCTGCGGTTTCACGCGGCCATTTTTGCAGCGTGCGAGGAAAGAATTTGAGCGAGAGTTTTTGAGCAATTTCGCCATAAATCATAAATGGACAAAAAGCACACCATAGTCTACCAACGATGGGAAATAATAATAAAATTAACGGCCACCACCACGCCCAAAATAGATTCAGAGCGAAATTATGTTGGCGATCTTGGGGCGCAATAAATAGAATCATTACGACAATTGGAAATACCCAAGCAGTAAAACCATAATTAATGCGATCGGGATACCAATCACTATTTAAAAACTGTCGCAACCAAGGGTAGGCATTTAATAAATTCAGGCGAAATAACTGCTTCTTTGGTGCCTGTGGCCAAAATACTTCCTCTGTGAGGAGACTACTACCTTGTGACTGAAGCAAGGCTCGATTTACCATGCCCTGCAATTCTAGCAGATTACCTGGGAAATCATATGTTTGCAACCGCCGAACTGCTTCTGGTGTAACTTGGGGTTTGGACAACCTTTTTTGGCGACAAATGATATTGATATAATAATTTACCTGTGCCTCCAAATCGGCTTTCCGCACCCGCAATCCTGGTACTTTGATTTGATGCTTAATTGCCTTGCTAAAAGTTGGTTGAGTACTCTCTGAGATGAGAATTATGCGAGCATTAGTAGAGCGGGGAAAGAGGATTTGACCTTCTGGCACAATGGGATTATAGTTACCTGTATTCAATAATTGCTCGATCTGCGGCACCAATTCACGCGGTAATTCTTGGACATCATTTAAAATCAGTGTCCCTTCACCCAACCATTCTAATAGCCCTGGTTTGCCACCCACGCGCCCGAATAATTCTGCACCATTGGCAGTAATTAGGGCACTTTTGAGCCTAATAATCGGTTGCTGACGACCCTTGGAACCAAAATGAATCAACGCGGCAATATTATCTTTTTCTAACCCTGGTTCGCCGGAAATCAAGACAGATTTATCGTCATTTGCCGCAGTCCGAATTTGTTGACGCAACTTGACGGCATAACGACTACTGCCAATAATTCCTCGCTTTGCCTGGGGCACTAGATAAGGACGCAAAGCAGCTTGTCTGTCTTGTTCGTAAGCGATTTCACCTTCGAGTTGTGTTAATTTACTTGCTAGTCTTTGAGCATATGCTGCGGTAATTTCAGGATGTTTATTAACTAATGTTTGCCATTTTTCCGCTGAGATCGTCTGAAACTGACATTCTGTAATAGCCACAATCCGACTATCGGTAAGTTGCGTTTGTTGTAATGCTGATAAATTTATCGCCGCACCTGGTAATAATCCCGTCGCCCACATCAATCCGGCTTTTTGGCGACGATAACGCTCTGCTTGTCCCGATTCTAAGATATATAGCTTCGTGACAGGCGTTGCTTCAATTGTGACTCGACAGCCTGGGGGTACGATTAATACCTCCAATTCACTCGCCAATGATGCTAAAACATTGCTTGGCAACATCCCTAGTTCAGTAGCCGATTCCAACCAGTTAACTAATGTTGCTATAGACATTTGAATTTACTTATCGTATTACTAAAGTTTAAACTGACAAAGGTGGGAAAAACGGATATGTGGCTTATGCCAAGAAATCTAATAGAGAACTCGATCGAGATTTTACCTCGCTCCTACGGGAAGAGAATTTTGGCTAGTTATTAGCTAAATATACATTTTGGCGCGTTGAGCTAATTTAGCCAAAGTACCTGCAATCAGGGGTAATATTTGAAGCTGGAATTAGAAAATCTTCCCAAAGGATGATGAAAGTCAATTCGATCGCACGGTATAATCTCTTACAACACTTTTTGACAAGAATCACAGTCATGTTACGTCCAGACAGAGAAAAATGGCTACTGATAACATTTTGTTGAGGGTTGTAAGATGGGTGATTTGATGAGCAAAGACGATCGAGTTCAAACACTTTTAGGTGAAAAAGCCGCGCAGCCAGTAACCCCGATCGATCGTCCGAGAATTATTATCGCTGATGACGATCCTAGGACTTACGCATTGACAAAACGATCGCGTTGTGATTTTACGTACTGGCAAGATTATTTACAATATATACTCTACACGGGTAAGATATGAACTTTTGCAAAGGACTGGAAATTGAGTGTTAATAAGCTGTCCAGCTTTTCTTTCCGTTCTGTATTAGCGGTGCCGATACAGGTGGAAATCGCTGATTTAAAATCATCAAAACTCT
>JANYDE010000018.1 GCA_025359915.1 Chamaesiphon sp. 336R_metabinner_41 | reverse complement strand
TTGCGAATTACTTCATTCCCTTCCTGACACTCCTCACATTTACACTGATGAATCTCTCTGTTACCCATTCAGACAATCCTGCTTCGATAGATGCTTTCTAGCCTACCCTAAAACATGAGGTTATTTCCTTACAAGCCCTTAGTAAATCCTTCAGTTCGTAGATATCTCCACCATTAACCGGAATGGGTAACGGTAGTAGGGAATCTGGTCGCCAAAACCGCACGGGTGGTTCTATGATTAACCGCCAACCCACTGCATCGATCTCAATCGCATTCCAGTTATCAGTACCCAAGTCAAGATATATCTTGCCCTGATGCTCTGCTGTCCTTAAATGCACCTCGCGAGTTTCACCTCGGAATATAGCGATTGCTTCCAATGTAGAGAGGGTATCCTGTAGCGTCTGCGACCCGATTCCTTTCTCAGTACTGTCGAGATATTCACCCGATAGCCATAGCCTGAAAGCTTTGGAACGAACAGCGTAAGTGTGGCGGTTGCCCTCGATTGTCACGTCAGCATAGGCTACCTTATCGGCGGTGTGGAAGTAGGTAGCAGTCTTAGCAATTTCCAACAGTCGATCGCCGCCTGTCTTTCGATCTTCTTTTTCGGGTTGTTCTGCTTTGGATTTGTCCGGTTTGGCTTTGGGTGCGATCGCTTTCTGATATTCACCAGGGCTAATCACCCGCTCTAGAATTTGCTCTTTGGTATAGCCGTGGTCTGTGATGTCATCACCGATATCCATTCCGCCAGAGGGACTAGACCACAAGCCTTGTGTTCCCGCGAGATAGTAGCCCTCAACCTGAGTTGCAAAGTCCCGCTCATAGTTGGCGATACATTTCAGCCCGTTACTATCTCGATCGGGTGTCAATACTAATCGCGCTCTCTTCAAGTCCTCTAGGTAATCTCCATAGGAACTATAACCACCCGAACCGCCGATGGTGGTGGTTGCTGCAATACCTAAATCCCAGAGGCGATCGGCTACCCCCTCACCCTCAACCACAAAGATTAACTCATCACGCTCGATCGCTCGCCGAACTTCTTGGTAGCGGTAGATAGGGATGTTCGGTCTAATTTTTTTGGGGCAACCTTTAACCCACTGGCGACCATCCCAATGGCTTTGGTAGAATTTCTTATTGCCTTCTCCGTCATCGGTGCGAGTAACCTTAACTAGCGCATTACCATCGCGACCACCTTGGGGTGCGCTTGCGCGTTCGGGATAGAAATAATCCTTACTCGACTTCGGGCGGGTGGGTTTGACAAATGGCTCTAACTTCCAATCTGACTTGCCTTCTAGCGTATCGATCGCAACTCGGATATCTTTCGGGTCACAGCCACCACTAAAGCAGCTATAGGCTCCTGTACGAGGATTAATGTCTAGATCGTTCTTCTGGCAGACTGGACAGTGGTATTTTGTTTTAGATCCGTTCGATCGGGTTAAGACAGTAAGATGTTCGCGAATTTCGTACTTGGGATCAGCCATTTGTATATCCTTCCTGGTGGGGTATTGTTTACTTTTCCAGGGGTGGTTATACTTATTTGTGTGTTAGTACAAACAAGTATTTGATGGATCGAAGTCCCACCCCTGGTAACTTCAATCTCTACGCTTCGAGAAACCACCCCTGGTTTATTCCCGATGCGACTGATGTAAAACCCTCCAGAATTGAGATCTGGGGGGTTTTGCTATTTAAGGTGGGGATAGTCCTGCACTTGGCAATGGAAATGAATTAGACATAGACTTGAGATCTGTTTTTTTGTTTGGTCGCCTTGGATATTTATCGCTGAGGCGATTTTTAGTGTCTAGGCTGCGGTGGGTAGAGTAGACATATATTCCTCGACTAAAGCGCGATGACTGGGGCAGTCGCCATTGATGAGATAGTCCTGAAGGAGTGTCCAATTCCACTGGATTAGACCACCTTTGACAATCTGAAGCCAATAAATTCCCTTGGGTAGACTGGCTCGAAGTTTAACTGATTGGAAGCTGGTTAGCTCAAACTTTTCCTGTTTGAGCGACCGTTCGGTATGGAATTTGAATTTGTCAGGATTATTTAGTTTTCTAGCCATCATTATTGGAGATATTTTTATGGTGTTTTGTTTGGTCTTGGGTGTTTTCGCTGGTAAGGCTTTTTCGATAATATAGCCGTCTAGATAGATTTGCAAATCAAAGGTTGAATTGAAAATTGTGCCATCGTACAACGATTATTGTGATAGTAACAAAAGTCACAAAAATAATTATATTAATGACTTTTGTGACTTTAGTTTGTGTAAAAGCACAAACTTTAGGGTCAATATTTTGTGCGAATATACAATATTAAAAGTTGTTAAGATTGATTTTCTAGCTCCTGAATATCGACAAACAAACATTCTCGCTCGATCGCATGAGCGTAAGTGTCGAGTAAAACCCGTTTACTGTGCCCTAGTTGTTCTGCTACTGCGATCGGATTTGTCCCGTTAGCGAGGAGGTGAGACGCGGCTGTATGGCGAAGATTGTAAGGCGATCGATATTCGATCTGACAACTGGCTAAAATTGTCTTCCACGCTCTTCTTCTGAACCTGTGGTCGTGCATGGGTAGACCTTTAGGACTCATGAACACCAGCTCGTTCGGTTGTGGTGATAATCGGTCAAACCTGTCTGCCAACATCGATCGCACACTTGGCGGTAGTGAGATGGTGCGAGATTTCCCTGTTTTTGTGCCCTTATTGCTTTGGCGACCGCGAGAGATGGAGTCCCCAATCCAGGCAGTGGTATAGCCTACTCCTAAATGCTTCCATCTCAAGCCAGCAGCTTCCCCAAACCTACAACCTTCAGACAGTAGGAAAAAGACGAAATCCGTGTAATGGGAATACTGGCGGTGAGCTGTAAACGCTGCGATAATCGCTTGGAGTTCGGCGATGGTGAAAGGTTTCTTCTGTTGCCGATTTTGGGCACCGTGACCCTTGGCATTCGCACTGGTTAAACATTTACCCCAAGGGTTCTCTTCTGTGACGTGGTACTTACCCTTAGCCCAATCCCAGCAAGCTTTTAGATAGTAGAGATAGGCTTTAACAGTCCGACTCGATGCCGATTCCAACCATCTGGCAACTACATCCTTAGCTACAGATTCGGTAATCTTTTCGGCTGGTTTGTCTCCGAGCAGCCGATCAAGTTTGGAGGCGATCGCTTCAAGTTTCAAACCCGATCCGTGCGATAGCCCCCGCTCTTGTTGATGGTAGGGAATATATTTCTCAAATAGTTCGACTGCTGTTATTGCTGTGGGATTCTTACCCAGTTTGCGCGACTTATATCTGAGTAGAGTAGTATCGAAATTTCCATAGATGATGTCTTCCTCGATCTGACCGATTAGTTTCTTTGCTCTAGCAATACCGAGCTTACTATTATGCTTGGGTAAACTGAAGCTATAGGGCTTACCATCGTGCGAAAACCTAATCAGTAGGCTCTTTCCGCGTTTTTCAATGTGCATAAAAATAGTGGGTGAAATGGTGGGTGATAGACCAACCAAACCAGCCAAAACAGCACATTATTTACTGTGAATAGACACTAGAATAAGGCTGTTAAGAAATGGTTTGTTTCCTAAAAGCCTTACCAGCAGTACGTTTTCAACCCAATCGGAACGAGAGGATTTGAACCTCCGACCCCTACTACCCCAAAGTAGTGCGCTACCAAGCTGCGCTACGTCCCGACGCAGTCAACAATCATAGCAAATATCGACGGGTTTCGCAAGTACAAACTAAAGAAGTCTTGCGATCTTGGCGATCGAGCGGCAGAATCAGTTAATATCTATCAACGAGATTATTGCTTTTGATTCATCATGCCGGATAGCGGCAGTGGTTTATGTCCTTCGACTTGAATAAACGTCATCAGGAGATTTTGTGGGCGACTATTCGGCAGTATATCTCTACAGCCGAGCCTGTTGGCTCCAAGACTCTGGTAGATGGATACAATCTCAATATCAGTCCTGCGACAATCCGCAGTGGCTTTGCGGCTTTAGAGAAGGCGGGCTTTTTGTACCAGCCACACACTTCAGCGGGGCGAATTCCGTCTGATTCGGGTTATCGTTTATATGTCGATCGATCGATCCAGCCATCGCCGGATATCGGTCGGCGAGTGGAAGCATTACTGACTGATAAGCTAGATTGGGATAGTTGGAGTTTGGAGGCGGTGTTGCGCGGTGCGGTGGAGGCATTAGCGACGTTGAGCGGCTATGTGACGATGATTACGTTGCCCCAGACGCAGCGGTTGACGCTCAAGCATATTCAGCTTGTGAGGGTGGAATATGGGAAGATAATGGTGATTTTGGTTTGGGACTCCTATGAAACGCAATCGGTGTTGATGCCGTTACCTTCAGATCGCGATCATTTGACGGATGGGGATGCACTCGATCGAGATTTACAGATTTTATCGAATTTTTTGAATGGTAAACTTAGGGACAGGTCTGTATTAGAAGTATTTAAGCTCGATTGGAGCGAACTCGATGGCAAGTTCCAGCAGTATATCGATTTAGTTAGTAATTTATTAGTGGATTTATCCAAAAAGTCTAAGCCGATTCATTCATCACAGATTATGATCTGGGGTATCTCGGAAATTCTCGGTCAGCCTGAATTTTCTCAATTAGAGCAGGCCAAAACATTATTGCATCTATTAGAATCAGAGCAAGATAAAATTTGGGAACTAATATTTAATCCAGAACCAACTTCTTTGCTCTTAAATGTCGCCTCGCCACTAGATCATCTTCAGCCGAAGATTTCGATTAAAATTGGTGCTGAAAATCCGCTCAAGCCAATGCAAACTTGTACGTTAATTTCGACAAACTATCATCAAGACTCAATCCCTGTCGGTAGTGTGGGTTTGTTAGGACCGAAACGAATGCTCTATGAAGATGCGATCGCTTTAGTTCAATCAGCCGCTAGTTATATATCTGGGGCAATAAGCCAGGGATAGATGGGAGATGGGAGATGGGAGAGAAGAATCTAACATCTAACATCTAACATCTAACATCTAACATCTAACATCTAACATCTAACATCTAACATCTAACATCTAACATCTAACATCTAACTATGAAAATTGCTGTTGTAGACTACGATATGGGAAACTTGCACTCTGTGTGCAAGGGGCTGGAGTATGCGGGTGCGGAGACATTTATTACTCATGTGCCGTCAGAATTAGCGAGTGCCGATGCGATCGTGTTGCCAGGAGTTGGTTCATTCGATCCGGCGATGAAGAAGATTCGCGATCGAGATTTAGAACAACCACTCAAAGATATTATTGCTAGTGGGAAACCATTTTTGGGAATCTGTCTGGGATTACAGATTTTATTCGATCGATCTGATGAAGGTCAAGAGGCTGGTTTAGGAATTATCGCGGGAAATGTCCGCAAGTTTCAGTCAGAACCGCATCTAACCATCCCCCAAATGGGTTGGAATCAACTTACTCTCTCACAGCCAAACTGTTCGTTATGGGAGACATTAGACACCTCTGCGTGGGTATATTTCGACCACTCCTACTACGTCGAACCAAATCAATCGTCAGTATCCGCAGCAATGGTGAAACATGGCAGTCAAACTGTAACCGCAGCGATCGCCCAAGACAATGTAATGGCTGTCCAATTTCACCCCGAAAAGTCCTCCACAACTGGCTTGAAAATTCTCTCTAATTTTATCCAAATCGCTAAACCACTAAATCGCTAAATCACTAAACCACCAGAGGAACGCGGGAAGGCTGGGAGCTTCGCTTTTCAAAGCGAGGGGGAAAGCCGAGCACGCGAGATATTTATCCGCCTACAATATTATCAACCATGATGGGGGTCACTAAAAGATTGCTGATAAGCGTAAACATCGCAAGAGTGTTCGAGTTGTCATCATGTTAGTAAATCTAATCGTGATGGTGAGAAATTCGTGTGTGAAGAATGCGGTCATATCGACCATGCGGATACGCAAGCTTCAAGAACAATCTTGCGAAGAGCTAAGGAATGAGGATTAAATAACTTGCAATTCTACGTGTGATTGCGGCTTGGCTGTGTAGTTTCACTGTGGTAGAAAATCATCAAATCAAAATTTTTAAATCCATAGCTTTGACGGATAATTAATTTGATTCTTGTGTTGATTCCCTCTGTAACCCCACTAGTTGTTCTATTAGTAAAGTAATTGCAAACTTCTTCAAGGTGAGATTCTAGTGTGTCAGCAGCACTTCCAAACATAACTCTTGCAGACATTAACCATTTTTTAATTTTTCTCATTCCACCAGATGCGGTAATATCAACTGTTGATGTCAATCCAGGCATGAATAAACTCGCTCAAAAGCGGATTGCAGCTAGTTCAATTGAAGTAGATTTTCAGGTGCTAAATGGCGAAAAATTACCGATGTTAGACAATACATTCGATACGGTAGTTAGTACTTGGACACTGTGCAGTATCAAACAGGTAGAAACAGCGATCGCCGAAATTCACCGCGTCCTGAAACCAGGTGGAAAATTTCTATTTATCGAACACGGATTGAGCAATGAGCCAAATATCCAAACTTGGCAACATCGACTTACCCCGATTCAGAAAGTAATCGGTGATGGTTGTCACTTAGATCGATCGATCCGCCTATTGATTGCCAAACAGTTTAGTAATTTAGATGTTCAAGAATTTTATAGCCCTGACACCCCTAAAATTGGGGGATATTTTTATCAGGGAATTGCAATTAAGTAAGTGCTAAATTACCAAAGCCTAGTCTAGATAGACTAGGTTCGTTGGCGGAGCCTGCCGGAGGTAATCGTGACTATTTATCGTAAATTATTGATTAAAATTAAAACGACCGTCAATTTTTTCGCTACCAATTGTCGCAGTGATTTTTACTTGATATTGGGGTAAACGACCTTTCGAGTCGCACTCGAAAATAATCGCTGTAATTGCTCAACTAGGGGGAGGTTGACAAAACCGGAAAAAACGATAGAGTGAGCTTATGAAAGAACTGCCCGACATCAAACAACTAGACGCAGAAGCAAAAGATGCTCTGATAGTTGCGCTGTGGGAAGAAGTGCAGAA
>JANYDE010000159.1 GCA_025359915.1 Chamaesiphon sp. 336R_metabinner_41 | reverse complement strand
GGCAGACACTTTTGCTGAGGCAAAGGCTTCGCCAACGTGAACGGAACGAGAAAACCCAACACACTCAACAATCGATTGTGCAAATGTTGGGTTTCACATTCGTTCAACCCAACCTACAGGTGGATTTCAGATTTTTCTCTAACCAATAGATCAGCCCTGCCCTTCATAAGGGGGTTGGGGGTAAAAATCTCCGCAGCCCCAAAATAAATAATTAACCATACGGAGTTAACACCGTGGCAAATCCAAGCATAATTACTAACCAAAATCCACCAGACTATGTACCGCTGAGAACCTGGATTGGGGTGGCGGCGAGTATGTTGGGTGCATTTATGGCGGTGCTAGATATTCAAATTACTAATTCATCGCTTCAGGATATTCAAGCAGCTTTAGGTGCAACATTAGAGGAAGGTTCTTGGATTTCTACCGCTTATTTAGTGGCTGAAATTGTGGTGATTCCCTTGACTGGTTGGTTGTCACAGGTATTCTCGACTCGTCGCTATATCTTAGTAAATGCGGCGTTATTTATTTTCTTTTCAGTCTGCTGTGCTTCGGCGTGGGATTTGTCATCAATGATTACCTTTCGTGCGCTGCAAGGGGCAACAGGGGGGATTTTGATTCCGATGGCATTTACGAATATGTTGATGAGTTTGCCGCCATCTAAACAACCGATCGGGATGGCATTATTTGGGATTACAGCTACGTTTGCACCATCGATCGGACCGACATTAGGCGGATGGTTGACGAATAATTTAAGTTGGCATTATATCTTTTATTTGAATGTCATTCCTGGGCTATTATTACTCGCTGGTGTTTGGTATGGGATTAAACAATTACCACCGAAACCAGAATTGCTCAAGCAAGGTGACTGGTGGGGAATTGGCTCGATGGCGATCGGATTAGCCGCTTTACAGATAGTATTAGAAGAGGGTGCCCGCAAGGATTGGTTTAACTCTTTTTTTATTGTCAGTCTTGGTGCGGTTGCTGCTATTTTCTTATCGATCTTTTTCTGGATTGAATTAACTCGCAAACAGCCATTTATTAATTTACGGCTATTACAGTACCGAAATTTTGGTCTGGCTAGTATTGTAAATATCTCGATGGGGGTGGGATTATATGGTTCGATTTATATCTTGCCTTTATATCTAGTCCAGATTCAAAAATATAATGCTTTGCAAATTGGGGAAGTATTAATGTGGGCGGGAATACCGCAACTATTTATCATTCCATTTGTCCCCAAGATTTTACAGCGGTTTGATACGCGGTTAGTAATTGCGGTGGGGATAAGTTTATTTGCGATTAGCTGTTTTATGAATTCTGATTTAACTAATCTCACGGGTATCGATCAATTACGGTGGTCGCAATTAGTTCGAGCGATGGGTCAACCACTAATTATGGTACCACTATCTGGTGTCGCTACTGCTGGTTTACCGCGTGCTCAAGCTGGTTCTGCAAGTGGTTTATTTAATATGATGCGCAATTTAGGCGGTTCATTTGGGATTGCGATTTTGGCGACTTTATTAACTCAGCGAGAGCAGTTTCACTCCAATCGCTTGGGCGAAGCTGTATCGTTGTACAATCCGGCGACTCAACAGCGGGTTGATGAATTAACTCAATTGTTTGTTAGTCAGGGTGTAGAATTAAGTACAGCCCAAGCTCAGGCATTTAGATCGATCGCTAGTATCGTCAATCGTGAGTCTTATGTGATGGCTTTTAATGACTGTTTTTACTTTATCGGTTTTGCGTTGCTACTAAGTGGTGTAGCAATTTTGTTCTTTCAGAAAGTTAAAACACCTACTGGAGCTGGTGGCGGACATTAATTGGGAGTTGGGAAATAACTATGATAGATATTATTACAATTTTACGGGCAGACTATGCTAAATTCCCGATCGATCAAAGTTACCAAATCTATGCTGAAGATGTCTATTTTCAAGATCCACTGACTAAGTTTCGCGGACTTAAACGCTACCAAAAGACGATCGAGTTTATTCGGACTTGGTTTAAATATCCACGCTTAGAATTATACAATATCGATCGAGTGGAACAATTAATTACCACGCGCTGGTCATTGAGCTGGAATACCCCACTACCTTGGTATCCACGGATTGAAATTAGTGGTAGAAGTGAGATGTTATTAAACGATTCAGAATTAATTATCAGCCATATTGACTACTGGGATTGTGTTCCATTAGATGTCTTAAAACAACATTTTAAAGCCACCTAATCAAGCCAACTGGTAGGGGCGGGTTTATGCTAGAAATCATTGCTTTGCACAAATAACTGTCAAACAAACCCGCCCAAACCCACCAGTAACAATTTTCGTTCCGTTTCTCCACGGGAGAGGCTCCGCCAACGCGTAGCGTTCGCCTTAGCAGAAAGGCTTCGCCAACGATTTTCCTACGATAATCGTCAAAAAATTTTGAATTGCTGCTAAACCCGATTCCGTTGTGACCAAACCCGTGTAGGTAGACCCCAAACATAGATAAAGCCTTCCGCAGCCTTATGATCGAATTGGTCATCCTCACCATAGGTCGCCAAGTCCATATCATACAGACTATACTCAGACTGCCGCCCGACGATCACCGCATTGCCCTTAAATAGCTTGATGCGGATGTTCCCAGTGACTCGCGCTTGGGTTTGGTCGATGAAGGCATCTAAGGCAGCTTTAAGGGGCGAATACCACAGACCGTTGTAGACGAGTTTGCTATAGGTTTCTTCGATGCTCCGTTTATATTGGGTGACATCTCCAGTGAGGGTGAGGCTTTCGAGTTCGCGGTGAGCTTGAATCAGCACGGATAGGGCGGGGACTTCGTAAATCTCCCGCGATTTAATCCCGACGAGACGGTTCTCCACCATGTCAATTCGTCCAATCCCATGATTACCAACGAGCTGATTGAGACGGGTAATCAAACTAACAGGATCTAGAGCTAAACCATTGATACTAGTTGGCTCACCACAAGTAAAACCAATCTCAATATATTCTGGCGTATTTGGGGTATTCTCGATCGCATTAGTCAGTGCATATACTTCTTCCAACGGCTCTACCCAAGGATCTTCAAGGGGTCCCGCTTCGACACTCCGTCCAAGTAAGTTTAAATCCACACTGTAAGGAGACGACTTTTTCACAGGTGAAGGAATACCACATTTTTCGCCATATGCGATCGTTTGTTCGCGGCTCATCCCCCATTCCCGTGCGGGTGCTAGCACTTTGAGGTTAGGATTGAGAGCAGCGATCGATACATCAAATCTTACCTGATCGTTACCCTTACCAGTACAACCATGCGCCACCGCATCCGCGCCATATTCCTCAGCCGCTTCGACTAATAATTTGGCAATCAATGGACGAGCCAAAGCGGTAGAGAGCGGATAACGATTTTCATACAGCGCATTCGCCTTGAGCGCGGGGAAAGCATAATCGGTAATAAAACTCTCCGTAGCTCTGGCGATGAGCGATACACTCGCACCAGAGTTGAGAGCCTTAATCCGAATCGGTTCTAATTCATCCCCCTGTCCCAAATCTGCGGCGAGAGTAATTACTTCTTCCACACCCCATTCCTGCTTCAGGTAAGGAATACAGACCGATGTATCTACTCCACCCGAATAAGCAAGTACAACTTTTTTAGCGCGACCCATAACGTAGTTTTAGCTTGATGACGAGTTTTATTATAGGGGTTAGGGGTTAGGGAATAGGGGATAGGGAATAGGGGATAGGGAATTATAATTGCTAAATTGATGCTGACTTTCGCGTCGCGAACCACTATTCCCTATCCCCTAAAAAAGGTGCCATATCATGAGATACAGCACCTGTTAAGGATATTTTACTAGATCGATAGTCAGTGGCTAACCACTATCCCCTATCCCCTATCCCCTAAATTAAGATTTAGCTTCTAAGCGAGCGTAGAATAAACCGCGAATCTTAACTTCTTTAGGATCTAGAGCACCTAAATCTGTGTCAGAAGGCTGTTCGCTTTCAAAAATACCAGCGATTTCGCCAGTTGCGCTGTTAACCTTAGCAACTTCAAAGTTGATTTTGCCTTTACCAGAAGTCGCACGTTTGGTGTTCTTGCGATCTCCTTGACGAACTCTTGCTTCTGCTTGAAGTGCATTAGCATCGGTATAACCACTAGCAACACCACGACCTTTAGGATCGAGGAAGACATTACCGCGATAGGATGGTACTTTGTATTCACCAGCAAAGTCAGTAGAAGTAGTGATACTTTCTACACCAGGTTGACTACTAGCAACCAGTTCTTTCACAGTAAAGAGGAAAGGTACTAGTTCGCCACCAGGCATTTTGACGGTGACGGCTTGAAAATCAAGTCCATCTTCTTCTTTGAAAGTTAGTGTCCGATCTGCGGCTAATGTGACGGAACCTCTGATCTGGTCGAGACTAGAAGTCGCACGTGTTACCAATTTACCTGCAACAAATTCAGCTTCCTGACGTTTATTTTGAGGTTCTTCTTTCACAAAGAAATTGGTAGGTTGGATGCACATGTCTACCAACTGGTAGCCCTTTGCTGCATCGAGCGGAATGGATCCGCGACTGGTATCGTCAATGACAGGACAGTTGTTCGCTAATCCAGTGCCCCGAATATCCTCATAAGTCAGTACAGTTGTTGCTGATACCGGAGCATCACTACAAGCCGTCAACAAGCCAATACAGATGGCGAGTAGAGCGGCGACTAATCCGCGAAATTTCATGATTAACCTCAATCTTCGATATATTTTATGTTATTACAGTATTTGCCGATGCGTGAGCGTTCGATCGACTTTAATTGAATGAATCTTCAAGATTGTGTTCGATCGTAGCTGTAGACACAGTAAGATAATTGTCTTGTCGATCGGTATTTTACCAAACAATAGGATCTAGAGCACGACTTTGACGGCTTTCGATTTGATGAGTGAAGTTAGATTTTTGTTCGCGACACAAACCTCAAGCCTAAAGTATTAATTTATATTAAAAAATTTGACAAATTAAGTTAAATGAACATTGAAAAAGACTCTTCTTCACTCCCACAATCGGCATCAATGAATCGTCTCAGCGAGATTGCTAATGAACTACACGAGCTTGCCGATCTCCATCGCGAGGATCCGGTGGCACTATTGCATCTCCTCCGTACTCTAGAACAAATTCATCGCGAAATTCAAGCGGGCTATTTCCAATCAGCTCTACCAATCAGTCGTCAAGCTCTCTACACCCTGCTCCGCGACATCGAGGAAAATGGCGGCTGGCCCTATATTCCCCGCTGGAAGCTCCAAGCTCTATTTGCTAATTTACCGGAGATGGGAGATGGGAGATCGGAGATCGGAGAGTAGAAAAAGAGTGAGGAGTTAGAAGATGGAGTGACAATAGTTCGGACGCAAGCGTCTCATCTCCCATCTCCCATCGCCTTAAGTATCACAACAACTAAGTAATGCGCACACTTGCCGATTAGAGCTGCATCGTGGTAGCAGCCTCAGCAATTCGGCTGGACTTTAGCGCAGAAATACCAACCAATTTATCGAAACTGGTAGAATTTTGAGTGTGAATATTCTGCTCTTAGTTACCAAGTAGGGGCAATTCATGAATTGCTTGTCGTCGGCGATCGACAACAACAAGGTAATGTCAATATAACTTTGGCATTCGCCCTAGTTATATCGTTGACAGGACATCACTTTTGACAATAAAACAAACTATTACAGCTAATCGTTTACCCGCTCCGAGCAGAAGTGGTAGGGCGTTGCTATAGATCGAGATGACATCAAAGTATGAAACTATGCCTGACAATCTAAATAATCAACCAGAGATTCCGATCGATTCTCAGCCAGACCTGCAACAACATCCTCAAGATGCCCGTGAGTATTACAATAGAGGTCGTTCTCGCGATTTGGGTGGCGATCGAGAGGGTGCTTTAGCCGACTATAATTGCACGATTCAGATCGATCCTAATTACGCCAAAGCATTTGTCAATCGTGGGTTACTACGCGATCGGATGGGCGATAGACAAGGTGCTTTATCCGACTACGATCGCGCGATCGAACTAGAAAGTCGAAATACTACTAGTTATTATAATAGGGGTAATGTTCGCTATCGTCTAGAGGATAGACAGGGTGCATTGCGAGACTATAGTCGCGCTATTCAACTCGATCCTACCTATGCTAAGGCTTATTATAACAGGGGCTTAGTCTCTATTTATCTCGGCGATCGCGAAGGTGCTCAAGAAGATCTCCAAGCCGCCGCTGAGTTATTCTTACAACAAGGTAGAGAGTGGGATCGTCAACGGACGCTGGAAAAACTTCGGGAGATGTAAATCCATTGGAAATGGTGAGATCTGGTGCTGTTGTTGCAACAAATCCCATCTCCCATCTCCCATCTCCCATCTCCTAACTTCCAACTTCCAATTCTTCGATTTTCACGCCATCTGCGCTGATCCAGGCAATTTGAGCAATGCCACGATCGATCGCAATTTGCCGAATTTGCTCTATATCTCCATCATTAAGATACATTTCAACGCGGACTAATTCGGGGTTCGATCGTAATTTTTGACCGTAAGTAAGAGCGGCGGCGATGGCGGCGGGTTCCGTCGCGACTACCAACCAGTCTGATTTGGCACTGTGGCGGGGCATGGCGGGGTTGGTTTGGAGAACTTGTTGTAATTCCTCAATATTCAACGCAAAGCCAATTCCAGGGTAATTTTGCCCCTGTGGGTGATAGAGTGCGAGCAACCTGTCGTACCGTCCACCTTTACCTAGTACATAGGCGCGATCTGCTGTAATCGTTACCGCTTCAAATACTATGCCTGTATAGTAATCAAAGGTTTGAATCAGGCTTAAGTCTAAAATTAGTGGAAGTGAATTCTGGCTAGTGCTATTTAATAATTCGACTAGGGTTTGGAGATGAGTGATTGTCGCTTGACTATCTGCGTCTAATTTAAGTTGAGCTAGTTTTGCGAGTACTCGCGCAGGATTACCCCGTAAATCAATTAGCGAAAGTGCCAACTGTTGCTGTTCTGGTGTCAGTGGTAGTTGTTCTAAGCTAACCCTGTCCAGATGTGCTAAACACCGTCTGATTTGGGTCTGAAATTCGACTGGGAATTGAGCTAGTAGCGCACGGCTTAAACCTGCTTCGCCTAAGATGATCTGAAAATTAGGTACCGCGAGGGATTTTAAACAATCCATCATCAACAGGATTGCTTCTACATCTGCAAGTATCCCGCCAATTCCTAATAATTCGATTCCAGCCTGATAAAATTCTTGTTGTCTACCATGATGTTCGGCATCGGCTTTCCGAAAGACATTGGCGTTATAGTATAGTCGCTGGGGATACATGTCACCCATGCGTGATACCGCTGCTCTGGCGATCGAAGCCGTTAATTCTGGACGTAAACCGAGTGTACCACCTTCTGCCGATGGAATTTGAATTACTGTTTCTCGATCGACAGCACCACCTGCAATCAATGTTTCTAAGCGTTCTAGCGTAGAGGTAATAATCCGGTGATAACCCCAACGATGGAACACATCCTGAATTCCTCTCTCTACCCACCGTTTTTGAGCGACATCTAGCGGTAATAAATCTCGTGCGCCAGGTACATAGAAGTTTGTAGATGTAGTCGAAGTGCTTGCGGTGAGAGGAGTTGAGATCATGATCTAGTGTGGAATGTTTGGGATGTTTGATTTGCTGCGGAGATCTACCCACCCCGCCTGCGGCACCCCTCCGTTCGCGGAGCGTCTGCTTCAGCAGAGGAGGGGTGGGTAGATCTCCGCCACCTACTACTATTCTTTCGCCGTACCAGCCTCCACCAACTTAACCTTAGTCGCCAAGCCGAGTAACTGGAGTACCTGAATCGTCATCCAAGTGATATCGATTTCCCACCATTTCATCCCGTGACGAGCGGAATACTGATACGCATGATGGTTATTGTGCCAGCCTTCGCCATAAGTCGTAATCGCCACCCACCAGCAATTCGTCGAATTGTCAGTAGTTTCAAAATTGCGATAACCAAACTTGTGAGTCGCGCTATTTACCAGCCAAGTACAGTGATAAACGACTACCAACCGAGCGAATACGCCCCAGAAGACGAATGGCAAACCACCGATTAAGTATAATATTACTCCCAGCACGACTTGCAATGGGAAAAAGTAATCGTTCAAGAAATTGTAGAATTTATCATTCACAATATCCTTAGTAAAGCGAGGGATATCACTTTCAGCCGGAATCTCATAGCACATCCAGCGAACATGACTCCAGAGGAAACCTTTCTTGGAATCATGATGATCGACATCTTCATCCGAGTGTAAATGATGGTGGCGGTGTAAACCTACCCACCAAATAATCCCGCCTTGTAATGCTAAAGTGCCGCATAAAGCAAAGAAATACTCCAACCACTTGGGTACCTGAAAGCTACGGTGGGAGAGCAGCCGATGCCAACCTAACGTAATCCCTAACCCACCTGTAATCCAGTGTAAAAGTACCGCTACACCGACAGCTTGCCAACTAAAAAATCCTGGCAAAAAAGCACAAACTGCGCCAATGTGAAATATTACGAGCGCGATAATCATCGTCCAATCTAGACGAAGTTTTGTTGATGCGGCAACAGTCATGAGCTAACCTATGAAGAGTTTTAATAACATGCCCGATCTGCGTGCAGATCCAAATAGGCAAATAATTTACCCGATCGAATCATGAACAGCGCATTACTCATTCCAGCAGCAGAAAAGGCACTATCACTGATTTTTGATGGTATTGACGGTCAAGTCAAGGTAAATCTCCGGCGAGTTTTGGAAACTTACTGTCGTCATCGTGTAGGTACGCGCCACTTTTCTAGTGTCAGTGGCTACGGACACGACGATTTGGGGCGGGAAACTTTGGATAAAGTTTTTGCGGATATTGTTGGCGCAGAAGCGGCGGCGGTTCGAGTCCAGTTTGTTTCGGGGACTCATGCGATCGCTTGTGCTCTATTTGGAGTATTGCGCCCTGGAGATGAGATGCTCTCTGTGGTAGGTGCGCCTTACGATACGTTGGAGGAGGTAATTGGCACGCGGGGATCGGGGCAGGGATCGCTGAAGGAGTTTGGGATCAGCTACCGCGAATTAGCCCTTACAGAGGACGGGGGGATCGATTGGGATGGTTTGAGTCATTCTGTGCGATCGAATACCCGTCTCGTCCTGATTCAGCGTTCCTGTGGCTATGCTTGGCGTTCTTCTCTATCGATTGATGAGATCGGGCGGATTGTGGAGATTGTCAAAGCTCAAAATCCGCATACGGTTTGTTTTGTCGATAATTGCTACGGCGAATTCGTCGAGGATCGGGAGCCACCTGCTGTGGGTGCGGATTTGATTGCTGGCTCGTTAATCAAGAATGCTGGGGGGACAATTGCGACAGGTGGCGGTTATGTGGCGGGGAGAGCGGATTTGGTGGAGATGGCGGCTTGTCGGTTGACGGCTCCAGGGATTGGTTCGTCGGGTGGTGCTACTTACGATCAAAATCGATTGTTATTTCAAGGCTTATTTCTCGCGCCCCAAATGGTGGGTGAAGCAATGAAGGGCAATCATTTGACTGCTTATGTGTTCGAGCAATTAGGTTATCCAGTTAATCCTTTACCTTTCGCACCGCGCCGCGATGTGATTCAGGCGATTAAATTTGGTTCGAGAGCGAAATTGATTGCGTTTTGTCGATCGATCCAACAAAATTCACCGATTGATGCTTATGTAGATCCAGTACCAGGCACACTCCACGGATATGAGAGTGAATTAATTATGGCGGGCGGAACTTTCATCGATGGTAGCACATCCGAATTCTCTGCCGATGGCCCATTGCGAGAACCTTATACAGCCTTCTGTCAGGGTGGTACTCATTGGACGCATATTTCGATCGCTTTAGAAGCCGCAATTGATGCGATTAATGCGATCGATTCACTCTAATTTATCACGGTTATCAATCTATTATTAGCTATACATAAGAAAGCTCATCATATTCTATATATGACGAGCTTTCTTTTTGACTTATAATATAGTGCTTTATCCACTGAAGGAACACACTATCCGATTCTACATAACTGGAGGTAGCTCGGAAGTACAGTGACTGCATTTGCTAGCAGCAATCGGGATTGTCGATAGGCAATATGGACATTCTTTGGTATCTGCTGCCTCTAATTTTTCTTCTCTGCGTTTTAGTTTGGCCAAAGCTCTAATCATCAAGAAAATGACCAGCGCGATAATCACAAAATCGAGAATGCCACCAAGGAATTGGCCGACTAAAACAGCATTTTCGATTTGTTTTCCAGCATTCTTGGGATCGGGAATCATCCCTAATACGAGTTTGGTTTCTCTCCAGCTTCCGCCAGGAATCAGGACACTAACTAGTGGCATAATAATGCTCTCGACAAAGCTAGTGACAATTTTGCCAAATGCTCCACCGATAATCACACCGACTGCTAGATCAAAAATATTACCTTTCATTACAAAGTCTTGAAAGTCTTTCGCAAATCCGGTTGCAACAGATCTAGAACCTCTCATAGTCATAATGTAAACTTTCCTTATCTTGAATTAATAAACAGTGGATTCAACGCACATTATATCCCAGTTGGTCTAGATCTCGATCGGTACAAAGTGCTAAAGGTTATAAATCTTACTGATAATAGTTACGTAAGTTAGCTTAAATATATTTTGACGACGGTTACTTAAGCAGCATCAGAATCCAAATTAACATCATCAAAATACCTCCAACGGCAACAGATAAGATCCACAGCCATCTCGACAAATTTCTGATGTTGACAGCACGATCTTTTTGACGAAATTGGAAATCATCCCATGTGGAAATCATTTGGTGATAACGCAGATCTAGGTTGTTTAATTTTTGTTCTATCTCTTGACGGGCATTATGACGCAAGGCTTCCATCCGGAATTCGAGTGTGGAGATCGATTCCCTGTCCTCACCCATCTGTTTCACAATATTAGCTAGCTGAGATCCGATCTCCTCCGCTTTCTCGATTGCGGTTACAGTTAGCTCGTAAAACTGTTCTTTTTCGGTTTGAACAGATGCTGATAATGCGACAAATTCTCGATCAATTTCGATGATCCTCGATCGCATCGTTTCTGATGCTGCGATAATCTGAGTATGAGTAGTTGTAATTTTGGTATTCAAGCTATGTAGATCAGTCAGTTTTGTACTGAGATCTACGCTCATTGTCGCAATTTGAAGTCGATCTGACGAGATGGTTTGAGATAGGCTCTGAATCGACTCATTGTATCGATTTAATTTATGCTCTGAGTCATGGCTACGAGCATCTACAGCTACCTGAATTGCTCTCAAAGAGTCATAAAAAGCCTCTTGTCCAGTTGTGGCGCGTTCGTGGGCAATGATCAAATCATGACGAGTAGTTTCAAGTTGTGCTAACATTGCCTGGATTTCGGCATAGCCACCAAATTTGTCCAAGCCAGTGGCAATTTCAGTATGGATTTGCTCGATCGATCCGAGCATTTTCCCTGCTTGTTCGAGCTGATTTTTACTATGTCTAGCTAGCTGTTGCATCCGAAATTTCAGTTGCTTAACCTCCAAAATACTGGCATCAATTGCATCAACTTGATCTTGATTTGATTGGTGGGTGACTTGGAGATTGGCATATACACTCGTGATTCGATCGCGAGTAGTATTTAACGCATGGAGTAATTGCTGATTATGCGTAATTGTTTCGGTACTGGGAAACCCAGAAATCGGACTAGATTCAAAAGTTAGTGCTGAATTTGGTGGCTGTGGAATAGCAAATTGTAATGACATCAACAGCGATTCTAGTTCGGCTTTGATATCCAATTGTTCTACTGAAGAGGGACTAGTAGATTTATCGATTTCAGATGTTTCGATCTGCGACGGCGGATCTACCGAACTAGCTGCTAGGGTAGCTCCGATCTCCTCCATTTGATTATCTAGGGGGGAAGATTCATCGATATTAAAAGCTAAGTTCATCAAATTACATACCTCCTCAGATTGTTCGGCAACATCATCATTAATCTCTATGTGCCATCTAATTTGGTATGCCACAAAGCTGCTATCTCGCTCAATAGTATAGCTGTTGACTTAGGGATTCTAAATAGACTTTATGCTGAATATTGGTGAGACGGGAGGGGAATGCAAAAACAGCGTTGCTGACTTGGGGACTTGGGGACTTGGAGACTTGGAGACTGGGAGACTGGGAGACTGGGAGACTGGGAAAACGAGGGGCTTAATTAACTATCAACTATCAACTATCCACTAAACCACTCTATCTGTCTAAATTAACACTAAGAAGGGACTAAGATCGAATTGGGACATAAGCCTTGATTTTCGTTCTAGTCAATCCGGTATATTGAAGTTTCTGCAAATCTGGACATCCTTGCATATCCCATGTATGTAAAAAAACATGGTCGATCCCAGAACCTTGCGCTTTGTGTGTGGTAAGACAATAAGCATAAGGACAGTAATCATAAGCTTTATCCAAATCAGCAGCTTTGTACCATTCTTTCTTCGATCGATATTCTTTGATTAGCTCTTGTCGCTTTACTTCGGATGCTGGATCTAATATTTTCAATTTATGACGACCCCCGCCTTCGGTGATTACGGGAATTGCATACCAACTAAATTGTGAATTTTTTTCAATCAGACAGTCTCCTGTTACTTCACATTCTTCGGAATTATTAATGATAATATTCCATTCTTTTTTCTTTTTGAGATTACTACTAGACTGCTGAAATTTAGATTCTCTAAATATAGGCTTCTTAGCAATTAAACGGTCTCCCTTAATAAAGGGTATAGAATTCGCACCCCATAATTGGATCCTGATCCAATCATTGAGAGCTTCGGCAGTATTATTTCGCCATACCAAAATCCGGCAATAGTTAGAATCGGCTTGCCACTGTGATGATTTAATCAGTTTAGCCGCTTCATTTAGCCACTCTTGATATGGCAAACAGAGAATAGATTCATCGGCTGTAGATTTGAATGGATATAGACTAGTTTGATAGCGTCGATCTGTCCGCATCTGTTCGGCTACTTTACTGATTTCGCCATCATATCTGACAACTTCGATCAGGGTGGCTTGATGGGATATTAATGGTGTGATTGCAACTATTGGTTCTGATTCGCCAACGGGAGGTAACTGAGCTGCATCGCCGACAAATAATACTTTAGTTTTGGCACCGATAGCTTTTTCTAATTCCGTAAAATTAGTCGAGCTAACCATACTAAACTCGTCAATTATTACGATCTCAAACTCTAGTTTTGATTTGGATTTAATTGTGAATTCTTCTAATCCAGTCTCTTCATTTAAGCGCGGTTGTTGACCAAGTAGTTGCGCCACAGTCATTGCATTGATGCTCACTCCTGCAAGTTCGGCGATTGATTTAATATTCTTAGTGGCTTTGTTTGTCGGGGCAGCTACTGCATAATCAATTTGCTGTGATTTTAACCACTTGATGAATTCAGCAATCAGAAAGCTTTTCCCTGTGCCTGCATATCCAACCAACCGAAAGTAGCGAATAGTTTTGCTTTTAGCAAATTCTTGGAGTTTGATAAAGGCTTGCTGTTGAGAGGCTGTGAGTTTAGAGTCACTTGATTTAACAGATGGAGTAGATGGCGATTCCAAATTCCATTCTGACAAGGATCTATCTAACTTTGATAACAGTGTCTTTTGTTGCGCGGAATTCAATTTTTCGTGGACGACAATCAGTTTGTAGATATAGTCTTCGAGGGCTTTTGTCAGAGGTTTCATATCTTCAGTCGGCAAGTTTTGTGGCGGATTTGCGACGATGGAGTTAACTCTGGATCGATCTGCATTAATCTGGATGCAACTATTATACCTGACTTATTTCGGGAATAAACTTTTTACCCACATAGGCGCAGGATGTCCGCACGCCTTTGTTCCTAGGGCGCGTTTAGGACATCAAGACAGAGGGCGTAGAGAAAGAAATAAGAGTAAATAGATCTATTTCAAATCTATTATTTCTTTCTTCCATAGGGAATAAATCGAATTTCAATTCTGCGTCTATTATCATCAGCACCACCGTCAATCGGCGCGAGTTGCCCTGATGGTAGGTATAATTGAGCGGCAGAATATGCTCGAAATTTTACTTTTTCTAATCCTCTGGCTGTTTTTAGAAACTGAATTACGGCGATCGATCTCATCAGTCCGAGATCGGCATTCGAGCCAGCTTTTAGAACGGTATTATTTTCTTTGCCCGTAGCCACTGAGGATAGCCTACCATCGAGGTTGCTGACATTACTAATCCCCTCACTATCTGTATGTCCGATCGCTTGGATGAAGTCAATATTGCCTGCTGCTGTGGCTTTTTTAACTGCGGGGAGAATGGTGGTTTGAATGTATTTTTTTAAGTCAGGTGTGAGTTCCGCACTTCCTGAGGGAAATTTGAAATTGCCAGATTTTTCATCGATGATAATTGGGGAGGCAGATTCGAGTTTTTTGGCGATCGATATTGATTGCAATAGGCTAATTAGTAATAGGAAGCTAATAATCATAAAAGCATTTGACATCAAATCTGTAAATGCTTGAAAGATGTTTAACTCTTCATCCTGATGGTATCTTTCGATGCGTCTAGACATGGTTTTAGTTTAGTTCTATTGTTGAAATTGAATCGATGGTAGTTGGTTGTATTTGCTTTCTCTATTTTGGCATTCTAAACTATCGATTATTTTTTGCCAACTAGCATTATTGACTTCGGCGATATTTTGAATTGATGATTGGGTGTTGGCTAAAACTTGTTGACAATTGCGATCGAATCCAGTTATCGCAGTTTGGGTTGATTCTGAGATCTGGGTGGTATTTTTACTCAGATTAACTACTTCTGCCCCAAATTGATGTAAAGCAGCAATTGCTGGCTCTAATTTAGCGGCAACTGGTTCAATTTTTTGAGCTGCTTGGCTAAATATCGCAGTTGAATTGGTAAATTCAGTCTGGGTATGTTGCCATTGATTAGCTGCATTAGTTAAAGTTAGATCGATCGATCTCGAACTATCCTGAATCGTCTGAGCCGCACGCTCGAAATTATTTGCACCTGTTTGAATGGTATTACTAGTTATCTCTAACCCTTGATAAACTCGCTCGGCAATTTGAGTAGCTTGTTGATGACTGCTTATTATTTCTTCTACACCTGCGGCGAGAGTTTTGGTTGAGCTAGTAAAGGCTGATTGGGTGGTATTGAGATTTTCGACTAAAGTATCTAGATGTTTGATGATATTATTTGTCTTGACTTTATTCGCCGCTGTGACAAAAGTATTTACCCCAGTTTTTAATTGTGGCATTAAGTCTACAATAGTCTGTGTTTGCTGTTCTAAGCAGGTAGATGATTTTTGGAAGATAATTGCGCCAGCACCGATAGTTTCTGATGCGGCGACAATTTTGGTTGTAGAATCTTGCCAAGTTTCATATACTTGTTTTGCCAGTTGTGCGGCCATTTGATTGCTATCTGTGATACCAATGAGAGCATCTTGGAGGGTTTGAGTAGAAGTGGTAAAAGCTTGTTGATTGGTACTTAGTTCTGCTAATACTCGATCGATATTTTGGATGATATTATTTTGTTCTAACCGATCCGCTGCGATGTTAAATATCTCGACACTACCTTGGAATCGATCGAGAGAATCGGCGAGAGTTTTAGTTTTAGTGTCGAGCGAATTAGCGGCGCGCTCGAAGGTAGTTGCTCCAGTAGAGATCGTACCCGCAGCATTGGAAAAATTCGTATATATATTTTCAGCAATTAGATTAATTCTGCCACATTCCTCCGCAATTTGATTTGCGGCGTGACCAAAAGTGTCTTTCAATACCGAGCCGACGTTTTCATGGAACCTAAGTAAAAATTCATGCTGCTGTGTTACCATCCGATCGATCGCCCGATCTATTCTACTATTACCTTCGACAGTTGGTTTGTAGATATTGTCGAGATAATCCTCCAAGCCTGAAACCAATTGATATTTAGCAATGCTAGTATTGTAGATAGTATTAACGATCGTCAAACCAGAACCAAATAATAATCCAAACAAACTGGATGAAAAGGCAACACCCATATCTTCTAATGGTTTTTGCAAACCTTGAACCAACCCGCCGACATTGGGATTGCTTTGGCTGAAACCAGTAACGATTGTCGAGATATTAGTTAAATTGCTGGTGATACCTAAAAATGTACCAATTAAGCCGAAAGCAATCAAGAGATTAGGTAAAACTCTAGTGATGCTATCGATTCGATCGTATTGAACTGTGAATTTACCATAAGAGATAGTTTCATCCTGATATATACTATCGATTAAGGCGATCGTATTGACATGTTCTAACTTTTGACTGGCTGTTTGATAGCGGATGCGCAGTCGTTTGACGATCTCCGGTTGAATTCCCTCTTCTTCACCGCTAACTACTAATCTAGAGACTCGATGGTTGATTGACTGGAGTCTGGTATAGAGACTAAAGCGTAAATAAATTACGGCGAATGCTGGTAGGATTACCAGAAATAGGATTGAAAATTTAGTTGATAGCGGGATGATATTGAAAATTTCCATGTGTTAAATTTAGGTGGGAATTTTGAATGGTTAGTCAGTTCTCTCTCTTTCTCTGCGCTCTCTGTATTGATGTCCTAAACGCGCCCTATGAACAAAGGCGTGCGGACATCGCTGCGTCTCTGCAGTTGAACAAAAAAGATCTACAACCTAGCACCAGCATCAAGAATATCAATATCGTGATTCACAGCACCTTGAGCCTGTAAACTCTTACTATCGATAATCGAATGTTGAGATAACTTATCTAAATAGCCCCACAGCCGCTTCAAAACGCCATTGTTAGCAATGCAATCAATCGATCCTTCCTCTCCCAGTACGATGCCAATTTCAGGGTAATTGGGGTGATGTTTCGAGAGACTATCTACTAGCGCAATAAACGCGCGAAGTTGGGGTAGATATACCTCCATCCATTGACTGGGATGGGCTTGGATGTCAGTAATAATATTATTTCGGCGTTCTTTGAGACTATCAGCGACACCATTCGCTTTGGATATTTGCTCCAAGGCTTCGCTCCAAATTAGACTTAGTTGAATCGAGTAATGGCGATCGCGAAAATCGTCGTAAACTTCATATAGATAGCAATTATCCTGGGGTACTAATATCCCAAACGCCAAGCCAGCATAAAAAGCATCTTGTAGCTCTTCCATCCGCCGTGCATCGGGGGGGATAATTTCTGAGAATATTTGCTGATAATCATTGTGAATTCGCGCTCTGTTTTGGGAGTATTCTCGATCGTAATGTTCGCGCATTCGATCGATTCCTTGAATTAATCTCAGGGGGAAAGCGGCGTACTCATTGACGATGACTATTTCGCTATCATTTTGAATTGATTTAATGGTTGATTCGGCGATACCGACATTTCTAGTTAATAGTTCTTGCAGTTGTTGACTAGCACGATTGTCTGTTCTTTCAAAGGCGATAATTTCGGATTTATTCCCGCCGTCTTCCTGAAAATGTCCGTCTCTAGTTAATAATGGTAGTAATGGCTGGGCTTCACTAATTATTTGGCGCATTCTTCTTTCGGCATTACCAGAAGCTAGGGGGTATTTCTGGAGAAATCTTGCAATGACGGGTTGTAATGAATTAATTGCTTGAGTACCAAAGAGCTGCTCGATTGCAGCAGTGATATTAGTTCCTACTAATCGCTCATCTACTTCGCGTGAGCCAACTAAATAGTGAAAGATCTTTGGCGGAGCCTCTCCACCGGAGAATCGAGTAGATGTTTTCTCTTCGTCGGTAACTCGAACTAAGAAGTACATCAATGACTTTTCGACGAAGGTGAATTTGTCAGTGAGGATCTGTCCACTAAGATCGATCAAAATTGACTGCTCATTCTGCTCTGGTAAAAATTCCAGGTAGCAAAGATCGGCATCTTCAGGCGAGAATAAAGCTTCGCCCGTAATTCCATCGGGATTGAGCCGTTCTAAATCTTCCCAATGTTTCTTATAAGTTAGTTCGACGGATATTAATAATTGTTCAATCCAGCCAGCTTCAAGAATTATCGATCGAATCAAGATGGCTACTTCACTGGTGATAATTAAGGCTGTTTTATGAAGCTGATAATTGAAGTTATCCTGAATTAGCTTTTTAGTCGTAGTGAGGATCTGAGTAGCTTCGGTTTGAAACTCTCGATTCTTCTGCTTGTTATTATCTAATAACCCTAAAAACCCTTTCTGCTCTTCAATATCTTGGAGGTGACGCTCGGCATTTCGCCAATGGAGATCGAGATCTTCTGGAGTAGTGAAACCATTTCTGGTTTGCAGATAATCTTCTAATTCTCGCTGATATTCATTAATATATGTCAGAATTGCTTCCAGCCAACCCCGCGAACTATTGAGCGAAAATTCTGGATGGGATGGTGTGAGCAATTCACCGAAAAAGTGACCGATCTCATTGCGGAGGAGTTGGGTAAGTTGGGGTTGAGTTTTGTGAATCCTCGTTAACCATGCACCACGAATATCATCGGTTTCACCTGGTTGAATTTTCCGAAATTGGGCGCGAGTTTCACTGCGGAGTTGTTCGAGTAACTGAGATCGATCTACCGCTGTTTTCACCATCGTAATTTCCTGATCGATTTTACTCCCCCAAGCCTTGAGAGCTTGCGCAAATGTCCTGCCATTATCCTGCACCATTCCAGCTAAACGGTGAGAAAAAGCTCGATCGATCTTCGAGTCACCCCATTTTGCTAAAAAGCGATTTAATAACAGTCCAGGATCGGGGCTTTGCCCGATTCCTTTCAGCCAAAAATGTACCAATCGCCGACTAACTTTCGTCAAAGCCATTTGGACGATTCGATCTTGGGGCGAATAGATTTTCGCTAGTCCAAATGTCAGATATCGTTGCACATTCCGACGAGGATGATTGTCTAAACGGGTAAGTTTATCTCGAAAATTATCCTTTTGACTTTTAATAATCGAAGTCAACTCATCGCCAAAATCGAGGAATATTTTATGTGCAATCACATTACAAAGCTTATTCTTGTCTAGAATTCGATAATCCGTACCCGTGCGGTTGGACAGTAAATAAGTAAAATCAAACGGCGGACGATCCTCATCCACCGAAACTAACTGCTGCGGATCATAACAGGCTTGGAATCGCGTATTGCTAGCAGCGTAATGATTTAACTCCTTCAACGCCGCATAAACATTTGCATTCATACTCGGAGTATCACCATACAGTTCGGGACTAATCGCAAAATAACCAACTAACTTATTTTCAATATCCCCATAAGCACGACGCAAAGCATACGCCAAATCCAAAAACATCCCGCTGCCAGTACCCCCACAAAGTGAACCAACAACAAAAATATTTAAACCAGAATCAACACTAAAACCTCGACCTAACATCGCTTGTTCGTGCCCTCTGGTACGCTGTTGCGCCGACTCAATTGCCGCCCTAATCTTGCGATAATTATGAAAGAAAGCTAACCGCCCCACCGGACGAATTCCCCCCGCACCATCCTCGATCGCCTTAACATTCCGAATCAATTGTGGTGGCAACCAGCGTCTAATATGGTCATAGGGACTCTGCCTGTCAAATTCGCCCTGATGCTCCAAACCGCCAATTAATTGGTCGATTTCTGGACTTGTCATCGTCGCGATTACCCTTTCCGCAGGCGTGAACAAAATATTCTCACCCCGATAAGTATTCCCTGTACTCAATCCCGAAAGATCCCCTGCGCCTTTATCCGCATCAATATGGACAAAACTCACCACGGGTAAATTATCTAGCTGATGATATCGATCGATAATTAGCCGTCGAATCTGCATTAATACATCCCGCCCAGTACCGCCTAAGCCGATGCAAAGTGTTCTTTGAATAGTTTGAGTCATAATTAAATTAATTGATAATTGATAATTAATAATTAATAATTGGGTTTTAGAATGGATATTTAGAGATTGTCGGGTGTGTTATCCCTGAGGGTAACGCACCAAAATAATTATTTCGGTGAGATCGTTGACTGTAGAATAAGGATTACAGCGGTTTTATTTTTAAAAACTAGCATCAACCCCAATTAGCGAATAGTTTTAATTAATAGAGATTGTTAATTCCAAATCGCGAGACTGATAGGGATAATGGAGTCGAATACATTTACCTGTGAGGAGTTGACATTGAGTGACTTGGCTATTTTGGTGATAAATCGGCAATTCACTACTCGGCTCTAACCACAACTGATTTCCCTCTCGCCTGAGATAACCGCGAATATCTGGGGAGCGACATTCGATATCGCTGCCAATTCCCAGCCGTTGACGATGGCGGAGATAGCAAATCTGTGCCTCTTCATCCTCACCGACAATCGTCAGTTTCCAGGCTTGCTGGAGACTGCGCCAATGTCTAAACCACCAAATCCCCGCCGCCAGTGCTGTTAATATGCCCAAAGAACTTAGTAAAACAGGTAGCCAAAGCTGTTGAAATAAATAATTATTCACCAGACAGGTTTCTTCCCCCCCTGGAGCTGGGGTGCAAAACTCCTGTACAGTCGGCGCAAGATCGACGACACTCAAGTTATAGTTGCCAATTTTTTGCGATCGAAGTTGCAATGGCAATACATCCAGCCATGCTTGTCGCTGCTGACTCTCCGCCGAAGCTGGCTGTCGAAATGGACTAGTAGCCGGAGTCTCCACCCAGATACTCGAATCAATCCCTGGTTTCGTCAATAGTGGCGCATCCGTCAACCACACCACCGACTGGGATCGAATATTTTGATGAGTATTCGTCACCCGACACTGATTTAACTGCGCCAAACCTTGGTAGATTTTCGATTCAGCCATCTGAATATCAGTATTCTGTAAAGCATCACTAGAATTGAGTGGTAACATCTGAATGATCCGCTCGATATCTGCTGACTCACCTCGAAATGGAATCGCCGCCGCAAGTGCTAAACAATCGACATCCGGCTGAAGCGGATTCACCGTCGATGCAAATGGCACCACATAAACCGAGTCCCCAGAGTGCAGACTATCCTGAATAATCTGCTTCAGACGCAGCCTTCCTTCGTCATTAAGGCGGACACTTCCGGTCAGATCGATCGTGAGAACAACATCCCGCCCTTCATGGCTTGAGGTCAATTTTAGACCTACTTTTTGCCAGTCAGAGAGCGGTTGATGACTTGGTACGACTTTTGAGCAAGTGGAATTCAAGGGAAAAAGTTGTGGGGTAGATATATCTATGATTCCCCTGTCTGAACCAAGTTACACATTTAGCTCCAATTAGGTGATTCCTGACAATTTGTTGTCAGGATCCCACATACTCGCCACTGAAAAGTAAAGCTCATGATTTAGCATCATTTAATCGATCTCCAAAAACTTGGAAATCGATTGACAGTAATTTATTGTCGTTTGTCAATCGGCATAGATCGACCTTCCTTCGATACAATGGAATCTAAGTTCCACTGTAAGAGTCAAATCAAAGGAACTTATCCGGAAATCAGATTAAATTGTCACAGCGATAGATTTACAGGGAGGTAGAAGCAATAATGACCGACTATAATGTTTCGATTGCTGGCACAGACGGCAATCTGTTCGATATCGATCCCAAAAAAGTTAAGAATTACAACCGCCAAGGGATAGAAAAACATTCATTAGGAGATCTCTCAGGTGCGATCGCTAACTACGATCGAGCGATCGAGCTAAATCCCAACTATACTAAAGCCTATAATAATCGCGGCTTGGCAAAAGGACAATCAGGGGACTTCGCCGGAGCAATGGCTGATTATAACCATGCTATTAATCTCGATAATAACTATGCCAAGGCTTACTATAATCGGGGTCGAGTTAGAATGGAAACTGGTAAAATCTCACTAGCAATGGCTGATTATAGTTGGGCGATTAAACATGCTCCTAATTATGCCAAAGCTTACTACAGTCGCGGTTTAGCCAAGCTAGAGTTAGATAGTAAAGAAGAGGCAATTTTAGACTTCGATCGAGCGATCGAGATCGATCAAAATTATGCCCAAGCATATTATCAAAGAGCCAATACCAAATGTCATTTTGGAGATAATACTGCGGCTATTGCTGACTACGATCGGACAATTGAGATTGCACCCAAACATATTAAATCTATTTACAATCGAGGTAATATCAAATGTGCAGTAGGTGACAATGCCGGAGCCATTTCAGACTACGATCTCGCGATCAAGATCGATCCCAATTATGCCAAGGCTTACTACAATCGCGCTCTAAATAAAACTGTGTTAAAAGACAAAACAGGGGCCATATCTGACTTGGATCGAGCAGCTAACTTGTTCCACAAACAGGGGGATCTAGATAGTTATCAAAAAGCGATCCAAAAGCAAGCACAAGAATATAATATTCTCTACAACCCGTAAGAATTTAGTTACGAGGGCAACTTATAGCAAACTAACCTAAATTAATTCACCGCTAATTTTGCCCACCAATCCATCATCTTTCGATCGACAAAACTATAAATTACCGCTGTTTGGAATCAAGCCAACTTAAATCTCTATAATTAATTCGTACCGCAGGATTGAGTGAAGCTAATACTTGTTGACCATAAATACGTCGACCAATCCGATTATCAAAGATTGCCACGATCCCTTGAGAAGAACGCATTGGTGCGATCGCTCGATGCAAAATTCTTAAGCCTGTCGGTAACAAATAAAGTCGAAACCAATCCCGTCTTTGTTGTTTATAAAAAGCTACCTTTGCGGCAACTACCGGATCTTCTAGTGACGGAATCGGTAGCGTCGCAACAATTGTCAATTCTGGTGTCGGTAAATCATCTTGATGTTGTTGCCAAAATTCCCAACCTGAAACAAGGATATTTGACCCGTTAAGATTAGTTTGTTCGACTTGGACTCTAGTTCCCCATTCGGCAGCAAGAATAGCTGCTAATTGGGATTTTAGAGGGGTGTCTTGGATCAGAATAACTATAAATCTGGGACTACTATTTGTTAGATATAATAAATGTTTAATTTCATCGACTAGTACTGGTTGAAACTTGCTAGTATTGGGCATCGGCATCCAACCTGGAATGTAGAGCTTAAATGAGTCATTTTGTCTGTCTAATGAAAATTTAACTGAAGTTATCTCGCCTAGTCCTAATTCTTGTCGATAACCGATCGCTTTAGCACTCAGATCTACCGAACTGGTAATTAAGATTAATGGCTGACGTTCCCAAATTGGAGCAAGTTCGGCAACTAGATCTGTCAGTGTGATCGCCAGCGTAAATAAACCACGAGTACGATCGATCTGCGCCGATACTAATCGATCTACATCCGACAACTCTCGATAAAAATTCTGCCAATTTCGTGGTAGATTAGATCTAAGCAGTTGTTTTAGCGATTCAATTAATAATCGATCGGCATCGCCCAATAAGTAACAATTATAAGGATTAGGCGGACGTTGCCAGAGAGCTGCCATTAACTGGATTTTAATCTCGATTATTTGCGCCCAGATATTTGAGGGTTGAGTCGATCTCAAATTATCCCAATCTTCTTCATCTAGCTTGACTGTTAATAATTTTCGCGCCCAATTTTCTAAGTCATCGGCACCATCGATAATAATTGGACTTCGCACTAATAATGCAGGCTGATGTAATTGTAGATTTAACCAGGATTGAGGATCTACGATCCACAGTCCCTTAAATTCTGGCGCGGGAGCTGTATTGCCGCAGTAAATCGATTTAGATGTACCCAACCATTGCTGGAGTTGGGGCAATTCCATCTTAATTAACCGCTCTCGCACCGCAATCGGCATCGCAATGGTGACAGATTCGTGCCATAGTAACGCGGGAATCAAATAGCTAATCCTATATTTTCCTTCCAGTCGATGGGTAGCGATTCCGGTTTGAATTAGTGACGATTTGGACAATCTCAATGAGCGTGCGACTAATCGCGCCATCGTCAAATGATGATGCCAATTCATAATCTCCGGTTGATGTCGCAACAAATCACGGAGAATCTTATGGGTGGTAACTTCGATCGATCTTAGTATCAAATTAGATATCTGGAATAGTGAGTGGATAGCGAAAAGTGCGCCGCAAGTAAAGCACCTTTTCAAGACAGTGGCTAGTGGCTAGTGAATGGGTTATTAGTGACGAGCGGTGATGGTGAGTAGTCTATTTGTTGGGTGGGAAAGGAGTAGATCGCCGTAATGGGAGAAAAGCTCAACCACTATTCACTATCCACTATCCACCATTCACTATCCACTAAACCACTAAACCACTAAATTAATTGCCATCAGGATGCATCCAGCGATACGATAGGAGTGTCGATCTTAAATTTTCATTAAAAAATCGGCATTATTAATTTCTATGGACGTTATGGACTACAGTCCATCTGCCACTATCAACAACCTTCTGTAAAATCTGACGAGCTAGTCTCCCAGAAACGAGGAGGCTAGGAGGTTTTATGCTGAGTAGAGAAGGTTCGATCGAATTATCTGGGATTACTGACTTAAATCAACTCAAGTCAGAACTCAATCATTTGCCCCCAGTGGATGTCGGCGATTATATTAGTGAATTACCTGGCGAACGGCGGGCAATCGCTTTTCGATTATTGTATAAAGATCGGGCGATTAATGTCTTTGAATATCTGCCGACTGAGATTCAAGAGGAGTTAATCGAAGCTCTCCATGATACTCAAGTATGTCAGATTATCGAAGCCATGCGTCCTGACGATCGAGTCGCATTATTTGACGAGCTACCTGCGGGGGTAGTCAAACGCCTATTACCTCAGTTAAGTCCCGAAGAACGTCAAGCTACCGCGACGATTATCGGTTATCCCGATGGTACGGCGGGGCGGGTGATGACGACAGAATATGTCCGACTGCGGCAAGGTTTGACAGTAGGCGAAGCTTTGGCGAAAATGAAACGCAGCGATCGTGATAAAGAGACAGTCTACTATGCTTATATCACTGACGATAGCCGTAAGCTCCAACAAGTTGTCTCGCTGCGACAACTTGTATTCACCCTCCCCGATACACCGATTCAAGACATTGCCAGCAATCGCGTAATTAAAGCTTATACCGAAACGCCTCAGGAAGAAGTAGCACGGCAAATGCAACGATATGACTTAATTGCCGTTCCGGTGGTCGATCGCGAAGATCGATTAGTTGGTATCATCACCATCGATGATGTCGTCGATATCCTTCAAGAAGAAGCCACCGAAGACATCCAAAAACTCGCAGGGGTTGCGGGTGAAGACTCATCCCTCTCCCCCTCTTGGACTAAAGTCAAAAACCGCCTACCCTGGCTACTCGGAATTATGGCACTATCAATCGGCACATCACAAGCGATCGCCCCTTTCTCCGCAACCATCGCCAAAATTCCCGTACTCGCTGTCATTATGCCCCTATTTTCCAATGTTGGTGGCTCCGTCGGTACTCAAACCCTCACTGTCACTATTCGCTCCCTGGGTATCGGCGAAGTCACACCCAAAGATACGCTCAAAATTCTCGGCAAAGAAGTCTTAGCAGGGCTTGGTACCGCTATTGGGCTAGGTTTAGCGATGACTCTCATTGCCCTGATTTGGACACTGCCAAACGAACGCTGGGTGGCATTGGTAGCCGGTACTGTGATGGCGTCGAATACAGTAATTGCCGTGACGATGGGGACACTAGTACCGATGGGCTTCGAGCGGTTAAATTTAGATCCAGCTCTGATTAGTGCCCCATTAGTAACCACACTATTAGATATGGTGGGATTTTTCGTGTTTCTCTCTTTGATTACGATCGGTAGCAACGTTTTACACCTCTAAGTGCTTCGATCTGACAACATCAAATCAGATCGAAGATTGGAAAATATTTTCAAACTTGTTTAAAAACCTAAAAAGCCTGTGTTTAAAGAGCTTCAGCTAGTTAATCGCCAACAGCCAACCATCAAAACCAAAAGATATTTACTTGA
>JANYDE010000124.1 GCA_025359915.1 Chamaesiphon sp. 336R_metabinner_41 | reverse complement strand
AACCCCTGAATGATTGTTCCCAAACTCATCCGCCCCTGCGCTTTTGAGAGCTACGCTTGTCAATTTACTTGGGGCGGAATCGTTCGGTAACTCGCTATCCATCCCCACCCCGCTTCGCTGAGGGTGGGGACTTCCGCTGATTCCGTTAAATTAAATCAGGAGGCTAGGATGAAAACCGCAATTGCAATGCCAATAGATCTAATCAAGCAATTTTGTCAAAACTGGCAAATTACTGAACTAGCCCTGTTTGGTTCTGTCCTTCGGGATGATTTTCATGCAGATAGCGATATCGATATCCTAGTTGCTTTTGCAGGCACAGCCAATTGGGGTCTACTCGAACATGCTAAAATGCAAGAAGAACTCGAAGTTCTTTTCAGTAGACCAGTTGACCTGATCGGTAAACAAGCAATCGAGTGCAGTTCTAACTGGATTCGTCGTCAAGAAATTCTCTCTACTGCTCAAATTATCTATGTCAAATAGCCGCGATCTTGCTTCATTATTAGATATTTCTATCGCTGCTCAAAAAATTAAGAAATATAAATTTGGGATCGATAAGGCAGCATTTTTAAGTGATGATAAAACTCAGTCAGCGATCGTATTTCAATTACTGATTATTGGGGAAGCGGTGAAACGTATTTCCCCAGAACTGCGATCTCAACATCCAGATATCCCTTGGTCGCTCATTGCCAGAATGCGGGATAACTTGATTCATCGATATGATAACATCGATCTAGCTGAAGTCTGGAAAACTGCGGATGAAGATATTCCAGCATTGTTGATTGTTTTGAAGCCTTTGTTACCAAAGGAATAAATGCTGCTTCGTCTTACTAAATGACTAATTATTTTCCCTGGTTTAATTTACGACGACGCATTTTGGCGGCGACGGCGGCTCTGTCTACCGGAAAGCCTGCAATGGGAATCTCTTGATATTGACGCTCTGTTTCTAATTTCTTTAACTCGGTATAATCTACCCATTGGATGCAATTTACTGGACAAGTTTCGATCGCTTCTTGAATTGTATCTTCGAGATCGCCATCTTGACGAACTACTCTGGCTCTCCCATAATCTGGCTCGATAAAAAAGGTATTCCGAGCGGTATGGGCGCAATGACGACAACCGATACAAATCATCTCGTCTACATATACGCCCTTTTGTCGCCATACCCCACCCAGCTCCGGCTCAAATCCAGAGCGATCTTCCGCATCGCGCAAGAAGCCGCCTAATTCTGGCTCGAATCCAGATTGATTCAGATCCAATGGTGGGGTAAAATCGGACATAATTACGCGCTCCAACGTTGGACGACGAGTTTAATCGAACCGTCTTGTTGATTGCGTTCTTCAGCGACTTGGAAACCCTGTTTAGTTGCTTCCGTCACCACAGTATGATAAGCATAACGCTGAGTGACTTGACTGAGGAATCGATCGACAGACCAATTTTGCTCCCAGAATTGCAAGTCAGTAACTAATTCATACTCACTATTTTCATTCAGGCTAAAGCCGATATCATAGCCATTAGCCTGGGAGATAGTGACTGCGGCGGTGCGAGTATCACCTTGATAACCGCGCACTGGTTGTGGGCCATTTTTCCACTCAATGCCTAAATCTGTTAATGCAGCAGTCAGGGATTCTACATTCCGAATTTTAGTTTTGATGTTGCTGAAATGTGACATGTGGGTTAATTAATAATTGATAATTGATAATTGATAATTGATAATTAACAAGCAATTAGATATTAGATATTGCATTGAGAATAATCTATTTAGACATCATTGGCTTTCGCTGACATGTTCTATTACCAAGTGGCTTGAGTAGTGGCTGTTGCCGTTAATTCAAGTTCTGGGGCGAAATATTCCGCAGTTTGGGTTTGACTGACTACATCACCTAGTTGGGATTCGATCGCCGCTGTTACTACAGTACAGGATTGACCGACTACACCAGTGACTTTTTCCTGTACTCGTCCATCGGGGTAAATGACAAACTCTAGCGTCTCCATGCTCATTGGTATATAAGTCCTCTGGATTTCTGAGTAGTGGATCTTTTGATGTAGTTTTAGGGCTATAAAAACTAGACTCGATCGAGATCGAGTTAATCATTTCCCAAAACTTGGTAAAAGTTATTATTTATAACGTTGTTATTTGCATTATAAGTAAGTTTCTCTTAACTGAGCCAGTACGTCAAGTTTCGTAAAGTTTTCTCATTCTCTATTCTTAATCATGGGTCATTTCGATCGAGTCAAACCTTCATCTATAGGCGGTGCTTCGTGCCAGCCCTCTAGAGACCCGCGCTTCTCATTCAGAGGATTCATTTATATTGACAAACATCGATATAAGTAGATAGAATATCGATGTTTATCAATATAAATATGGATCGATTCACCAGAAGAGAACCTACGCCAACGAAATAATGAAGCACTCTCGCGAATTGCTAGCAGAATTTATCGGCACATTTATCTTGATTTTTGCTGGTACAGGTGCCGTGATGGTCAACGATCTCAGCAACGGCGCAGTTACCCCTCTGGGCATCAGCATTGTATTTGGGGCAGTAGTGACAGCCTTAATCTATAGCCTCGGTCATATTAGTGGCGCACATTTCAATCCAGCGGTGACACTGGCATTTTGGAGCGGTGGCTTTTTTCGCCGGAGCTTGGTAATTCCCTATCTTGTGGCGCAGGTGCTAGGAGCAATTGCGGCTTCTGGATTATTGAGGATCTGTCTGGGTGCAGTCGGCAACTTAGGCGCAACAATCCCCCGCAATGGAGACTGGATTCAGTCTTTAATTCTAGAAACAGTCCTCACTTTCATCCTGATGCTAGTGATTTTTGGGTCTGGTTTAGACCGTCGCGCTCCAATCGGGTTTGCCGGGATTGCCATCGGCTTGACAGTAGCTCTAGAAGCCGCTTGTATGGGGTCAATTACTGGCGCGAGTATGAATCCGGCGCGATCCTTCGCGCCAGCTCTTGTCGGCTGGAATTGGCAGTATCACTGGATCTACTGGATCGCCCCCATTGCTGGATCACAGTTAGCGATGGTGACATATCGATATCTATCCAACAATTTTTCCGATCTCAAAGATTAAAACTTAGGCGTAAAAACTATGAAACGAGTGATGTTTGTTTGCAAAAAGAATTCCGCTAGATCTCAAATGGCGGAGGGCTTTGCAAAGCATTTAGGAACGGGGAAAATTGAAGTTACTAGTTCTGGATTAGAAGCTAGTACAGTACGTCCAGAAGCGATCTCCACAATGAAAGATGCTGGTATCGATATTACCAGTCAAACGTCCAAAGCATTGAATGAATTTAACGCCGAAGATTTTGACGTGGTGATTTCGCTCTGCGGCTGCGGCGTTAATTTACCGCCAGAATGGTTGCAGCGAGAAGTGTTCCAAGATTGGCAACTCGACGATCCGGCGGAGCAACCGGAAATCTTTCCCCGAGTGCGTGAAGAAGTACGTGAACGGGTGACTAAATTAATTGAATCAGTTTAACTAAATGGAGACATTATATCCCCGACTTCTTCGAGAAGTCGGGGATATGCACCAACAAATCTATGCCTAAATCTACTCATCCACCGCGCATCTTATTCCTATATGGCTCACTGAGAGAACGTTCCTACAGTCGATTACTCGCAGAAGAAGCCGCCAGAATTATTCAAGAATTTGGCGCAGAAGTAAAATTTTTCGATCCTAGCGAACTGCCGATTTATGGTAGTGTATTAGATACTCATTCTAAAGTCCAAGAATTGCGCAATTTGAGTTTATGGTCCGAAGGACAGGTATGGTCTAGTCCTGAAATGCATGGACAGATTACAGGTATTCTCAAAAATCAGATCGATTGGATTCCCCTGTCGATCGGTGCGGTTAGACCAACACAAGGACGCACATTAGCTGTGATGCAAGTTAGCGGCGGTTCTCAATCTTTTAATGCTGTCAATACCATGCGACTATTGGGGCGATGGATGCGGATGTTTACGATTCCCAATCAGTCCTCTGTAGCTAAGGCGTATCAAGAGTTTTACGAAGATGGGACAATGAAAGATTCCGACTATCGAGACAGGGTAGTCGATGTGATGGAAGAACTCTACAAGTTTACAATTCTCTTGCGCGATGAAGTCGATAATCTGACCGATCGATATAGCGAACGCAAAGAAAAAGCTGCTAAAACGGAGAAATAGGAGTAGGGGCAATTTATGAATTGCCTCCTATTTTATGCCAAATTCCGTACAAACTGCATCCAGCGGCAAATCCCAAGCTTCCGTCGGAATTGTCTCCATATAGGCAAAATCGAAGACAATTCCGATCGTCGGAACCTTCCGCCACAGCGGATCTGCCCGCAACCTGTCGTAATAACCACCTCCATAACCTAAGCGATAACCCCTAGTATCGACAGCCACCGCCGGAACCAGCATTAAATCCACACAATCGGGTGCTAACAGGGCTGATTTTGGATCGGGTTCTAGAATATCATACTTCCCAATTACCAGTGGTTCTGAAGGCTGCCAGCGGTGCCATAGTAGATCTTTGCCAATCGATCGAGGTAAGCCCCATTGCTTGTGAGCATTGGTAAATAAGTAGTCTAAATTTGGTTCTTGGCGATGGCTTTGATAGGCGAGAATCCTGCTGGCTCCGATAAATTGAGCGCAGTTTAAGAGCTGATGGCAGATTCGATCGCTCTGGGATCGCCATACATCAGGGGATAATGCCTGTCGCTGCTGGAGAAATTGACGGCGCAAACCATGTTTAGAGCAATTCACGATCGCAATCATTAATAGGACATTTAGCAACCAGAATCAGCCAAATAGACCATGCCGATCTAGTCAATCGTTGGCTAAAATTCAGGCATCGATATCTCCATTATATATGTTGTCTCTCAAAGCTCAAACCAACGATCGTACTAGTGGATATATTTACAACTATTTAAACAGTTTGTTTAATGGAAAACGTAAGTTGGTTAAATTGGAACTAGATTTAATCGATCGAGTTCGAGCTGATTGGCAGGCAATCTTAGAGAGTACTGTAACCGAACGAATTCAGGCTGAAAAGAGTGTCAAAGATTGCTATCGGTATGCTGGTCTAAATAACCCCACTGTTATTTGGGTAGATCATCCGTTGAATGTACTCTCAATTTTAATTGACCGACCAGAACTAGCTGATAAATCGGGAGTTATCATTAATGAAATTTGGAAAAGTGAATTAAAAATCCAAAAATTGATCGACCCTGAGCATACAGCACATGTCCTCGCCAATATCGATCCTCAATATAATGTTAGAATTCACAAAGATCGGTTTATGGATCGGATTACAGATCGATTGAACGATCTAGTAATGAATCGAGCTAACGATATTTATACTAGTCTGACTGAACGGACAATGCCCTCTCCGCTTCAAGATTATCGAATTGGCGATCTCGGCTATTTTGACTATTTCTTGCAGATTGGCTTAGATATGCCCCAAATCCAACCCGCGATCGATCTAGCCAAATCCTGTGGTTGGTGCTGGACATTCGATCGACTGGCTATTCTCACTCCCAAGCCTTCAAAAGTAAAAATTGATCGTCACGGGAAGATTGTGGGTATTATTTATAATAATGTCAATATCCTGATTGACTCAAAGCCGTCATAATAAGTATACGGTTCAAGCCTAATTTAGTAGCACAGCTAGGTTGGATACAATAACTTAGTCAGTATTCATCAAGGGTTGGATTGAAATTGTTAGTGCAGGCTAAATCTAATTACAACTACAAATAACATATTTTTATCGATGGATCACCCTACAAAATCTGCGCCCAGTGAATCCTTAGCTCAATACCTATCCAAAGTGCCAGCCGAACCTCGAAAACTGGTTAAATCAGAAGTGGATTTTATTCCCCAAAGTAGAAAAAAGTGGGATGAAATTCTTGTCAATAGAACGACAGATCGAGAACGTGCCGAAAATGCGATTAATGATTGTTATCGTTATGTTGGATTGGAACCATCGCGGATCCTCTGGACGGAAAATCCGCTCACCGCAATGACAATCTTAGCTAATCGTCCCGATCTAGTGGACGTAGGGGAAAAAATACTCAACCAAATCTGTGAAAGTTGTCATCAGGAAATTGACGATCTAATCAGCCCAGAATTTATTGGAGTCGTCAAAGCTTACGCTAATCCTCGTGCTCAAATTATTGGGGAAGAGCAAAGCATTGTTTTCGATCCACTCGGAGACTTTTTAAATCAAGTTTCGATGTCTGAAATTAAAAAAAGTAATCCTCAGATCGATCCAGCTTCGCTACCAGCCGCAATGCAAGATTACCGCATTGCTTACTTAAGTTACTTTGATTATTTCCACCAAATTGGACTCAATATCCCTCAAATTCAACCCCTGATCGATTTAGCAATGTCTTGTGGCTGTTGCTGGGCATTCGAGAATATTACCATTCTTACCCCCAAACCATCCGCAATCGAATTTACCGATCGTGGGGAATTACGTGCCCTCGTCTATGATGGAGTCAATATCCTTGACTAAATTTGGATCGCCATCCCCCGACCCGTGGCATAATTAAAATAAGTTTCAGTAGATCGCAAGATTTTTACAGCTAGGCTTAAATCCCTACCAGTAACAACGAACTTATTACTTAGTACTTAACTACAAGGATGTCGAAGCCGTGCCCCTAATTACTACTGGTAAGCCATTTATCCGCGATCTAGAACAATCTGGCGCACTAGGTGTATATGCCCCTCTAGAAGGCGGCTACGAAGGTCGATATCAACGACGACTCCGCGCTACCGGATATGAGAGTATGCGCCTGTCAGCGAGAGGCTTGGGCGATCTCAGTGCCTATCTAACTGGAGTACATGGAGTCCGCCCCGCCCACGTTGGCAAAAAAGAAATTCGGACTTATTATATCCCGCCGATGCTCGATACCTATCTCGCCCATCTCCTCCCCACTTCCAAGGGTTTGGTATTATGGCTGATAGATGGACAAGTACTGTCTAGTCAAGAATTAGCTTATTTAGCCGAATTACCCTCGATCGATCCTAGAATTAAAGTCATCGTCGAACTCGGCGGAGATCGCGAATTCCGCTGGGTACAATTAACTTCATTAACTAATTGATAATTAATAATTAATAATTGGGAGTTACTAGTACTAAGCGGCATAAGTCTAGCCACCATTCAGATCTCTCCACCTCCCATCTCCCATCTCCCATCTCCCATCTCCCATCTCCCATCTCCCATCTCCCATCTCTCCCAATGAGCGCAATTACACCCAGTCAAGTTAAAGCTGCAATCGAGGCAAGTATACCAGAAGCAATCGTCCAAATCACCGATTTAAAAGGTACTGGAGATCATTATCAAGCCGTGGTAGTTTCTGCTCAATTTGAAGGAAAAACCCTAATTCAACAACATCAATTGGTATATGCAGCAGTGCGTGAACCGATGGCTAGTGGAGCAATTCACGCCCTCGCACTCAAAACTTATACCCCCGAAACATGGCAAACTGCTAATTAATTGGACAGTTTAGTCTATTCCCTATCCCCTATCCCCTATCTTCTAATTATGACAACTCCAGTAACAGACAAAATCGATAGCTTAGTTAAAGAAAACAAAATCATGGTGTTCATGAAAGGCAATAAGCTCATGCCTCAATGTGGATTCTCTAATCAAGTCGTCCAAATTTTAAATATCCTTGGCGTACCTTATGAAACCGTTGATGTTTTAGCAGACCAAGATATTCGCCAAGGTGTGAAAGAATACTCTAATTGGCCAACAATTCCCCAGGTTTATATCAATGGTGAATTCGTTGGTGGTTCTGATGTAATGACTGAACTGTATCAAAAAGGTGAACTTCAACAAATGGTTGAAGTCGCTTTAGCAAGTTAAGTCAGTTGATAGTTGATAGTTGACAGCGGATATTCTAGATAGTCAATATTCGCAAACTAACCAACGATAGACTAAATTAACTAGCTAAAATTGTGTGATTGACAATGCCTAACTCACTATTTCTTCGCTATCAACTATCAACTAATTAACTTACCGATAATCCACTTCCCGCTGAAGCTCAAGTAATTCAAAATTAGAAGGATCGTAAATATAACGCATCACTTCTTCCTCGATCCGATTTACCTGATAGGACTCTAAAACATTAGTACTTCGCAACGCTGCCAAATAGCCATCAAGATATAACCGCAAATCGTCGAAGCGGTAGCCTCGGTGCCACATTTCGACTAAGGCATCGGTAATTTTTTGATAGTAGCCGATCGTTTCTATAGTTTGCAGCATAGCTTAATCCCTCGACATACTAAATAGGATATATCAAAATCGATCGATCTGACATCAGTATAGTCTAAGCCAGATCCCCTCAACCTGAGGTGTGGAAAATACACTCTAGTTTACTGGCAATAGCAGCGATCCCCGTCACAGACATTCGATCGCAATCGACACAGCTAAAGTAGCTATAATTTAGATCGATAGATCGTGATTAAATGTTCCAATCGTGGCGAATATTCTAGAAAACACCAAAAATATATCCTGAAAAAGTGTGAAGATTCACGTTATTGAAGGCAATCATAACTTACGATCGCTTTTAGCGTGGCATCTTCATCAAGCTGGCTATCAGGTGCAACAGTCCCCAACATTAGCACACGCTTACCAGTGTTGCGATCGAGAATTACCCACATTAGCGATCATTGATTCCGATTTCCCCGATGGGGAAGGGATCGAATTTTGTAAATGGTTATATCCTCAAGGCAATTCGCTGATCTTGATGCTATCAGCGCGAATTAGAGAAATCGATCACATCAGCGCACTTCAGGCGGGAGTTGATGACTATCTAAAGAAGCCGTTTGGAATGCCCGAATTTTTGGCACGGGTTGAGGCTTTGCTGCGCCGTACGCGCACATCGGCGACTATTCCGACAGATATGACCTATGGCGATCTTCGCATCGATTTGGTGCGGCGTTGTGTCTATCTGAGAGACAAATCTATTGACCTTAGTCCTCAGGAGTTTAGTTTAATCTATGTCCTCGCACAAGCAAATGGTCGTCCGGTTCATCGGAGCGAACTGTTAAAACGTGCTTGGGATATTGAGATTGACAATCCGCGTACGGTAGATAGTCATGTACTTTCGCTCCGAAAAAAGCTCGGACATCCAGATCCCATCGAGACTGTTCGCAAAGTTGGATATCGATTAAATTATTAGAATAGCGACGAAAGTGTTAAGATATCGACATAATTGCTAACGATCGATAGACAATGAGTGTAATGGCAACCTTGGGTAGTAAATATGATTAATCGTCAAGCGGTATTAGAGTACCTCAATAAGCATCCTAGCCATACCACCTGGCAAATGCGGTTACACTTTTTGCAAGCTAACCATGAAGTAGATAGTCATTCGTCAGTTTCGATTAGTTCGATCGCCAATCAGCTTAATTATATCCTCCGCGACCTGGAATCGATCGGGACGATCTCTCCACCAGCAGAATCTTTGTCTCAGTCTTTAGATAACTATCAGGGCGAATATAGCACCAGTCAATCCTCGAAATTCCGCGACTTGTAAAGACGACGCTGAAGTAACCGAGATTAAATTTTAGGTTCGACTATTTTTTAGTTGTCCAAACAGTACTAAACATCATCAACATCGCACCGATGGAGATCGCGATTGCGAGTCCACCAGCGATCGCATTTTGCATGGATTCATCTAAAATCATAAGGCTGCTGTCTAAAATGTCGCTAAGTATCGATGATAGCAGGTTTCGATTCATCGATCGATATTGGACACCCGCTACGATTTGCGGTTTGGATTGATTGCAATTAATCAAATCTTAATTTTCAGCTTGGGTAATCCGCCGAATGTTCAGGACATCACTCATCTGTTTGATTTGAGCAAAACAGCGTTCTAGTTGGATTTTATCACTAACTTCGATCGATAGATCGATGATGGCTGGTTTAGCGTAGTGGGTGATAACGTTAGCCGATCGCACATTGATCCGATTATCCATCAGACGCGAGAGGACATCTTTGAGCACACCGACTCGATCGAGTACCTCTAATTGTACACTAACGGGATAGGTGCGCGGCTTTTCTTTGGCGATTTGGGTATTCCAACTGACGGGTAAGAGGCGATTTCCATCCATCTGCTCGACGTTGACGCAGCCTTGACGATGAATCGAGATCCCACTGTTGCGGGTGACTAATCCAATGATCGGTTCGCCTGGAATTGCGCTACAACAACCTGCTAAGTGGTGTAATAAGCCCTCGATTCCTAAGATTGGGAAGTCACTATGAGCGGGATTGGCTGTTTTTGGTGCGGTTGTGGGGGGGAGTTCGAGGGTGGGGGTTTCGCGATCTTTTACCATCTCGCGGAGACGGTTGACGACCATTTTTTGGGTGATTTCGCCGTAACCTAAGCCTGCGAGTAAATCCTCAACAGTGATGTAGTTGCAGCGTTGGGCGACTGCTAGCATCGGTTCGGACTTTAGGAGGGATTCTAGCCCATTTTTGCCCAGTTCTCGCTCTAATAGTTCGCGCCCTCTGGCGACATTTTCATCGCGGTGGGATTTTTTGTACCATTGGGTAATGCGGTTGCGTGCGCCAGGGCTAACGACGAAGTTGAGCCAGTCGAGGCTGGGATGGCTATTTTCGCGGGTGATGACTTCGACAATATCCCCATTTAAGAGGGTACGCGAGAGCGGGACGATCCGATCGTTGACTTTGGCTCCAGCGCAATGATTCCCGACTTCGGTATGGATGCGATAGGCAAAATCGACGGCGGTGGAGCCTTGACGGAGGGAGACTACTTCGCCTTTGGGGGTGAAGACATAGACATCACGTTCGAGTAGATGATCTTTGAGATGGTCGTCAAATTCGATCGCATCTTTGACATCATTTTGCCATTCTAATAGTTGTTTGAGCCAGGAGAATTTTTCGTCAACTTCGGTGCGTCTAGTGGTTGTGGTTTCTTTGGTTGGTTCTGGTTTACCTGCATCGGATTTAGCGGCTTCTTTGTATTTCCAATGGGCGGCGATGCCGTATTCGGCGACATTGTGCATTTCCAACGTGCGAATTTGGACTTCTAAGGGGGTACCTGTGAAGCCGACGACGGTGGTGTGGAGTGATTGATAACGGTTGTTTTTTGGTAAGCCGATATAATCTTTGAATCTACCTGGAATCGGTTTAAATGCGTCGTGAATTTCAGCCAGGGCGAGATAGCACTCATGATTTGATTCTACGATAATTCTGATTGCAGTGAGATCGTAGATTTCGCTAAATTCTTTTTTCTGATAGCGCATCTTTTGGTAGATACTATAGAGATGTTTTGGTCTACCACTAATATCTAGATGTTTGATATTTGCTCGATCGAGTCGATGCCGAATCATCTCAGTAACGTTGGCAATTCTCGCTTCTCTGTCTGTTCGCTTCTCAGCGACTAGATCTTGAATCCGGCGATAATCTTCAGCTTCGATATATTTGAAGGACAGATCTTCTAATTCCCATTTGATTTTACCCAAGCCTAATCTGTCGGCTAAGGGTGCAAAAATGTCACGAGTTTCTAGAGAGATTGCTTGTTGTCTTTCGACTCGCAAATGATCGAGAGTCCGCATATTATGTACTCGATCTGCTAACTTCACCACGATCACCCGAATATCCTGCGCCATCGCAATAAACATTCGCCGAAAGTTCTCCGCTTGCTGCTCTTTCTTACTTGAAAATTCAAACTTAGATAACTTAGTTACCCCTTCGACTAGATGCGCTGTTTCCTTGCCAAATCTCGATTCAATCTCCGCAATTTCAATCTCAGTATCTTCAACAATATCATGCAAAAATCCCGCCGCAATCATCGCCGCGCCCCCACCTAAATCCCGCAACAATCCCGCCACCGCCACCGGATGACAAATATAAGGCTCTCCCGATTTGCGCTTTTGTTCGCCATGCAAATCGTAGGCAAATTGGAACGCATTTTTAATTAATATTCTGTCATTATTTACACCTAGATCAGGATATTCCGATCCATCCAAACACTGTTGCAGCCAGTCAGGAAGATCGCAATTGTACGTCAATTTACCATGAGCATTTGCTCCAGGTGCAGTCACAACATCAGCGGAGATAGGGAGGGGAGAGATCATGGCTGTTTCGGTAGGATAGACACAATAGAGCTAAAAATGTAGCGTCTGCTCGATCGTCAAAGGGTAGAATTATTTGCAGGTATACTCTATTCTAGCGAAATTCTTCATGCTGCCGATCGACCAGATTTTAATGTGGCAACAATTATTTACCCTGCTCTCTAATTTGCCCACTGACTCGATTTCAGACTTAAAAGCCAGTCTCAGTCGATCGATCGAATTCTTTGAAACTCAGATCTTACCGCAAAATATAGCTAGCCTCCCCGATCCGATCGCTGGTAAAATGCGATCGTATTTAACCGAAAGTCATCGCTTATTGCGGTTACTATCGATCGACGTAATGTTCATCGCCACCGCCCGCAATCCCAACACGATCGCGCAACGCCGTCAATCCTACCAAGATAAACTAGATTTACTACTCCAGTACTGCCAAGCCGTAATTGGTTAGTTGATTTGGACGGGCAATGTTAATATGGATTATACATTTTATCGATCGACCAATGAAACTAACCGTAATCGTCCATGAAGCGATCGAAGGCGGGTATTGGGCTGAGGTTCCAGCGATTCCAGGCTGTGCGACTGAAGGCGATAGCTGGGATGAAATGATGTCAAACCTACATGAAGCAATTGAAGGTTGTTTATCAGTCGATCTCAGCCAGTTAGTAGTCGATGAAAAATCTCAAGTCTTAGAGATTGCGATATGAAATCGATGTCTGGAAAAGAGTTAGCTAAACTATTAGCAGCTAACGGCTGGGATTTATTGCGGATTCAAGGTAGTCACCACATCTACGGTAAAGCTGGCAATCCGGCGAGAATTTCCGTTCCGATTCATCGTAATCAGGACATGAAAATAGGACTGCTACGAAATTTACTCAAAACAGCAGAATTATTATCGTTAATAGATGATAAATCAGATCGATCTATCAATGAGTCCAATCTTCAAATCGATCTAGACCCATCGATAATCGAAGAAGTCCCTGATTATAATACATAACCCCTAATTTGATGGATTGTCCTAAATGTAAATCCCCGCTAGTAAATGGGTTGCTCAGTGATATGCTGTTGACCAAGCATTGTCGCGAGTGCGAGGGTGACTGGATTTCTAGACTCAATTATCAAACCTGGAAATCTGAACGTGTCGAACATCCACCCAACCCCGATGTCTTAACCAAAAATTATCATCTCCCCTATACTCCGAGCCATCTGGACGCAAAAACAGCACCATGTCCAGAATGTAGCAGCGTGATGGCGAGAGGAAAAATTACACTCAAAGAGCCATTCTACTTAGAACATTGTCTCACTTGCGGGGGCATTTGGTGCGATCGAGGTGAGTGGGAAGTACTGGAACAACTTAAACTAGATACTAATATTGCTCAGATTTTTTCCGGTGTCTGGCAAGCTCAAGTCCGCGCCAGTCATGCAAATGAACTCGAACGTCAAGCCGTGATTGATAAGGTAGGAATCGAAATGGCGCAGCGCGTTTTCGATTTAGCTGACATTCTCGAAAAACAACCCAATGGTGACTTTGCTGCTGCTTATCTGATGCGGAGATTTAAAGGAGAAAAAAGCTAGAGGATAGCATTCTGGATTTACCCCCCAACCCCCCTTATAAAGGGGGGCTTTACTCCCTCCCCTTGTAAAGGGGATGGCTGGGGTGGGGTAGAGATCTCCGCATCACCTCAAACAGACTTGTGTCTGCACGTTAGCCTGTAAATGGGAGGCTTTCCGGCTCCCTCCCCTTTATAAGGGGAGGGCTGGGGTGGGGTAAAAATCTCCGCAGTACCCCAAACAACCTCCCCACACTCCCCAACCCCCCGAATCCCCATGAATCAACCACTATTAAGCGTCCAAAATCTGTGGGTGACATATCCCCAATCCCCATCGAGCCAGCAACTAGCCAACGCCATCGAAGATGTCTCCTTCCAACTAGCGGCGGGCGAAAAAATCGGCTTCGTCGGTGAATCGGGCTGTGGTAAATCCACCCTCGGTAAAGCCATCATGCGCTTACTCCCAGAAGGCTCTCGCATTGATGGTAAAATCCTATTTGAGGGAAAATCAGTTCCGGATCTGAACCCCGAAGCCATGCGTCGTTTTCGCGGCGAAGTCGTCGGGTTAATCTTTCAAGATCCAATGACAAGATTAGATCCGTTGATGACTATTGGCAATCACTGCTTAGAAACCCTCCAAGCACACGAACCAAATCTCACCAAGCAACAAGCCAAACAACGCGCTCTAGACACCCTAGCAGCCGTGAAAATCCCCGAAGAGCGTTGGAGTCAGTTTCCCCACGAATTCAGTGGTGGAATGCGCCAGCGGGTGGCAATCGCGTTAGCTTTATTGCTCAATCCGAAGCTAATTATTGCCGATGAGCCGACGACGAGTCTAGATGTGCGAGTGTCGGCGGAAATATTGCGGGAATTGATGCGACTGTGTGAAGAGAGACAGATGGGATTATTACTCATCTCTCACGATCTTGCCATGATCGCGACTTATTGCGATCGAATTGTGGTGATGAATAAAGGGCGCAAGGAGGAGGAAGGAACTGTCGCACAGATTTTCGGCAATCCTCAGGCTGAATATACCCAAATATTACTCAAATCAGCATTACATACTCAAAATGACAATCGCATCGCGGATTTAACCGCCACAGCTCTAGCCGACAAGAAACCGATCTTAACACTCGACAGGCTCCAGAAGCATTACACGATCGAAACCAGTTTCCTAGAGCGTCTATTTACCAAAGCTGAAACCAAGACAATTAAAGCCGTTGATAATATCCAGCTCGAACTTTATGAAGGCGAAATCTTTGGTTTAGTCGGCGAATCAGGGTGCGGAAAAAGTACTCTTTCTCGCACCATCCTACAGCTAATTCCCGCTACTGGTGGTACTGTTACATTTTGCGGGGAAGAGCTGACAAAACTATCGCTCAAACAGATGCGTGGTAAACGCCGAGAAATGCAAATGATCTTCCAAGATCCAAGCGCGTCACTCAACCCGATGATGACTATCGGTGAAAGTATCGCAGATCCTTTAAACATCCACGAACTGAACTCCACTCCAGCAGAGATTAGAACAAAAGTATTATCAATGCTCGATCGAGTCGGCTTAACTCCAGCAGAAGAGTATTTTAACAGATATCCTAACCAACTTTCCGGCGGACAACAGCAACGGGTAGGCATTGCGCGTGCGCTAATTACCAAGCCCAAATTAGTGATCTGTGACGAACCAGTCAGTATGTTAGATGCTACGATTCAATCAGAAGTTTTAGATCTGATGCTCGAACTCAAGCGTGAAGATAATCTCACCTATCTATTTATCACTCACGATCTCTGGCTGGCTAAATTTCTATGCGATCGAATTGCCGTCATGAATCAAGGTAAAATCGTCGAAATGGGTGACACAAAACAGATCTTCAACAATCCCCAACAACCATACACTCAAGAACTACTCGCGGCTGCTCCACTACTGGCAAAACAAAGGTAATAGATATCAATATCCTGACAGAAATTAGATGCTAATACATGTTACGATTACCAGCGATATCTATATCAGTCAATATTAACTGTCGATCGCTAATTGACAGTTAATAAAAATTCGGGGTGCTAAATATGAATACTTGGAACATCGGTGTCAGCATTGCCAGTGTTCTATCACTGCTTTTTCATCTTAGTGGCAAAGGTGCCTATCTACGGCAATTTACGCTACCTACGACTACCGCGCTCATTGGATTTACACTTGGAAGAAATAAAGCAGATGTCGAACAAACATCCAACTTATTCCTCCAAGATCCACATTTACTGTTTATGTTTGCAGTGATGTTATTGCTATTTGGTTTAGCGATGTATTTAGTCGAATCAACCAAACCAGACGCAAAAGTATCATTTATATTCTTAGTTTTCTTGTCAACGATTGTTGTCCCTCAATTGCTCACAAGTTATAAAGATATAGCCCCAATGATTTCTACCCAAGACTATCTTTCTCTAGCCAGAATTAGAGAAACTAGTGGAAATACGGATGAAGCAATTAAGTATCTAAAAATTTATAGCAGAAGGGTAGACAAAACCTTGCAAAAACAAGTAGATGAAAAAATTGATACCCTGCGCAAGCAACAATTCAGAAGAGAATCTGGTACTAAAAGTAAGCTGCCAGAGAGTTAAATGAGTGGATAGTGAATAAATAAATAAATAAATAAATAAATAAATAAATAAATAAATAAATAAATAAATAAATAAATAAATAAATAAATAAATAAATAAATAAAGGCGAAAGTCTTCGTTATTTATGAAAATTTCTATCTACTATCCACTATCCACGAACTAATTGCCAATCAATTTGCATCGGCGCAATTATATCACTGACTTGCCAGTTGATAGTGGCAACTCTGGTGATTCGGTCAAGATTTTCACGCAGAGCTTCGCGACTATGAAAACCTTCTAACCGATCTGAAATTCGCCCATTTTTAAATAAAATTAACGTCGGTAACGTTCGGAGTTTATAAGCACTTGCTAGCTTAAGATTGTCATCGGCATTGACATTAACTAACTTGATTTGTTCATCCCAACGATCGTGAAATTGGATCAAAGTTGGTTGGATGATTTTACAGAGTCCGCACCAAGGAGCATCAAAATTAACTAATACGGGGATCGACGAATTGAGAACCTGTTCCTTAAAATTCAGATCTGTTACAGAATGGATCATAAAAGGTGGTCAGTTTAATATCAAATTTTGTTATGTAAGTAATTATGTTAACGCTAATCAGCTCGATCGGGAACGGGGATCGGTGAATAAGCGTTAGGGATCGATAAGATCGAAAGATGAATCCGCAAAATAGCTGACTTACCGCTTATAAAAATCTGGGTAAACCTGATTTAACGCCACGGTATAAGTTTGAAACGTTGCAATCCTAGTGCTTACGCTTCCTCTCGGTAGAGGTTGACCAGGAAACTCCAGTTAGAAACGGTGTAATAATCGTCACGA